>CAYFFS010000005.1:0-53851 GCA_964342765.1 uncultured Nitrososphaerales archaeon | reverse complement strand
CGCCTGAGGAGGCGGGGAGGCCTCGTTCACTTAAAGGGTCCAGGGGAGCTCCTCGTTATAGGGGACCTTCACGGCGACGCAGAGACCCTGGGGCGCCTGCTCTCCGGGCCGGTGCGCGAGGTGCTGGGGAGCGGCGCGGTCGTCTTCCTTGGCGACTACGTGGACAGGGGATCCTCCCAGGTGGAGGTCCTCGCCTCCGTGCTTAGGCTTAAGCTCGAGTATCCGGGTTCGGTGGTCGCGCTGAGGGGGAACCACGAACCGCCGCCGTGGCTTCCGCCGATCCCTCATGATTACCCCGCGGCTCTGTCGGCCAGGTTTGGGCGTAGGGGGACGGAGCTCTACAGGAAGTCGATGGAGCTGTTCCAGCTTCTCCCACACGCGGCCGTTTCCTCAGGCGGCATCTTCATGGTACACGGGGGACCTCCGTCCGAGGCCCGCAGCCTGAGCGAGCTGGAGAGCCCGAGCAAGGAGGATCTGGAGGACATGCTCTGGAGCGATCCCAGCCCGGTGCCGGGCGTTGCCCCATCGCCCAGGGGGGCGGGCCATCTATATGGCCCGGACGTGACCAGGAAGTTCCTCGAGCTGAACGGCCTCAGGCTGATCGTCAGGTCGCACGAGCCATGCAACGGCTACAGGATCGACCACGGGGGGCTTGTGGTGACGATATTCAGCCGCCGCGGTCCTCCATACCTGAACGAGGCAGCGGGGTACTTCAGGGCCGATCTCTCCGGCGTCCCCAGCCCCCTGGAGAGCGGCCTCTTCCTGGTAAGGTGAGCGTTCGGCCGCGTCGAGGCCTGGCGTGCGCCCATCGGTCGGTTACGGCTAGCGCGGCCGCTTCCGCCTTCACGGACTAGCGTGAAATCGCGGGAAATAAAAGGGGGCGAGGCGCCTCAGGAGCGCTTGTCTATCGGCACGTACTCCAGGTCCAGGAGGCCCTTGTAGTAGAGCCTGGGCCTCAGTATCCTGTTCCTGGCGACGTACTCCATCAGGTGGGCGGACCAGCCGGCTATCCTGGCCACCGCGAAGATCGGCGTGTACTGCTCTATGGGTATGCCCATTGCGTAGTAGACTATGCCGCTCCAGTAATCCACGTTGGTGCATATGCCCCTCGACTCGCAGAGCTGGCTCATCACAAGGTTCTCCAGGCGCTCGGCGACCTCGTATATGTCCTTCAGCTTGGGGTCCTTCGAGGCGTCGACCGCCTTCTTCGCGTACTCCCTGAATATCTTGGCCCTTGGATCGTAGGTCTTGTAGACGCGGTGGCCCGCTCCCATGACCCTCCTCTTGCCGCTCAGTATGTTCTCCTTGTACCAGGCGTCCACCTTGCTCGGGGAGCCTATCTCGAGGAACTGCTTCATCGCCTCCTCGTTCGCCCCGCCGTGGAGCGGCCCCCTCAGGGCCCCTATGCCTCCCACTATCGCGGAGTAGTAGTCGGAAAGCGTCGAGCCTATCACGACGGTCGCGAAGGCCGACGCGTTCATCTCGTGCTCCGCGTAGAGTATCAGGGAGACGTCCATAGCCCTCTCCCAGAACTTGTCCGGGACGTTCCCGCTTAGCATGTACAGGAAGTTGCCCGCGTGCGAGAGGTCGCTCCTCGGCTTTATCGGCTCCTTGCCCTCCCTGACCCTCGCGAGGGCCGCGACGACGGTGGGCAGCTTGGCGGTCAGCCTGATGGCCTTGGCGGGCATGGACGCCAGATCCAGCTTGTTCTTCTCCGGGTCCACGTTGCCCAAATAGGACACGACGGTCCTGAGCGCCTCCATGGGGTGGGTGTCGCGCGGTATCGCCTTTATCAGGTCGTATGCGCCCTGCGGTATATCCCTGTTCCTCCTTAGCTCCTCCGAGAAAGCGTCCAGCTCGGACCTCGTGGGCAGCTTGCCGTTCCAGAGGAGATACGTGGTCTCCTCATACGTGCTGTAGTTGGCCAGGTCCTCTATGCTGTAGCCCCTGTAGTAGAGCTTGCTGTGGAACCCATCTATGAAACATATCTCGGACTCGTCCATGCAGAGGTTCTCAGCGCCCTTGTCGATCTTCGGCTGGCCCTTCTCGTCGAGGCACCACTTCTGCATCTCGGGCGTCGGCTTGGTCGGCATCGCGTGGGGTTTGAAACGTCCCTTATTTAAGTGGAGTGGGCGCGGGTTCCCTCGAATAAATTTACATTAGGAGGCGTCCTCCTGTCCTGCCTTGGGCGCCCCTCCCTTAGCGGATTCCCCCGGTTCAATCGGCTGAAGTCCCTTCACGTCCTCCTCCGACAGGACGCCCGCCGCCAGCAGGTTGACTAGCGCGTTGGCCGAGGCATGCCCAGTCACCCTCCCCATCCTCCCCTTCGTCTGCCTCCACCTGAGGTACGTGTTGCCGCTCTTCGACTCATATATAACGCCCAGCACGTCCCTGACGCGGACGAAGGTTATGTCCCTCGATTTGTCGAGCGTGTACTTGTCGGCGGCCTCTACGTATATCATTCCCTTGTCGCCATACCTCTCGGGGAAGACCAGCGGATCGCGCTCGTATTCCTCCGGTATGAACGACTTGCAGGTGCTAAGTATAAGGAACCTCCTGAACCTCTCAAGTGAGACCTCCTTGTCCACGCCGAGCAGCGCGACCACATGATGATTCTTGGCCATCGTCCTAAAACCTTTCCGGCGCATCTACTCGGCCCTGGACGGGTCCTTGGGGGATCCGCCGCATTCCCCTTCGCCGTGTCCGTGCCAGTGCTCGAACTCCTCGCTCGACCTCCACGATGAATCCACCTTGAGCCTGCCATTGACGTACGCCGTCACCACGTCGACCACCTTCCCCGTGGCCCCTGTGACCACCTCCAGCCCATACGACCTGAAGAGCTCGATCGCGCGCGGACCCATACCATAGGCTATGACGACGCTGGCGCCGTTATCCCTCACGAAGGCCGGGAGCTCCCCTGGGGAGTGCTCGCCGCGGCGCGGGTTCCCCTTAACGACCACCCCCTTCACCGATCCCTCCTCGACCTCCACGAACGCGAAGTAGCGGGCCCTCCCGAAGTGGCGCGCCACCTCGGAGTCCGGCCCGCGGTCCTCCTCCACGGGGATCGCCACTATCATTTCGCCCGGCCCTCCCCCAGGAGCTTCCCAAGGCTCTCCTCGAAGGGCGGCCACGCGACGCCCTTCTCTGTTATTATAGCGGTGACGTACTCGGGCGGCGTCATGTCGAACGCCGGATTTATCACCTTCACGCCCCTTGGCGCTATGCGCCTTCCCCTCACGTAGAGCACCTCCTTCGGATCCCTCTCCTCTATGACCACGTCGTTGGGCGAGCTACTGGGATCCAGGGTCGAGAGGGGCATCGCCACGTAGAAGGGTATCCCGTGTTTCTTTGCCAGCACCGCCACCTGGTACGTGCCTATCTTGTTGAACACGTGGCCTTCCCTGAGGACCCTGTCGGCCCCGACTATCACCTTATCTATTAGCCCCTTGCTCATCGCGTACCCGACCATGGTGTCCGATATCAGCGTGGTATCTATCCCGTCCTTCACCAGCTCGAAGGCGGTGAGGCGCGCGCCCTGAAGGACCGGCCGCGTCTCCGTCGCGAAGACGCTTATCCTCTTCCCCCTCTCTATCGCCACCCTTATGGGGGCCAGCGCCGTGCCGTACTCCACCGTGGCCAGGGCCCCGGCGTTGCAGTGGGTGAGGACCGCGTCCCCGTCCTCGAGCAGGGGCTCCCCGTTGACCCCTATCATGCGCGCCGACTCGCGCTCGTACTCCATTATCGCCTTGGCCTCCCTCAGCGCCTCCTCGGCGCCTCCCCTTAGGTAGGCCTCCAGCACGCGATCCACGGCGCGGGGCAGGTTCACGGCTGTCGGCCTCGCAGAGGCCAGGCGGGCGGCAAGCGCGCGGGCCTCGGGCTCCCCGGGCCTCCTCTTGAGGAGCTCGAGCGCGAGGCCGAACGCGCCGACAACTCCTATCAGGGGCGCGCCCCTGACGACCATGGAGCGTATGGCGTCGTAGGCGTCCTCCACGCCGCCCAGCTCGCGCCACCTTATGCGGGTGGGCAGCGCCCTCTGGTCGAGGACCCTGAGGACTAGGCGCCCCTCGTCGAGCTCTATGTGGCGGAAGCGCAAGGCGTGCTCGACAATAAAAAAAAGCCTTTTAAGGGTTAGGGGACAACGGACGCCCTAGGATGTTCGCCCCCTCCGCAGGTTATGACCGCGCGCTTACCATATTCTCGCCGGACGGCAGGCTCTACCAGGTGGAGTACGCGATAGAGACCGTGAGGAGGGGAACTCTGGCGGCGGGCGTCAAGACGAAGGAAGGGGTAGTCCTGTTCGCGGAGGAGAGGCTGAGGAAGCTCCAGGACTTCTCCCTGAGCCAGAAGCTGTTCCAGATAGACGACCACATAGGCGCCGTCGCCGCGGGCTACGTGCCGGACGCGCGCGTGCTCGTCGACAGCGCGAGGGTGACCGCGCAGAACTACAGGATACTATACGACGAGCCCATAACGGTCGAGGTGCTCGCGAAGAGGCTCGGGGACCTAGCGCAGCAATTCACCCAGTACGCGGGCGTGAGGCCCTTCGGGGTCTCCCTGATAATAGCTGGGGTTGACAAGGTGGGGCCGAGCGTGTTCACGACGGATCCCAGCGGGACCTACCTGGGCTACAGCGCAATAGCCATAGGCGGGGGCAGCGACACGGTCAACGAGTACTTCGAGGCCAACTACTCAGACTCCATGACCATGGACGAGGCGATATTCATGATACTGAGGGGCGCAAGCAGGACCGAGGAGCACAAGGTGCTCGACCCGCGCAGCGTCAAGATGGCCATCATAGACGTGAAGACCAAGCGCATGCGCCGCCTCTCCATAGAGGAGGTAACCTCCTACCTGGAGAAGGCGAAGGAGTGATTTTTATCGAAGGGCATCCAAGGAGGGAGGCGTGGCGGTAAAGGTAAAGCTGGACGAGTGGGTCCGCCTCCCTAGGCTTGGCACGGACGCCTTCAAGGAGCTCATGAGGTCCGGCGTTCGTTACGAGAGCGGCAAGGGGTTCCTGGTGCCCCACGACGCGGATCTCCAGCGCGTCAAGCGCGCGATATCCGGCGCGCTCAACGGGGCGCCCGTGTTCTTCGAGTTCAGGTGCATGCTGTGCGGGCGCGAGATGTCCTGCGAGGACTGCGAGTACTATGGGTCGTGCTCCATAGAGTCTTCGTCCCCCGCCTGCGTGTGCGAGGACTGCGCCAGGAGCGCCGACTTCAGCTCCTACGTCGCGCGCTGGCGCGAAACTCTCAGGTCCTCCCAGTGAGGCTCAAGCTCAGCACTCAAGATCTCGGCCATATGTAGCCGAGGGCTGGAGTCATCATCGCCGGCGGGGATGGGCCCGGGCCCGGTAAAAACCGCTCGTCCGGTCCGCCCTCTTCCTCATCCCTCGGCGCGGATAATGCTGATTTTTAAAATTAGATAATTATTATATCTTCGAGAGGTCGTGGCGTCTTCACGCCGTTTTCGCGCGCAAAGGCGCGCGCCGAGCCGCCTTTTTCAGGGCGGGCTTCGCGGATAAACGCCGCGGCACGTGGACGTCCAGGGCCATCCGCCGCAGAGGCGTGCGCCATCGAGCGCAAGGCTGTCGGGTCCAGGGACAGCCGCGGCCTCGCGGCCCCGAATTCGTTGGGCGATGTTTATTTATCCGGGCCTCCTGAACCGCGAACGTGAGTGGAAGGCTGACGGTGGCGAGGCTGGAGGTCGGGGGGGATAGGTTCGAGATATTGGTGAACCCCGACAAGGCCCTGAGGTATAAGACCGAGGGCAAGCCCGGGATAGAGGAGGTGCTCGCAATAGACGTCATCTACACGGATGCGTCCAAGGGCGAGAGGGCATCGGAGGAGAAGCTCAGGAGGGCTTTCCACACCACTGACGTGCTGAGGATAGCGAAGGAGATACTGGACAAGGGGGAGCTTCAGATAACGGCGGAGCAGCGCAGGCAGCTCGTCGAGGAGAAGAGAAAGCAAATTATAACATATATATCTAAGAATTTCGTTGATCCCAAGACGAACCTCCCGCACCCTGCCGTCCGCATAGAACAGGCGCTCAAGGAGGTCAAGGCGCCCATCGATCCTTTCAAGCCCGCCGAGGAGCAGGTGAAGAGGATAGTCGAGGAGCTCCGCAAGGTGCTGCCCCTCAAGACCGGATCCGTGAGGCTGAGCGTCAACGTCCCGGCCCCCTACGCATCGAAGGTCTACGGCGTCCTGAAGTCCTACGGGGACGTCAAGGAGGAGAAGTGGACCGAGGACGGCGGACTAAGGGCGGTGGTCGAGATACCCCTGGCCTCGCAGGCGGCATTCATGGACAGGCTGGCATCTATGACTAAGGGCAGCGCGACCGCGACGCCCATCGAGAGGTGAAGCGCGTGAGGGGGAGAAGGTATGCCGTGCCGGGGGACGTCATAGCGGAGGGGAGGTCGCTAGTCCCCGGGGAGAACACATACAAGGTCGGCAACCGCATCTACGCGGCCTCTGTCGGGCTCGTGGAGATTGTGGGCAACGAGGTCCGCGTGGTCCCGCTGGAGGGCAAGTACGTCCCCAGGCAGGGCGACGTGGTCGTGGGGATAGTCGTCGACTACAACGCAATAGCGTGGACAGTCGACATAAACTCGATATTCTACGGCACGATCCTCGTGAGGAACATAGTGAGGAGGGGGTCGCTGGAGAAGCTGGCGATCTCCGACGTCCTGAACGTCGGCGACGCGGTGGCCGCCAAGATCCTCTCGTTCAGCGTCAACAGGGATCCCCTGCTCTCCCTGAGGGGGCCGGGGCTCGGCCGCATAGAGGAGGGCGAGATATTGCGCGTCTCCCCCCGCAGCGTACCGCGCCTTCTGGACAGGCGCACCCGCCTCCATAGGAGGATAGAGGAGGCCACCGGCTGCAGGCTGACGATCGGGATGAACGGTTTAATAGCGGTGAGGGGAACGCCGGACGGCATATTGCAGGTGGCCAGGGCGTTGGAGATCGTTGAGTCCGAGGCCAGGCAGGACGTCCTCATGGATAAGCTGAAGGACGTGCTGGGAGGTGGTGCTGACGTTGGAGCAGGCAGCTGAAGGCGCGCAGCAGAGGCGCAAGCTAATAGACGAACAGGGAAGGCGCGTGGACGGGCGCCTTCCGAACGAGATGCGCCCCCTGAAGCTCGAGGTGGGAACGCTGAAGAACGCGGACGGCTCGGCGTACATAGAGCTCGGGAAGAACAAGATAGTCGCGGCCGTCTACGGCCCGAAGGAGGTGCACCCGAGGCACATGGCCCTCCCCGACCGCATGCTGATAAGGTGCCGTTACCACATGTCGCCCTTCTCGGTGGAGGAGAGGAAGCCCCCTCAGCCTTCAAGGAGGGAGATAGAGATATCCAAGGTTATAAGGGAGGCGCTCGAGTCGGCAATAATGGTGGACAAGTTCCCGAGGACCGCCCTCGACGTCTTCGTGGAGGTTCTCGAGTCGGACGGCGGCTCGCGCGGGGCCAGCATAACGGCCGCGTCCCTGGCCCTCGCCAACGCGGGAATACCGATGAAGGACATGGTCGTGGCGTGCGCGGTGGGTAAGGTGGACGGGCAGATAGTGCTGGACCTGAACGACGTGGAGGACAAGGAGGGGGAGGTCGACATGCCGGTGGCGTACATGCCCAACCTCGACAGGATAACCCTGCTCCAGATGGACGGGAAGCTTACGATAGATGAGTTCAAGCGCGCCCTCGACCTAGCGCTCCAGGGCTGCAGGCAGCTCTACGAGGCCCAGAGGAAGGCGCTATACGATTATTACTTCTCCCAGCAGGCTGACAGGCGGGGGGGACAGTGAGCAGCAGGATGTCCGTCACCAGGCGCAACTTCGTCGTGGAGCGGCTCAGGAAGGAGAAGATGAGGGAGCTGCTATCGAAGGGCCAGAGGCTGGACGGCAGGGGCCTCACGGACTACAGGCCCATAAGGATAGAGACCTCGGTCGTGAGCAAGGCCGAGGGCTCGGCCAGGGTGTACCTCGGGAACACCGCGGTGATAGCCGGGGTCAAGACGTCCATAGATAAGCCGTACAAGGACACGCCCGATAAGGGGAACCTCGTCGTGAACGCGGAGATACTGCCGCTGGCCTCCCCCTACGTGGAGGTCGGCCCCCCGGACGAGAACGCCATAGAGCTCGCGAGGGTCGTGGACAGGGGCATAAGGGAGTCCGGCATGGTGGACCTCTCCAAGCTCGTGCTCAAGGCCGGGGAGCTCGTGTACACGATATTCGTCGACATAAACGTCCTGAACGTGGACGGGAACCTCTTCGACGCCGCCTCCTACGCGGCCGTGGCGGCCCTCGCCTCGGCCAGAATACCTGAGTACTCGCTCGATTCGGGCGCGCCCATCCCCACCGGGAACAGGGTGCCCCTGCCCATAACCTCGATCCCCGTCTCCATAACGGCTGCCAAGATAGACGACTACGTGGTCTACGATCCAACCGCGGAGGAGGAGGCGGTGATGGACACTCGCCTCACCATGGCGTTCACGGAGGACGCGATATGCGCCCTCCAGAAGGGGGGTCCCGGCGGCTGGTCCCCCGCGGAGGTCGTGAAGCTGGTCGAGGACTCCTTCAACAAGGCTAAGGAAATAAGGGGGATCATCAAGGGGGCGCTGGGGATTGGGCAAGGATAGGCCGATAAAGGGGCTGGGCCCTAAGTACGGGGCAACCCTCAGGAAGCGCTACAGCGCCGTCATCAGGACCCTCAAGGCCAAGAGGGCCTGCCCTAAGTGCGGCTCCCTCACCTTCAGGAGGGTCGCCGTGGGCATCTGGGAGTGCGAGAAGTGCGGATATAAGGTGGCCGGGGGAGCCTACTCCCCCGAATGAGCGAGGGCCGTCCGCTCGCCGGGGTCCTCCTGGAGGTATCAGTGGAGGATCCGCGCGTAGCCAGGGCGATCTTCGAGGCGATGCTGGCCGACTCCGAGGATCCCAGGTTCCCCCTGGAGGTGGAGCTGGACGGCGCCACCCTTAGGATAAGGTCCGCCCGCCCCTTGGACCTTGGCGACGCCGACGCGTTCATCAACAGCGCCTTAACCCTTTTAAAGTCCGCATATCTCACGCTGACCTCGGTGGGTCGCGTTGAGCGAGCTATCGCCCTGGCTGCAGGAACAGCTCTCGAAGTACGAGCAGCTTCAGGCCACGCTCCAGTCCGTACTAGTGCAGAAGCAGCAGGTGGAGCTCGAGCTCGCCGAGATAAGGAACGCGCTGGACGAGCTGGAGAAGGCGCCGGCCGACGCCGAAATATACAAGCAGGCCGGCCTAATACTGGTGAGGGCGGACAGGGAGAAGCTCAAGGCGGAGCTCCTGGAGAGGAAGGAGCTGGCCGAGACCAGGCGCAACATATTGGAGAAGCAGGAGGAGAGGCTGAAGGAGAACCTGCAGGACCTACAGAACAAGATAAGGGAGGCGCTCGCCGCGGCCAAGAAGCCGAGCTAGAATGGCGATCCTGGACCACATAAAGGGGCACAGGCAGCTGGTCGTGTTCACGCACGACCTAGCGGACCTGGACGCGGCGGCCAGCGCCGCCTCCATAGCGATGCTCGCGTCCAGGGAGGGGATAGCCGCCGCAATAGTCACGCCCGGCGGCGCGACCCGCGCGGCCAAGGCCCTGTTGAGGGAGCTCTCCTTGGATCACCTGGAGGACGCGGCGTCGGCGCCGGCCGCGGACTTCGTCGTCCTGGTGGACGCGGGCTCCCCCTCCAGGGCCAAGGGGCTTGAGGATTACCTGGCGAGGAACCCCGCGCCCCTCCTGATAATAGATCACCATCCCGCGCCGGGGGTCAAGGGCGCAATCGCCCTAATAGACGCCTCGGCGTCCTCCACCTCCGAGATAATAGCCAGGGATCTGGCGAGGGACGGGGCGCTCGATCCGGAAATATCCTGCGCTCTCGGCGTCGGGATAGCCGCCGACACGAGGGGGCTGTCCACGGCCTCCTGCGAGGTCCTGGGCCTTTACTCGGACCTGTGCTCGAGGTGCGGGTGGGAGAGGCTCCGGAGCATCATGGCGGCCCTGCGCGGGCCGAGGGATAGGTCCGAGGTCCTGGCCAGGCTGAGGGCGCTTCGCCGCACGAGGATAATCGAGGTGGGCGGGTGGCTCCTCGTCATATCGTCTTCGGGCAGCCACCAGTCCTCGGTCGCCCAGGCGCTGCTGCAGGTCGGGGCGGACGTGGGCATAGCCCTGGGCGCGGCCAACGGCTGGACGGAGGGGAGCGCCAAGGCGCAGGAGTCGTTCGTTAGGAGGACGGGGCTCCACCTGGGCGAGCTGGCCAAGGCCCTCGCCAAGGAGCTCGGCGGAACCGGGGGCGGCCACAGGGCGGCCGCGGCCTTCCGCGTCAGGGCGGCCCCGGGCGCCACCTCGGACGCCCTGCTCAGGCTCATCGGGGAAGCGTTAAATTCGGAGCCCAAGGACGTGGTATAGCTATTGGGCGCCGGCTGCGGATCGGACTTCGCCGTCGAGTTCCGCGACTTCTCGTTCACCTACGAGGGTTCTCGCCGGCCCGCGCTGCGCGGCGTGAACCTGCGGCTCAGGTCAGGACAGATGCATCTGGTCGTCGGCGCCAGCGGGAGCGGCAAGACCACGCTGCTGAGGAGCGTGGTGGGCCTAGTACCTCACCTATACGGCGGCGAGGTCAGGGGGGACGTCGTCGTGTGCGGGACCTCCGTGCCCTCGAGCTCGATCCGCGAGGTCGCCTCGCGCGTGGGCTACGTGTTCCAGGATCCCGAGGACCAGCTGCTGGCCTCCACGATAGGGAGGGACGTCTCCGCGTCCCTGGAATCGCGCGGCGTCCCCCCGGGGGAGGCCGAGGGATTAGCCAGGCGCATCCTCGAGGAGCTGGGCGCGGGCGACCTCTACGATCGCCCCGCGCACGCCCTCTCCGACGGCCAGAAGCAGCGCGCCGCAATAGCGGAGGAGATAGCTAGGGGGCCCAGCGTCCTCCTCCTCGACGAGCCGTCCTCTATGCTGGATCCTGAGGGAGCCGAGGGCCTGATGGACCTCCTGGCGAGGCTGAAGGGCGACGGGCTGACGATCGTCGTCGTGGAGCACAGGCTGGGCCCCGCCCTTCCCCGCGCGGACAACCTCATAGCGCTGAGCGACGGCTCGGTGCTGATGTCGGGGCCCCCGAGGGAGCTGCTCGCTAGCTGGGATTCCGTGAGCCGCCTGAGGGCGGCAGGCGTGTCGGTGCCGCCCGTCGTCGAGGTGTATCACGGGCTGAGGTTCAAGGGCCTGGAGCTGGGGCGCGTCCCGCTGACGGCGGACGAGCTCCTGGCCATGTTGCGCGGTCGGGTGAATCGTATTTAAGGGGGGAACCTGCCCACGCCCCGTGCCTGTCGTGGAGTTCAGTGGCGTGTGGCACGTGTATCGCGACGGCACCCGCGCCCTGGCCGACGTCACGTTCAGCGCGGAAAGGGGGGAGGTCGTGGCAGTGGTGGGCCGCAACGGATCCGGGAAGACGACGCTTCTGAGGCACCTCAACGGCCTCCTGAAGCCTACGCGCGGCATCGTCAGGGTCATGGGGATCGACACGAGGAGGGCCTCCGTGGGCAGGCTCGCGCGGCACGTGGGCTTCGTGCCCCAGAACCCCCGCTCGCAGCTATTCGCCCGCACAGCCCTAGAGGAGGCGTCCTTCGGCCCCCGCAACTTCGGGCTCCCGGACCCCGCCTCCTGGGCCCGGCGCTCGCTCTCGGCGCTCGGGCTCTCGGGCCTGGAGGAGGCCTCCCCCCTGGGCATGAGCGGCGGCCAGCAGAAGAGGCTCAGCATCGCTGCCTCCACCAGCTGGTCCCCCGACGTGGTTGCGCTCGACGAGCCGACCGTGGGCCAGGACCTGAGGACCCGCGCCCTTATGCTGGGCCTCATAAGGGGCTGGTCGCGCAGGGGAATAACGGTGTTCGTCGCGAGCCACGACGTGGACTTCATCTGGCAGCTGGGACCGCGGGTCCTGGTCCTCTCAGGCGGGTCCATAGTGGCCGATGGGCGCGCCCACGAAGTTCTATCGGACGCCGAGCTCCTCAGGTCAGCGGGCCTCAGGGCCCCTCAGCTGGCGGAGATAGCCGACGCCCTGGGGCTGAGCGCCGTCGAACTCAGGACGCCCGGCTCTGCGGTCTCAGCGATAGCCGGGAGTGCACTTCGTTGAGCCCCCGCCGCGCCCTGCCATCATCGGATCCCAGGTGCAAGCTGGCCCTCTCGGCGCTGCTCTTCGTAGCGCCCCTGGCGGCCTACAGGCTCCCCACATTGCTCCTGGACTACTTGGCGATCCTGGCGGTTGCCGCTGCGTCGGGGGCGCTTCGCCAGGCGCTGCGCGTCCAGGCCCCCACCGCGGTGATAGCTCTTGTCGTCGCCGCTTCGGAGGTCGCGGCCGGCTACGGCATTCCCTACGCTGCCGCAACCGGCCTGAGGTTCCTGGACATAGTGTCGGCCTCGGCCGACTTCTACCTCATGACCTCTGCCGACGAGGTGGCGGACGTCATGAGGTGGATTGGGGCGCCGGAGGGGGCGATCCTGTGGACCGTGATAGCGCTGAGGTTCGTCCCCACGCTCGCGCGCGATCTGGTATCCGTCGTTGAGTCGCAGGCCTCGAGGGGGCTTGGGTACAGGGGGTTCCTCGACTGGATAAGGGGGATACCCGCGCTGGTCACGCCCGCCCTGGTGGTGGCGATGGTCAGGGGCAGGGAGGTGGCCGAGGCCATAGAAATAAGGGGGTACCGTCCCGGCCGCTGCCCCTCTGGCAACCGCCTGGCGTGCGCGATCGCGCTCGTCCTGGCGCCTCTCCTGGTACTCAGCGCCCTGCTGGTCCGATGGCCTCTCAGCTCCCGGACCTAGCGTGAGGGC
This sequence comes from uncultured Nitrososphaerales archaeon, assembly GCA_964342765.1. Taxonomy (GTDB): domain Archaea; phylum Thermoproteota; class Nitrososphaeria; order Conexivisphaerales; family Conexivisphaeraceae; genus Conexivisphaera. The sequence goes on along the minus strand of CAYFFS010000005.1, from coordinate 41,026 downwards.
GCAGCAGAGCGCTTATCGGGATGTCCTGATAGACGCCGTTCGGCAGGCTCCTCCTTATCGATATCGGGAGCGCCCCCGACTCGAGCTCCATCTTAGCTATCTCTATGGTGCTCCTCGCGCGGATCACGTTCCCGGGGATCAGCGGAGGGGCGCCTAGGGAGAGCTGCAGGGCCCTGGCCCCTATTATCCTCGCGCGCTCGAAGCGCGTGAGGTGGGGAGGACCTATGCGCACCTCGAACTCGGAAACCCCGGGGGGCTGGCCGGCCATTGGACGCTAGGGCCTGAGAGATGAGAGATAAATTTTTTGCAGCACGTCGAGCATCGTGGACATGAATTGCACCTGGGAGGACCTCTCCTCCGCCACGGCCCCGTCTACGGCCTCCTTAAGGCTGGGCGCCGCGAAAACTAGCCCGTGTCCCCTCAGGAGCATGGCGCGGCATCCGCCGCCGGCCGCCTCCGCCACGGCCCTCGCTAGCTCCAGGCTGCCGGGGGGAAGGCGGGGCACCTCGCAAACCCGATCGTAGTAGAGCTTCGCCTCCTCCGTGCGCGGCTCGGGCCATATGCCCGCGGCCTCGAGCGATAAGGTGTAGGGCGGATGCACGTGCACCACGGCGCCGATCGACGGGCTAGACGCGTACAGCATAAGGTGCATCCTGAACTCGCTGCTCGGGGGAGGGCCCTCGATAAGCCTGCCTCCGACGTCCAGGACGGAGAAGTCCGAGGGCGACGCGTCCAACATCCTGACGCCGGTTCCCTTTATCACCACAAGCTCCCCGCGGCGCGCGCTCAGGTTGCCCTCCCTCCCGGCGACGAGGCCCTGGAGGGCCAGGTACCTCGACTCCCTAGCGAGCTCCTCCTTCAGGTCCTCCAGCACACAGGTCCCGTCGCACCTACGCCCGAGGGCGCTTAAAACCCTAGCAGGCGGGCCTCGGCCTTCGCTCCCTCCACCTGGGGTAGGAGCCGAGGACCTTTACGAACGTCGCCCTACGCTTGAGCTCCTCCAGGGCCTCGGAGACCCTTGGGTCGAGCGCGTGGCCCTCGAGGTCCAGGTAGAAGTTATACTCCCACGGCCTTGAGCGGGCCGGCCTCGACTCTATCTTCGTCAGGTTTATCCCCCTTATGGCGAAGGGCTCAAGGCACCTGTAGAGGGACCCCGGCTCGTGCTTCGTGGAGAATATCAGCGAGGTCTTGTCGTCGCCGGTGGGCGGAAGTTCCTCCTTCGCCAGGACGAGGAAGCGAGTGTAGTTGGAGGGATCATCCTCCACGTTGCTCGCGAGGATCTTCAGGCCGTAGATCTCCGCCGCCCTCCTGCTGGCTATCACCGCCACGGTCGGATCGCGGCGCTCCGCGAGGCGCTTGGCGGCGACCGCCGTGTTCGATACAGGCACGACCTCCGCCCCGAGCGACGATAGGAACTTCCTGCACTGATCCAGGGCCTGCGGGTGGGACCACACCTCCCTTATGTCGCTCAGCCTGGCGCCCTCGACCGACATTAGGTGGTGCTCGACCCTCAGCACGACCTCGCCGCGGACGCGCAGGTCGTGCTTGAGGAGGAGATCGTAGACCTCCCCCACGCTTCCCGCGAGGGTGTTCTCGGCGGGGACCACTGCGTAGTCGGCGGCCCCCGACTCCACGAGGGAGAACGCCTCCTCCAGCGTGCCCACCGGCACGGGCTCCGCCGAGTCCCCGAAGTACCTGATGACGGCCTCCTCCGTGAAGGCCCCCCTCTCGCCCTGGAAGGCCGCGCGGCGGGTCCTCAACTCATCCGTATACCGGGGTCCTCCACTCGGGATGCCTGGGGTCGCGCCCCCTGACGACGGACTCGTAGAGCGACTTTATGCGCAGCGTCAGGGGGCCCGGCGACCCGCCTCCCACCGGGCGACCGTCCACTGAGAGGACGGGCGTGACCTCGGCCGCCGTCCCCGCCAGGAAGACCTCGTCCGCCAAGTAGAGCTCGTGCCTGGCAACGTCCCTTATCTCGACGGGTATCCCCTCCTCGCGCGCCAGCCTGATTATGGTGTCCCTGGTGACCCCCTCGAGGATGCCGGCCGACGTTGGGGGCGTGATCAGCGTTCCTCCCCTCACTATGAACACGTTCTCGCCCGTCCCCTCGCTGACGTATCCCCTCACGTCCAGCATTATCGCGTCGTCGAACCCGTGCCTTATGGCCTCCATCTTCGCAAGCACGGAGTTCACGTAGTGGCCTGAGACCTTCGCGGCGGGAGGGGTCGCCTCCTGGCATATCCTCCTCCAGGTGGAGACCATCAGGTTCACGCCCTCCTTGTGGAAGTACTTGCCGTAGGGAAACGCGATGATTGCGACGTGGGGCTCTATCTCGCTGTACACGAGCCCTATGGTGCCGTAGCCCAGGTAGCTGAGCGGCCTTATGTAGACGTCCTCGTGCAGCTCGTTCGCCCTGAGGAGCTCGATGGTGGCCGACGCGAGCTCCTCCGGCCTATAGCGGAGCGGAAACCCGTAGATCTTCGCTGACGCCTCCAGCCTCCTCATGTGGTCGAGGAGGCGGAAGACGTAGAGCTGGCCGTCGGACGCGTATCCCCTTATTCCCTCGAAGACCGCGGTGCCGTAGTGGAGGGAGTGCGTCATCAGATGGGTGGTCGCCTGGCCCCAGGGAACTAGGCGACCGTCGAGCCATATGTACTTGGCCTCCGGGACCTTCACGCCGCTGGGTGGTGGTCGCCTGCTGTTTTAACGTTATGCGCTGGTGGACCGGGGGGGACTTGAACCCCCGACCTCCCGCGTGCGAGGCGGGCGTTCTACCCCTGAACTACCGGCCCGGGCGCGCAATGGGGGAGCCTCCTTTATATTTTGCGCGTCGCCGGAGCCCGCCGGCCCGACGAAGGCGGCCCGGCTCCACGCCCGGCCCTTCGGCGATTGATGGAGGCGCCGTGCGGCGCGTCGTCCTCCCGGGCGCATGGCCCTAAAAGCGCTCGCCGGAGGCGCGGCGTCCATCCCCCAGGGCAAATCGGAGCGGGCGCGTTGCCCACAACGCTTATCTTGAGTGTCGGGGATGCCGGGCCCATTGCAGGATCGTCTCCTCATAGGGTGGGAGGAGCTCGGTCGCCTTGCCGAATCCCTCGCCGAGTTGATATTGAGGAGCGGCAAGAGGCACGACCTCGTAGTGGGGATACTGAGGGGCGGCTGCCCCCTGGCCTTGCTCGTGGCGGATAGGCTGGGGGCGCGCGTCGACTTCCTTAACATAAAGTCGTACTCGGGGCTCGGTACCAGGGGCGCCCCCAGGGTTCTCTCCACGCTCACGGAGGACGCGTACGGGAAGGACGTCCTCATAGTGGACGACCTGGTCGACGAAGGCACGACCATGTCCTTCGCCGTTGACTTCGTGAGGAGGTCGCATTCGCCCAGGAGCGTGGAGACCTCCGCCCTTTTCGTGAAGCCTTGGAGCAAGTTTATACCGGACTACTACGTGAGGGTTGTCAGGGAGTGGGTGGTATTTCCCTGGGAGCTTTGCGAGTTCGGGGTGAAGGAATGCGCTCAGGGGATCGCGAGGGGTCGAGCGTGAGCTCGGAGGACAGGAGGCTACTGGAGTACCTCATGATGAACTGGAGGATGAGCCTCCTGAACGCGTACCTCAACGGGGGCCTGGACAAGCAGGACGAGATGGAGCGCGCGATAAATCGTTGCTCGATAATAATGGGCATATTGAGGGAGGGGACAGGGGAAGTTCCGGGCCCCGCGCTCCTGGAGCAGCTCTCGCTGCTGGCCTCCGAGCTCAGCGATATAGTGGGAGACGAGGAGGCCGAGCGACGCCCCGCTAACGCGAACGTATATTAGGGATGGGCGAGCCTCCCAGAGGCATGTCGGTCCCCGAGGTGCTGGACTTCGAGGTCGTGAAGGAGTGCGGGTGGATGGAGCTCAAGCTATCGAACGGCGCGGTAATACGCGTCAAGGTGGAGCCCAGCGCGGTCGCCTTCGCCGGGAACGACCCGAACACGGGCCTCCCGATATTCTCCATACAGCTCGGCGCCATAGTTCAGCTGGCGAAGGTGCCGCGCGAGCTGATACGCAGGCCAGGCCAGGGGGAACAGTCCGGCGCCTACAGGTAATTGGCTCGCGGAGCGGCGCCAGGAGGATTCGAACCCGCGCAGGCCTTTTCTGCGCATGATAATATTTCCAGCTCTCATGCCTCGTTGGAAAATTCCCCTATCCCGGTTCTCAGGGCCCGGGCCAGGCCTTGGATCCTGGGCGTTTCCCTTCTTCATGGGGTTGTGCGGTTCGTAGCCGCGAGCGGGACGGGTCATCATAATGGTCGATGAACTACTGGTTGCTCTATACCGGGTGCATTGCTATACGATGAAAAATTAAATTAGCGCTGGCAATAAACATTATTATTAGACCACAGAAGAATGAGACATAGTGAACCCATAAATTAACAATATCTCCTGATGGGGTAAACACTTCCCTCGTAATGAAACTGCCAAATATAAACACCAGAGTAATCGCCCAGAGCGCCCCTCCAATTACGGCGGCAACTGCAGGATAGGGGTTCGACCGATGGCCACTAAATGCCCCATGCATAGTTAATCTATTAGCTATTGATTTAATTTTGATTATTAATAATATCATCATTGTTAAAGATCCAGCCGCGCCTGCAACGACACCGGAGGTACCATAGGCCGGGTACGACGCGTACGTCTCTGGATCCGGGTAGAGGTACCAAGCAACGTTGGCTAATATTGCGGCCGCGAGTGATGACGCGAAGAAGATTGTTGAAAGGCGGCTAACCTTCGCCTGCGGGATCCAATAATGCGAGCCTGCGGCCAAGTAGTAGGCAACAAGATAGAAAGCCGCGGTGACCAGCGTCAGTAATATGATGTTAAAAATGCCATCATAGATGAATATAGATCCAATAATGCCAATGGGGTTCGGGCGCGCCGCGTAGCGTGAGTACAGCGTCAAGTTATACTTTAACCAATTGTTGATAGGGCCCACACTTGTTATCCAGTCCGCCCAGAAGATAAGAAGCAGCGCCAGCGGATAGGGGGAGCTCTTAACAATATCTAGTAACCGCACCAAGGCATTTTCGTCCACCATACCAGCATAACACGTATAATTATCTTGGCTTTAAATACAACAGGTCTGTCCCTCTAGTTCAATGCCGAAGGAAGTTTGAGCAGCATCTAGCGCCAACTTGCGCGACGCTTATAGGTCCACGCAACGTAAAATGTCATTCGGGAATGCGCGGCATGGCATCATCGGGGGCTGCCGTGAGCTAGACAAGGCCTGTAACAACTCCAAATCTTCCTACTTGAATCACGCACGTTGCCTACGCCCAAATGGCTCCTGAGCGGAGTGCCTGCGTTATTAGTTAAATGATCGTCATGGCGCCTCCCATCCCTACCCGATATCCATTCAGCAATGTTAATTAGCGCCGCCTTGCCACATCCCCAAGCCGGTGTGCTCGATGGGCGAGGGCGCTCTGACGCTTGATATCGATGATATTTTTAACTGCATCAAAACTTCCGCTAGGCAGGCCGCGAACGAGGAGGAGGTTCGGCATAGGGTGTCTAATTGCATAGAGAATAAGATACTTAAGCCTTTGGGCGTAACATATGACGTCAAATTAGAACGCACGCTGATCTCTGGTGCACGTGAAGACGCGCTCTATGGTCACGTGATAGTCGAGTACAAGGCTCCCGGCAAACTCTCTTCGTTGGCGGACGTGGAGAAGGCGAAGGAGCAGATAATCAGGTACGTAAAGGAGGAGGCAGGATCGCAGGAGAACTGGGGCAAATACTTGGGGGTTATGATAAGCGACAGAATAGGATTCGTCAGATACTATAAGTCGAGGGGGTGGGTCCTTAGGGGGCCATACGAGATAACCAGAGAGAGCGTGGTTAAGCTTGTGGAGGCCATAAGGGGGCTGAGGAGGAAGGAGCTGAGGGTGGATCTCCTGGTGGAGGACTTCGGGCCCCAGTCGCAGCTGGCGGGCAAGATCAAGGTTCTGTACACTAAGCTTCTGTCGCCCATGAGCCCTAGGACCAACATGGTGTTCGAGGAGTGGCTGAGGTTGCTGAGGCAGGCCACGGGCTACAGCCCGGAGAAGCTCGAAGCGCTGAAGGGGCTCGCCAAGGAGTATGGGATAGAGGGCAAAGTGGACTATGACAGGCTCATGTTCGCCATACACACATATTACGCCTTGATACTGAAGCTATTGGCGGCGGAGGTGGTGTACATCTACGGCGGCGGAAGGTTCTACAAGTCCTACATAGCCGAGCTGGACGACGCATACACTAAGGGGGGCGTTGAGGCCCTCAGGGAAGTCCTCGAGGACCTCGAGAGTGGGGGCGTGTTCAGGCAGTTCGGCGTCGAGAACTTTTTGGAGGGCGATTACTTCTCCTGGTATCTGGGGGAGCTGGATCGGGATCTGGCGGACGCGGTGGCCGAGATCGCGAGAAAACTCGGGGAGTTCGAGCCGGCGACGCCACAGCTGGAGCCGGAATCAGCTAGGGATCTGCTCAAGAGGCTCTACCAGCAGCTAATCCCGGACGACATAAGACACAGCCTCGGCGAATACTATACGCCGGACTGGCTGGCGGACTTCCTACTGGATGAAGTCGGGCTTGACATCGGAAGCTTGGAGAGGATGGGCGCGGAGAGCCCGCTCCAGCCGCTGGAGCTGAGGATCCTGGATCCAGCGTGCGGCTCCGGAACGTTCCTAGTCAGGTACATGTCCAGGCTCAGGGAGTACGCCAGGGAGCACTTCTTGGACGACGTGTTGCTTGATTACACGCTGAGGAACGTGGTTGGATACGACCTAAACCCGCTGGCGGTCTTGACGGCCAGGACGAACTATCTAATGATGATCGCGGATCTGCCTAGGAGGAGAGCGATTGAGATCCCCATATACCTGGCCGACTCGCTGATGGTCGAGAAGAGCTCCACGCTGGAGGGCAGCGTCTACGTGCTCAAGACGGTCGCCGGGGAATTCCGCCTGCCGGCTAGCATTGTCGAGAAGGGACTCCTGTCAGACGTGCTCAGCGAGGCCGCCAACGCGCTGAAGAGCAAGTACAGGGTGGAGGATTTCGTTAACAGGATCAGACATCGTTTCAAGGATGTGACCGATTATGATGCAGGGATCTTAGGAAAATTCTACGAAGCTTTACTGAGGCTGGAGCAGGAGGAGAAGAACGGCATCTGGGTTTCAATAATAAGGAATGCGTTCGCGCCGGTTCTCAAGGGAAAGTTCGACTACGTGGTGGGCAACCCGCCGTGGGTGAACTGGGAGAGCCTTCCTGAGGAATACAGGGAAATAAGTAAGGATCTTTGGTCGCTATATGGGTTGACTGAGATCAGAGGAGTAGGGCTTGGAAAGGTGAAGAGGGACTTAGCAATGCTCTTCTTAGCAAGGGGCTTCGACCTTTACCTGAAGCCCGGCGGCAGACTGGGGTTCCTCATGCCCTTCACATCCTTCAAGACTCAAGCTGGCGCCGGTTTCAGGAAGTTCCTAGCGACGAGGACAAAGATCGACGTCGTGCACGATCTCGTAACGCTATATCCGTTCGAGGGGGCCGTGAACAGGACATCTGCTATAGTGGTGGAGAAGCCGTGCGAGCTAAGCGACGTCAGGGAGGGCAGGTGTCCAGCGATAAACAAGATATTGGATGATAACAAGAAGGTTAGGCATGTAATATGGATAAATAAAACGGGCAAGCCGGTTCCAATAGACGAACCGTTGGAGGACGTTCTCGCGTCTACGGAGAGGTTCGAGGGCATAATGACCCCGATCTCAAGAAACGATCCCTCGAGTAGCTGGATGCAGACGATGGATAATGTTTTGCCTTATATTGAGAAGGTGACCTCCGGCAAATCACCGTATAGGGCGTATGAAGGTGTAAATGTTGCGCTCAATCAGGTCTACTACGTCCAAGTGAAGGAGAAGTTGCCCGACGGCAAGCTGCTCATCACGAATCCGCCCGAGCCCGGCCAAAAGAAGAACGTCAGGCAGGTCGATGTCGCCATCGAACCAGACCTCATCTACCCGCTAATTAGGGGTAGGGATGTGAAGAGGTGGTACGTTGATTATAAAAACAGATATATAATTGTGCCTCACGACCCTAAAACCGGTAAGCCATTACCTGAGGGGGATTTAAAGATCAAGCTACCATTAGCTTATGGCTATCTAAACATGTATAGAAAAGAGCTAGAAAATAGGTCGGTGCACAAACTATGGGGTAAGGGAAATCCGTTTTACGCTATTTATGATATAGGCTCATACACCTTTGCCCCCTACAAGGTCGTTTGGAGGCGCATTGCCGGCGCCATAACCGGTAAGGCGACCGAGTTCGCGTGCGCAGTCGTGGAGCCTGCGAATGCAAGGGCCGTCGTTCCAGACGATGGAACCATAATGATACCGTTCGATGGCGCTGAGGAGGCGTACTACGTCGCTGGGATACTAAATAGCAGCATTATTAAGGCAATAATAGCATCGTACACGTACGAGCTGAGGCAAGAGACGCATATCATTGAGAACGTGAAGATACCTAAGTTTAACCATAAGGAGCAGGTTCATCGGAGGATAACCGAACTGTCTAAGAGGGCCCACGAGCTGACAACGTATGTCCACGCGCGGGTAAAGCCCGATTCCTGTAAGGATATAAGGAATTCCAGGGAAGAGCTCGGGAAGGTCGAGGACGAGCTCGACAGAGCGGTGGCAGAGCTTTACGGAATACCTGAGGAGGCGCTCGTGGGCTTCAGGAGGATGTTGGAGATACTATCTGGCGAGGAGATTCCCAAGGAAGCCCAGGAAGCTAAGGATTAGAATTGATAGCAGTAATTTATTTTATTATTTATTATTATTACCTGAGACATTAGCCGCATCTAATGCCTCGACTGTGACAAATCCTCCCTGAGCGCGCCCATCCTGCCCTTCAGGGTCGAGAGGATCGCGCGCCGCGTCGCGGGGCCCAGCGCGGAAACGTCCACGCCGTCCCGCCAATCACTCGCGCGCGTGTTTCCGGGCGTGTTTCCGATTTTCACGTGTCATTGGAAACATGGGTCGGTTATATATCCTCTCACGCGTGGAATGGCGCCGGGGGCGGGATTCGAACCCGCGAGGGCTCGCGCCCACGGGCTCTCAAGGCCCGCGCGTTTGTCCACTCCGCCACCCCGGCGACCCCGTCGCCGCTAAGGTAGAATAAGTGCGTTCCGTATCGCCCGAACCCGTCAGCGCGGATTCGCAGGCAAGCTTAAACGCGGGAGGATCTGAACTTCTTCGATGACATCCGTAGTGGTCGTGCATAGCTGGACCGACTCCCAGAAGTCCTCTTTCGACAAATTCGCTGAGAGCGTGCTGGGAATGGCAAAGGGCGGGAAGTTACCTAAAGGGCTACAGCTGAAGGAGGCCTTCTTGGCCAAGGGAAAGAACTTTGCAATATGCAGGTGGGACGTCGATTCCGTGGATCACCTAATACAGGTCGCCGGCTCCCTGAAGCCCAGCTGGAAGATTGATGTGTACGAGGTAACACAAGTATACTAGGATTTTAATAATGAAGTATTTTGCATTTATTGTAGTAGTTGTTTAAAAATCGGCCGTCCAATTGGTCCCGGGCCCGTAGCTCAGCCAGGACAGAGCGCCGGCCCTCTAAGCCGGTGGCCGGGGGTTCGAATCCCCCCGGGCCCGTCATTCCACGCGTGAGAGGATATATAACCGACCCATGTTTCCAATGACGCGTGAAAATCGGAAACGCACTAGAAATGTTCCCCGGAACGTGTGGGAAACGGGAGGCGCGGCGCGAACGCTGAGAATACTAAGCACAAAAGGAGAGTCCTTCGAGCAGGGCGGCGTCGAGGAACGCACTTGTACATCTGAGCGTGTCCTTTAGGACGTCCTGGAGAAGCTCATGGTGAGGTCTCCAGCGCCATGGCTTCGTCATAGGTGCTGGTGAATGTATCGTCACCCGCTGGAGACGCTTTCCCCCCACAACGTTGTGGGGGTGGTGCGCTACCCGAGGTCCTCAAGCTGTTGCAACCTGATCCCCGGAGGTGAGGCTTATGCTGATCTACATGAAGAAGTACTATAAGTTGGAGAGAATGTAGAGTTCTTGACGGAGGGAAGTTATTCGGACGGGGGCGGCGCGGAGGAGGACAGGATCTAGGGGCTTTAACGGCGATCGGGCCCTCGCACAACCTTTTCGCCTGATCCCTACTAGCATTCTGTTCCGCAACCGTACCATTCACGACATAGACAACATATTAAATATAACATATTAATTATTTTATGAGCGTAACATATTAATATAACAAACCTACATTGCGGCCTAATGACTTATGAGCGTCGCAGCGTGGTGAGAATTCCTCTCTCCTGGATGAAGCCGGGGAGTAGGCTGGCCGCGCTCAAGGTGGAGACGGACTCCTACAACGCCATGGCGGCTGTACATAACGAGGTGGGATCAGCCGGCGCGCACATGATCGAATCCCTCTGCAATTTCTCCAACGGTTTGATCAGCTGCATGTCCATCTTGGATCTGGGGGAGGCCGACCCCTCGAAGCTGGAGGAGAGGCTGAGGTCCCTGGATGGCGTGAGGTCCATCACGATGGTCGAGGGATCCCCGCTGGGATTCGCCGCGCATCAAGGGCTGATCTTGGAGGCCGCCGGAACCAGGTCCCTGCTCATGACCAGCCGCGCGCTCCTCGGGATGCTCCTTGGAGCCAGGGAGTTCCTGGGCGAGGACGCGGGGAAGGCGCTCCTCTACTACATTGGATACTACTCCGGGAGGGAGGCCGCCCGCGAGCACGTGGAGCTACTGGGTCCCGGCGCCGCGCCGAGCGTCAACTTCTCAATCCTGCAGTCCCATGGGTACGCCTCGTCGCTCGAAGTCCTCAGGAGCTCGGATGGGTCCAAGTACAGAATAGAGGCGCGCGACCTGATGGAGTGCGATCTTCTCAAGGGACACAGGAGCGGCAGGACATCCCACTGGATAAGGGGGATGATCGCCGGCATACTTACCGGCGCTGAGGGAGGTGAGTGGGACGTGGAGGAGGTCGAGTGCGTGAACGATGGGTCGGACAAGTGCACGTTCGAGGCCAGGAGGAGAAAGTGAACGTGTGGCATCGCTCATAGGTATCCAGACTGCCTGGCGGCGGCCCTCAGCAGCTCCTCCACCTCCATGAGCTGGGCGTCTATCCACTCGTCCTCCACGAGGACGCCCTCGCCGGAGCGCTCGTCGTAGATCCCGACTATCACCATGGCGCCTAGCGGCACGTCCCTCCCTGGCGCGGACGCGAACGCCTCGAATCCGTAGACTGGGCCCTTTGTCACGAGGAATTGGAGCGCCTCCTCCAACCCCCTCGGGAGGACCCTGAGCTCCCGCGAGAAGGGCACCAGCCTGAGCCCGAGCCCCGGCACGGCGCGCGAGACGACGCAGGCCCTCGCCTCCACCTCCCTCATCCTGGCCTCGACGGCCCTCTCGAAGGACCCCCTGTCCACCCTCGCCCACGCGCCGGGCCGGAGGGACATGGCGCTCAGGGATTAGTGGTTAACATTATTAACATTTATATGCATCATCTAGTTAAACATGGACGCCCACGATTGCCATGTTTACAGTTTTATGTTCAGCGCGTCTAATTGCTGAGTAATCAGCAGATTTGGCAGTCGGTTAGATTCAATCCGCACCTCATCCGGAACTCTGCTGCGCCCTCACCATTCTGAGCTGGCGCTTACGGCCGCGAGGATGCCCCACCCTCCGCATCCAGGTCGCGCCTCGTCTAACTCGTCCGGCGAGTAGCCCTCGCGTCATCCCTTATCCTGATTAGGCCTTTCCCCCCATCTCGCCGTGGCTCATATTCAGGCGAATTCGCATAGGCGCCGCCCAGATCTGGTGCGCGGCGCGTTCGTGGGGTCCAGCGCGGAAACTTTCACGCCGTCCCGCCAATCGCTCGCGCATGTTTACGGCGACGCGTCGTCGGAAACCTGGATCAACTTCGCAGTTTTTCACGTGCGGTTCGTGGGCCCGGCCGGGTTTGAACCGGCGACTTCAGGCTCCGAAGGCCTGCGCCCTTTCCAGGCTGGGCCACGGGCCCATTGAGGCGCGTGAGGACGCTCGGGATTTATCCTTACCTACGTCCACGTGGCTCAATTAGGACGCGGCCCGGGCATCGGGAACCTTAATTTAGGCGTGCGGCGCACATCGCGCGTCCTTGCTGGAGATCCGCGAGTCACAGGGCATGTTCGTCGCTTGCGGCGACTCAACGGGCTGGCTAGCCGAGAGGGGCTACGGATACGAGGAGAAGGGATGCCGTCGCCTCGAGATCTACGAGGCGCTTTACCTGCTCGAGAGGGGCGACGCGAGGGTCGTGGGGCAGGACGGATCCGAGCTCGGGGCGCCCGACCTCATGAGGCTGGGCTCAAGGCGGTCAAGCGGCTTCCTAACTAAGTACATAGTTTATAGGGATCTGAGGAACAGAGGATACGTCGTCCGCGAGGGCTACGGCCTGGGCAACGACCTAAGGGTCTATCGCCGTGGAGGATACGGCCAGGAGGACGCGCGCTACCTGGTCGTGGCGCTTGAGGAGGGGAGCCGCATGCCGGCCTCCAGGCTCACCAGGATACAGATGAGGGCGCTCAACCTGGGCAAGGAGCTCGTGCTGGCGGTCGTCGAGAGCCACGGCGACGTTGTCTACTATTCGGTCTCGCAGTTCAACCTGAGGAGGGAGGCGGTTTGAGGGCCAGGGCCGCCCTCGACATGCTCAGGCCCGTGAACGACCTGATGATAGGCCTCGCCGTCATAGCGGGCTACTTGGCCGGCGGGGGCCGCTCGCCGGCCCCCGCGGCCCTCGGATTCCTCACGGGCTTTCTGATCTCGGGCTATTCCATGGTCATAAACGACATATTCGACGTCCACGTGGACGCCCTTAACGCCAGGATGAGGCCCTTGGTGAGGGGGGACGCTACCGTCCGCGAGGCATGGGCCCTTGCGGCGGCCCTGCTGGCCGCGGGCATCGCGGCGTCGTGCGCCACTGGGCCGACGACGCTGGCGATAGCGGCGATATTCGCCGTCCTATCATACCTATACAGCAGCCGGCTCAAGCGCAGGGGGCTGGCCGGCAACACTGTGGTGGCCCTCTCGATGGCCGTCCCCTTCCTGTACGGCGGCCTCATGGGCGGCCTGAACTACGTGCTGGTCTTCGTGATGTTCTCCACGTCATTCCTCACGGGGCTCTCCAGGGAGGTGCTCAAGGCGATAGCTGACGTCAGAGGGGACGCCGCCTCCGGAATACGGAGCCTTCCGGCGACCGTGGGCATAGAGGCGTCCGCGGCGCTCTCAGCAATTCTGATGCTGGTCGCGATCCCGATAGCTTACGTCCCCGTGATGGCGGGCCTCCGCAGCCCGTTCTACGTAGCCGGGGTGAGCCTCGCATCCCTGCTGTTCGCGCTCCTGGCGTTCGACGTCTCGAGGCTGCGCGAGCCCGAGAGGGCATACGCGCTGAAGAAGAGGATGTTGGTGCCCATGGCCATAGGGCTTATAACATATGTCGTCCAAGGACTGCTATCGGCTTGATATGGACCGAGGAGCTCAGGCCGAAGAGGGTCGAGGACATGGTGGGGAACGAGGAGTCAAGGGCCACCTTCCTCAGATGGCTGAGGGGGTGGACGCCCGGGACGCGGCCAGCCCTGCTCCTCGGCCCTCCGGGGACGGGGAAGACGACCCTGGTCCACGCGGCCGCCTCCGAGCTCGGGTACGACGTGCTGGAGCTGAACGCGAGCGACTACAGGACCAAGGAGATGCTCGAGAGGCGCCTGACGCCGGCCATGGGCGGCCTCACGCTCTTCGGATCCAGGATACTCGTGTTCCTTGACGAGGTGGACGGCCTCTACAGCAGGTCGGACTACGGCGGCCCGGAGTACCTGATGTCGCTCATATCGAAGATCAGGGTCCCCCTGGCGATGGCGGCTAACAGGGACGACGTCGACTACATGCCGGAGCTGGAGAAGTCCTCGCTCGTGATAAGGTTCAGGCGCGTGCCCGCCAGGCTCATAGAGCTCTACCTAAGGCACATCCTCAGCCTGAAGGGCATCTCGCTCCCGGAGGAGGTCCTCAAGGACATAGCGAGGTACGCCAGGGGGGACGTGAGGGCCGCGGTAAACGCGCTCGAGGCCGCCGCTTACTCGGGGTCCTTCGCCGGCGGATACAGGGACCTGAGGCTCGCGCTGAAGGACGCGATATCGGAGGCGGCGTCGTCCAGGTCCGTGGAGGTGGCCTACGAAAGGCTCAGGGCGGCGGACGCCCAGCCCAAGGACAAGATAGCGGCCGCATACGCTGCCCTCACGATGGGCTACATGGGGGACGCGGGCAAGCTGGCGGAGTCGATGAGGGCGCTCTCCGATGCCGATATCCTATATTCTAGGATAATAAGGACGCAGAACTGGAAGCTGCTCAGGTACCTGGACTACGCGCTCGCGAGGGCCCTGGCTGGGACGTTCGCGAGCTACTCCGAGTACGATGCCCCGTACGAGGTGTCGAGCAGGGCGTGGAAGGAGGGGCGCCTTTATAGGAAGCTCGCCGAACACATGTCCCGCGTCCTGCACACCTCGACCGGCGAGTTCATGGCGTACGCGTTCGACGCGTTCGTCCTCTGGGCGGCCGGGCGCGAGGACCTGGTCAGGAGGCTGGCGGACCTGATAGGGGAGGATCCGGAGGACCTCGGCGCAGCGCTGGAGAGCGAGAAGGAGGCCATGCTGGGCGGCGAGGCCAAGAAGGCAGCGCCGAGCGCGCAGAGGCGCGGGAGGCGCCCCCAGAGGTCCTGAGGTCGACGCATCGCGGATCCCTCCTCAGCTAGTGAGGCCATGGCTAGAGGGAAGCGGGCCCGGGGGGATTCGAACCCCTGACCTACGGCTTAGGAGGCCGCCGCTCTATCCTGGCTGAGCTACGGGCCCATCGCAGCTTCGCGCAGGCAATTATAAATGTTGCTGGCCCGCCTCGTCCGCTGGCCCAATAGGGATGACGGGAGGGCGAGAGGCATCCAGGATTGGGGCATTCGCTCGAGCTCGGGGCTCGGCTCCAAGTCGAAAAAAACGGTTAATAAGGTCCTTGGATAAGAGGGCTACAGCCCGGTCGTCTAGCGGCCAAGGATGCTGGGCTCTGGATCGCAGGCCCGAAGGGCTGGATTGGGCCGCGAGGCGAGACCCAGTGACGGGAGTTCGAATCTCCCCCGGGCTACCACCTCCTGAGCTTTCCCCTGAGGGATCTGGCGGCCAGTCCTCCCAATATCCCGCCGGCCGCGCACAGCACGGTGTCCACTACGTAGGCCTCGTAGAAGGCGAAGGCGAGCGCGACAGGCCCCGCCCCCGCCGCCTCCGCAGTCAGGACGCTCGCGTATATTACGCCGGCGCCGAGCGCTGCGAAGAACCCCTTGGCGGCGTTGCCCTCGACCGCGCCGGCCAGCAGGCCTGCCAGGACCGCTCCCATCGGAACCCACGAGAGCGCGAACAGCACGGCCACGCCCAAGGCCACGGAGGCCGCGTCCCTTATCCTGCGCCTTCCCGCCACGCGCTTCGTGGTCCTAGGGCGAAATTAAACGTGAGCCCGATGGCGGGCCCGCCGGGACTCGAACCCGGGACCCCTGGCTCCGGAGGCCAGTGCCCTCTCCAGGCTGGGCCACGGGCCCACGCGCGGTCGAAAGGCGTCTGAGATAAGGGCTCCGGCGGATCAGGCGGAGGTTGAGGACCTGAAGCGCTCGGCGACGCTCTTGTACCACTCGACTACCTCCTTCGGCAGCGGCCTCGTCTTCTTGATGGCGTCCAGCAGGTGCGCCATCGTTATCTTGAGCTCCTCCTTGTGAGCCTTGGCGTCCTCCTCCTTCGGGTACTTCTCCAGGTGATCCCTTATCGCCGCTATGGCGGCCGCGCGGCACACGTTGGCTATCTCGGCGCCGCTGTATCCCTCGGTCCTCCTCGCGAGCTCGTCCAGGTCCACGTCCGGCGCCAACGGCTTGCCCTTCAGGTGTATCTTGAATATCTCCTTCCTGGCCTCGGCATCCGGCAGCGGCACGTAGACGAACACGTCGAACCTCCCCGCCCTGAGCAGCGCAGGATCTATTATGTCGGGCCTGTTGGTGGCCGCCAGGACGACCACCCCCTTCGTCTCCACGAGGCCGTCCAGCTCTGTCAGGAGCTGGCTCACGACCCTCTCGGTGACCATGGAGTCCCCTATCCCGGTCCCGCGCGCCGGGGCTATGGCGTCTATCTCGTCGAAGAACACGACGCACGGCGCGGCCTGCCTGGCCTTCCTGAAGACCTCCCTGACCGCGCGCTCGCTCTCCCCCACCCACTTGCTCAGGAGCTCCGGCCCGCGCACGCTTATGAAGTTGGCCTCGCTCTCGGTCGCCACGGCCTTCGCCAGGAGCGTCTTCCCGGTCCCGGGGGGCCCGTAGAGCAGTATCCCCTTGGCCGGCTCCGCCTTCGCGTACTCGAAGAGCTCGCGGTGCTTCAGGGGCCACACGACGTTCTCCAGCAGGACCTGCTTGGCCTCCTTCAGATCCCCTATGTCGTCCCAGTGCACGTTCGGCACCTCTATGTAGACCTCCCTGAGCGCGGACGGAGTTATCCCCTTGAGTGCCTGCTCGAAGTCCGCCATCGTGACCTGGATCTTCTCGAGGACCTCCGCGGGTATCTTCTCGGCCTCCAGGTCTATCTCCGGGAGGACCCTCCTGAGCGCGTTCATCGCGGCCTCCTTCACGAGGGCCGCCAGGTCGGCCCCCACGAACCCGTGGGTCACGGCGGCCAGCTTCTCGAGGTCCACGTCGGGGGCCAGCGGGACGTTCCTCGTGTGTATCTGGAGTATCTCCAGCCTGGCCTTCCTGTCCGGCACCTCTATCTCTATCTCCCTGTCGAACCTGCCCGGCCTCCTGAGGGCGGGGTCTATAGCGTTCGGCCTGTTGGTCGCGGCTATGACGACGACCTTCCCCCTGCTCTCGAGGCCGTCCATCAGCGCCAGGAGCTGCGCCACCACCCTCTTCTCGACCTCGCCGGTCACCTCCTCCCTCTTCGGCGCTATCGCGTCTATCTCGTCTATGAATATGATCGATGGGGCCTTCTCCTTCGCTTCCCTGAATATCTCCCTGAGCCTGGCCTCCGACTCCCCGTAGAACTTGCTCATTATCTCCGGCCCTGATATAGATATGAAGTGGGAGTTAGTCTCGTTGGCCACGGCCTTCGCGAGGAGCGTCTTCCCGGTTCCCGGGGGCCCGTAGAGCAGGACGCCCTTCGGGGGCTCTATGCCGAGCCTCTCGAAGAGCTCTGGGTGGCGCAGCGGGAGCTCCACCATCTCCCTTATCTTCTGTATCTCCTCCTTCAGCCCTCCTATGTCCTCGTACGTGACCCTCGGTATCTCGCGCGCCCCCTTCGTCGGCTTCTCCAGTATCTTGATCTCCGTGTCGCGGGTCACTATGACGGCGTCCGCCGCCGGCGAGTAGCTGGTCACCTCGAACTCGATAGTCGTCCCCATGATGCCGATTGGTATCACGTCGCCCTTGCTGACGACGCGCCCCTCCAGCAGATCCTTGAAGTACTCCTCGGCCCCCTCTATCCTGAGCTCCTCGCTTGGGGCGAGGACGACGCGCTCAGCCTCCTTGGCCTCGGCCTTGCGCACCTGGACCTTGTCGTCGAGGCCCACGCCGGCGTTCTTCCTCAGGTAGCCATCCATCCTTATGATCTCCTTCCCCACGTCCTCGGGCCTGGCGGGCCAGGCAAGGGCGTATGTCCTCTTGCCCCCCTTCCCGACTATCTCGACCACGTCGCCGGCCTCTATGCCCAGCTTCTCCGCGAGCAGCGGATCGAGCCTGACGACGCCCCTTCCGGCGTCCATGCGATAGGCCTCCGCCACCCTCGCCGTGACGACCTTCTCATCCTTTCCCTGCGTCATGCGGGGGCTTCTCGGCCGCGATTAAGTTAAACTTTGCGCGATCCCTCCGGGTTACGGCTAACGCTTAAGACCCACCGCGCCGGCGGAACGCTGCGCTTGCGCGCTCAGCCCTTTCTCAGGTTCGAGGTCTCAGTCGTCGACCACTTCTGCGAGCACAGGAGGGGGGAGGGCGAGACCTGCGACCCGGAGGAGCTTTCCTCCAGGCTAAGGGGCAGGAAGGCGGTGGTCATAAGGGGCATATATGACGAGCGCCACCTGAGGCTCTACAGGGAGGCCGCCCTGAGGGCGGGGCTAAACCCCCTGCTAGTACAGGTGGTCGACTACAGGTGGAGCGAGTGGGTCCTGGAGGCCACGAAGGCCGCCCTATCTGCCGCCTGGGCCGCTGATCGCGCCCAGCCCGTGGAGGAGCCGGCCGAGTACACGAGGAGGGAGTTCATAACGGGCGGCGTTCGCACCTACGTTGGCAGGTCGAGCCGCCCGGTCTATATACGCGAGGCGTGCGGCGATCTCTACAGGGTCTGCGACATATGCCAGAGGTCGTGCCCCTACGGGGCCATAGAGATAGATAGGAAGGGGATGCGCGGCGTGTTGGTGGACGGCTCTAGGTGCGTCGAGTGCGGCCTCTGCGCCTCCTCATGCCCAACTGGCGCCATACAGATGCCGAACTACCCGGATTCGTCGTTCGTCGCCGCGGGGGCCGTGGAGGGCGCCAAGGTAATCTCATGCGGGCTGCACGCTGGGGAATCCCTCAAGGTTCGCTGCGTCGGGGAGCTCGGATCCGTCGACCTGCTGGCGTTGCGCGCCGGAGGCCCCGTCGCCGTCCACTGCCCCGATCCCAGCTGCCCGCTCGCCCCCAACCTATCCAAGGTCAGGGATCTCGTGAGGGACCTGAACGAGGTATATGGGGGGTTCTCCTTCAGCCAGGGAGGGGAGCCCGCCGTCCCCTCCGCCAAGGAGGGGGCCCCCGCTGTTCGCCGCGCCTCCCCGCAGTATAGGAGGGCCGACATAGTGAGGTCCCTCCTGGATTCCTCCTCTGCCCGCCTCCTAGGCGTCAAGGACGTCTCGGTGGATCCCGAGTCCTGCACGCTCTGCGACAACTGCGCCAAGTGGTGCCCGACCGGCGCGCTCTCCATATCCCGCTCCGACGGATCCACAGCCCTGCGCTTCGACCCGGAGGCTTGCATAGGATGCGATGTGTGCGTCAACGTATGTCCCGAGTCAAGGGAGGCGAACGGGGCCAAGGTCAGGGCTATCTCCACCAGGCCCAGCCAGGGATCGCTGGAGCCCCGCGTCCTGTTCGAGGACGGGAACGTCTACTGCAGGGACTGCGGGGCCTTCGTGGGAACCAGGAGGACGCTGGAGAAGGTCAGGAGGACGCTGGAGGAGAGGGGGCTTCCCGTGGATGACGAGTGGCTTGAGAGGTGCCCCAGGCACCGCTTCGAATACGCGCTTAGGAAGGGGATAAAGGGCGCGGGCGCGTTCGCCCCCAGGGGGAGATGACACTTGGGCCTGGAGCATGATTACAAGGCCATGTCCCTGCTCCTGGGCGGGCCAAGGTATTACGACAAGCTTAGGGCGATCCTGGGATCGGTCGAGGGAAGCCTGAGGGACGTCCTCGCGAGGGCGATAGAGAGCTGCGGGCAGGGGGATCCCGACGTCCCCAGAACGCAGTACACATCCTGCTTCGTCGCGAACATAAAGGGGGTGCCCGTGCCGCCCTACGAGTCCTGGTATAGGGAGGGCCGCATATATGGGAGGGTCGTGCACGACCTGGCGAAGTGGTACAGGAAGTACGGCGTCTCCCCGACCACCGTCCCCGAGGACCACGCGTCCGCGGAGCTGGAGTTCGCGGCCGTCCTCTACGGCTCGGGGCTCGTCGAGGAGGGGGATAGGTTCGTCAGGGAGCACGTGCTCAGCTGGATGGGGAGGCTCGCGGAGGACGTGCTCAGGAAGTGCGAGGATAGGTGCGTAAGATCCATAGGGATGGCCCTCGCGGCCTTCCTGGAGCGCGAGATCGCAAGGCTTAAGCAGCCGGACATTGATACAAAAATATCTTGATTTTAAGTTTTTAATAATTTACTATATTATTATCAATAGGTCCATTTCCGCAACGAATAAATAGCCTGCGAGGTCACGCCCGTCCGTGAGCGGCGATCGCTCAGGTTCCTCCTCGTCGCTTAGCAGGCGTGACTTCCTGAAGCTCTCGGGGGTCGTGGCGGGGTCCGCGGCGGTGCTCTACGCGGCCAAGAAGCTCTCCGCGGGCTTCGCCCTGGATTTCCTGGCGCCCCAGGCGCAGGACTACGAGACCCTACAGCCGAACTGGACGTATACATACGTCCCCGGCATATGCGGGATATGTTCCTCGACGTGCGACGTGGTGGCCACCGTCGAGAGGTCCCCCGACGGGAGCTACGTGAGGGTCATAGAGATAGACGGGAACCCCCTTTCGCCCCTCAATAAGGGCAAGGTTTGCGCGAGGGGGCGCTCAGGGGCCTTCCTGACTTACAACAAGGACAGGATAAAGACCCCACTGATAAGGACCGGCCCCAAGGGGACGTGGGCCTTCAGGGAGGCCACATGGGAGGAGGCGGTCAACTACATACTGAGCTACATGAAGCAGAACAACGTCCAGCCCTACGAGGTGGTGATGGGAGGGGGCGCCATACCGTGCTCCAACTACAGGCCCCAGTTCATACCGTTCATGCTCGCGTCCCAGATACCCAACATGGCGGGGAGCCCCATGCAGCCCTGCATATACGGCGAGCACCTGGGGATAAACCTCACGATGGGCACCTTCGACATACACGGCTCCGACCTCATGGACGACTTCACGTACTCGTCCCTGATAGTGGTCTGGGGCGACAACGGGAACCCCGCCGGGATATTCGTGAACAGGGGGCACAGGCTCGGGGAGGGCCTGAACAACGGGGCCTACATGATAGTCATAGATCCGAGGCAGAGCGAGGCCGCGTCCAAGGCGGACCTGTGGATACCCGTGAAGCCGGGGAGCGACCTGGCGGTCGCCATGTACATAATAAACTACATAATAAGCAACGGGTACTACGACGCGGACTTCGTGAGGTACTACACGGACCTCCCGTTCCTCCTGGTGGACGAGGGGAACGGGCTTCTGAAGCCCCTGGCCGAGGAGTACCCGGACGGCACGGTCAAGGCCTTCTACGTATACGATGAGATAAGGGGAGGGCTGGCTAAGGTGCCCCCGTTCTCCAACACGAACATGTACGACGTCGACGGGAACAGGATAATCCCCGCCCTGAACCCGCAGGGCGTGACCTACAACGGCCAGCCGGTCTACACCGCCTTCCAGAAGCTGGCGGAGAGGGTCTCCAGCTACACGCTCGACTACGCGGCGAAGGTCGCCGACGTTGAGCCCTCGTTGCTCGAGGAGGCGGCCCGCAGGATGGCGACCATGCGCCCCATGGACATAGCGACCGGCCAGAAGGGCCAGTGGGGCAGCTACACGACCCAGTTCAGGAAGGCCGTGGCGACCATAATGGCGCTGACCGGGAACGTGGATCGCAGGGGGACCTGGGTGTACTCGGGCGTCTACAGGGAGAGCATGAGGAACCTGGTGAACGCGTACAACTCAGCGGTCAGCACCGGGTCCTCGAGGCCCGGAATACTCATCCAGAGGCCGGAGATATTGATGCAGGTTCCATATGTGACGCTCCCCGGCCTGATCCTGAACGCCTTCGCCACCATCTACGTGTTCCACAACCCGAGCTTCTGGTCCCACGGCTACCCGGCGGTCGAGGAGATACTGAACAGGAACCTCGTATCCCAGGGCCTGAAGCCCGCGGGCGCCTTCACAATGTTCCCCGACGCGGGCATCTACGAGGCCGTCCAGGGCCAGCTAACCTGGAACGGGGCCACCTACAGGCCGAAGATGGCGATACTCTGCTGCGTGAACCCCGCCAAGAACATGCAGGAATCCGAGTGGAAGGAGATACTGTCCAACCTGTTCGTGGTATCGATAGACGTGCTCCCCACCGACACCGCGCTCTACGCGGACGTCATACTCCCGGACGCAACCTATCTGGAGAGGGAGGAGCCGTTCTGGGACGACTCGGCCGCGCCCGAGTACTACTACAGGACCAGGAACCAGGCCGTCCCCAGGGTGTTCCCCCAGACGATACCGAACCTGGACATAGTGCTGATGATGGCCTACGAGATGGGGATCCTGGAGCAGTACGTGGCGCAGATGGCCGCCGGGAACGGGCTCCCCTACGACCAGCTGCTCTCCGCGGTGCAGTCGAACCTCCAGAAGTACATGGGGTACCTGCAGCAGTACGGGGCCTACCCGAGGACCGGCGGCATAATGGCGGACTCCTGGAGGCAGGTTCAGTCCCAGCTCTACGCCCAGGTGCTCAACACCACGCCCGAGCAGGTCTCCAGCGCCCTCGAGAGCCAGGGCGTCATCGTAGTTAGGACGTACGACGACTATCGCTCCGCGAACGAGCTCATACCGTACGGCATGCCGGCGGCGACCCCCACCGGGAGGATAGAGGTGTACAGCACGTTGCTCTATTACTACGTCGTCAAGACCTACGGCTACGACCCGACGTGGGATCCCCTCCTGGCCTACGTGCCGCCCAACTGGAACGCCGGGTACGCCGTCAGGCCGGGCGTATACGTGGCGCCGAGCGCGCCGTACGACGACCCCGCCTTTGAGCCGACGCCGCCCGAGTTCTTCGTCGAGTTCTTCAAGATACCCCCAATAGCCTACACGTATATGACGGACAACCCGATGACCTACGCGATAACCGCGAATGGCTATCACAAGAATATATATCAATACATATGGATAAATCCTGCGTCCGCTGCCCAGCTGGGCATAAACGAGGGCGACTGGGTGGCGGTCGTGAGCAAGCTGACGGGCGCCAAGGTAGTGGCGCGCGCCCACCTCACCAACTGGATAAGGCCCGACACGGTCGGGATCCCCGATCCGTGGGGGCAGAGCAATCCGGCTCTCTCATACTCCACGATGGCGCTTGACAGCTTCGGCAACAGGGCCATGACGAACCTTTGGACAAGGTCGTACGATCCGCTCACGGCGCACAGGATGATGCAGCAGCAGACCGTGGTGGTGAGGCCCGCGACCTCGAGCGAGGTCCAGGAGTACACAACGCTGGCGCCCGCCGCCACCACGCTTCCCTCGGAGGAGAACATTCAACCCGACATGAGCCCGGCTGGAGGTGAGTCATGATGAGCTCGACGACCGGCGCAAGCGTTAACCCGATGCAGGGATTCGGCAACACGAAGCCGTGCAGCAAGTGGGGGATGGTGATAAAGGTAGACCAGTGCCTAGGATGCATGGCATGCATGGCCGCCTGCGCGTTCGAGAACCAGACGCCGTTCTGGGAGGAGCTCTGGAGGACCCACGTCGAGGACCTCGAGCTGGGGACCTACCCGAACGTCCTCAGGGCGTTCGTCCCAAGGCTGTGCATGCAGTGCGAGAACCCGCCTTGCTACTACGTGTGCCCGACGGGTGCCACGCAGATAGCGGACGGTGGAATAGTCGTGGTCGACGAGTACAAGTGCATAGGCTGCCAGTACTGCGTGGAGTCGTGCCCATACGGCGCCAGGTACATGTACACATATGAGGACGTTCAGAAGGCGAAGGAGGTATACGGCGAGAACGCCATACACGTTGTGCCGCACGTCGACAAGTGCACCTACTGTTACGGTACAGCCCCGGACGACACGTACACGCCCGCCTGCGTGAGGACCTGCGTGGGCGGCTCCAGGGTGTTCGGATGCCTCGACGATCCCAACAGCGAGGTCTCGATATTGTTCAACACGGGCCAGGCCGTGGAGGTAAACCCGGAGCTGGGGGTCGGCGCGAAGACCCGTTACGTTTTCAACCGCGAGCTCGGCAGGTTCGTGGGCGGAGGTGGCAGCTCATGACCTCGGAGGGTGGAGCCATGTCTGCCCCGACCGGCGGCCTGCGCATCAGCGGCAGGGCTAGGCTGGCAGTTGTGGCCACCATATCCATAATACTCATCATAATATCCCTCGGAATGGCGTTCTACGGGTTCAACCTGGACCAGGTGGAGGAGCAGGTGTTCTTGGTGCCGTGGGGCCTCGACGTGGTCGGCTACACGTTCTTCGCCCTGACCTCCACCGGATCTTCTATAGTTAACAGCATCTACACGATATTCGGCTACAAGGGCCCCAACGGCGAGTACGAGAGGATAATAAAGTACGGGGTCTGGTTCTCGCTCGCCACAATATTCCCAGC
This sequence comes from uncultured Nitrososphaerales archaeon, assembly GCA_964342765.1. Lineage (GTDB taxonomy): Archaea > Thermoproteota > Nitrososphaeria > Conexivisphaerales > Conexivisphaeraceae > Conexivisphaera. The sequence continues at coordinate 16,867 of CAYFFS010000005.1, read as the reverse complement.
GTGGCTGCTGGTGCTCCTCAGCCTGGCGAAGCCCTTCGACTTCACCTACATATTGATGTTCTTCAGGCCGTCCTCCAGGATAGCGTGGATGGCGCTGCTCTACACGATATTCGCGCTTTCGCTGCTGATAGAGCTGCTCTACATGCTGAGGTCGGAGGCCAGCGAGCGCCTCAAGAAGGCCAAGTGGGCGGAGCTGGCGATAGCGATACTCGTCCTCAGCGCGACCGTTGCCGTGCACACGAACCTCGGGGAGGTCTTCGGCTCCCTGATAGCAGTACCGGGCTGGTACGGCCCGTGGCTGGCGCTCTACTTCATATTGAGCGCTATAATGCTGGGGGCGGCTGGCCAGATGGTATTCATCCTCGCGTCCATGCCCCACGACTCGGGCATCAGGAAGTTCTTCGCTAGGTACTACAGCACGATATTCATCGTCATGATACCAACCTACATACTGGACTTCACGTGGATAGTGATAGCGGGCTGGTACAACAAGGCGGTCGTGTGGCCCATATACCAGGACCTGCTGTTCGGCGCCGACGCTCCGACCTTCTGGATACTCGAGATGCTCGTCGGCCTGTTGCTCCCCTTGGCGCTGGCCATAGCCAGCTACCGCACGAGGAACGTGTCCTACGGCGTGGCCGCCGCCGTGATGATGATAATAGGCGGGTTTGCCGCCAAGTACTCCCTGATAATACTGCCGCAGGAGTTCAAGCCCTACCAGTTCCTGACGCTCCAGCTAGCCAATGTGACGTACACGCCGCCCCTAGGGCTGGTGATAATGTTCACGGCGGCCGTGCTGCTCTGGCCGGCGGTCTACGCGCTCGGCACGGTGATATTCCCGCTCGAGGAGGGCAGGAAGCCTAGGCATATATGGTTCTTCAGGTGAAGCGTTCGAAGCCGTTATTCGCGTCCGAAACCGCGAAAAGTTCCTCATAATTCGTGCGATCCAGGCTTCCCCTTTTCGCTTAACTCGTCACGCAATTCCCCTTGAGGGATTGTCGCAGCTGCGCGCGGTCGGCCGGGTCTTACGGCGCCGCGCACCCCGCGGAACGCTTATTTCATACCCTTCGCCCCTCGCCTCGGCCTCGATGAATGCGGAAGAGCCGACTGATCGGTGATGTGGATTATGAGTGATGAGAGGCTTACGGCGCTGCTCTTCTCCGGCGGCAAGGACAGCAACTTCGCCTACTTGAGGCTTCGCGAGGCCGGCTACCATATCTGTTGCCTGATGACTGTCGTGCCAAGCGACCCCGAGAGCATGCTATTGCACGCCGTCAACTCCCACCTGACGCCGCTTCAGGGGGAGGCGATGGGGATCCCGGTCCTAATGGAGCCGGCCGGGGCAGGGGAGGAGGAGAGGGCGCTCCTGCGCCTAGCCGAGAGGGCGCGCCTGGACTACGGCGCCAGGTACGCGGCCACCGGCGCCATAATAAGCAGGTGGCAGAGCGGCGTCTTCGCGCGCGTCGTCCGCGAGGCCGGCCTGGAGCCCCTGGCCCCGCTCTGGGGCGTGGACCAGGAGGAATACCTAAGGGAGGTAGTTAGGAGGGGGCTTAGGGCGATAATAACCCGCGTCTCCGCTTACGGCCTCGGTCTGGACCTCCTGGGGGCCGTGATAGACGAGGGCCTGGCGGAGAGGATAATCGCCCTCAGCAGGAGGTATCGCTTCAACCCATCGTTCGACGGGGGCGAGGCGGAGACCCTGGTCGTTGACGCGCCATTCTACAGGATGAGGATATCCATCCTGGAGTACGAGGTTGTGAGGGGGCCGGACTGGGGGGAGCTCAGGGTTAAGAGGGCAAAGCTTGAAAGCAAGCGAGGGGATGGATGCCCGTGCTGGAGGGACTAAGGGAAGGGCTCAGGGGGGCCGTCGACAGGCTCCTCGGCCGTAGCTCTGTGGACGAGAGGGCGATAAAGGAGTTCGTGCGCGACGTGCAGAGGGCCCTCCTGCAGGCCGACGTGAACGTAAGGCTGGTCTTGGAGCTGTCGAAGAGGATAGAGGATTCCCTCAGGAGCGAGAGGCCTCCTCCGGGCATCTCGCTGAAGGAGAGGGCGATATACGCGCTCTACAACGAGGTCGTTAGGATACTCGGGGGAGAGGAGGTGCGCCCCCCTGTCCCCAGCGGCGCGCCCCTTAAGATAATGCTGGTGGGCCTCCAGGGATCGGGGAAGACGACGACCGCGGCGAAGCTCGCCAAATACTACAAGGATCGCGGGTTCAGGCCCGGGCTGGTCGCGGCCGACACGTACAGGCCGGGCGCGTACGATCAGCTGAGGCAGCTGGCGGAGAGGATAGGGGTCCCCATCTATGGGAACCCGGGGGAAGGCGACGCCGTCAGGATAGCGAGGGAGGGGATCGAGCGCCTCGCCTCGGAGGGCGCCAACGTGATAATCGTCGACACGGCGGGGAGGCATAAGGATGAGTCCGAGCTGATGAGGGAGATGAGCGAGATGGAGCGCGCGATATCCCCCGACATAACTTTCCTGGTCGTTGACGCGACGATAGGCCAGCAGGCGGAGAGGCAGGCCAAGGCCTTCTCCGAGGCCACTAAGGTGGGCGGGCTGATAGTGACGAAGCTCGACAGCTCCGCCAGGGGCGGCGGGGCGCTGACGACCGCGGCGGTGACGGGCGCGAAGGTCTACTTCACTGCGTCCGGGGAGTCGCTCGAGGACCTGGAGGAGTACTCGCCGAGGAGGTTCGCGGAGAGGCTGCTCGGGATGGGGGACCTGGAGGCCCTGATCAACAGGTTCAGGAGGATCCAGGAGGAGGACGAGGAGAGGGCCAGGCGCATAAGCAGGGGGAAGTTCACGCTCGAGGACTTCGTCTCCCAGCTGGAGGAGCTGAGGAGGATGGGGCCTTTCTCAAGGCTTTTGGACCTCCTTCCTAGGGGCCTTCAGCCCGGCCTGCCCGACGAGGCCCTGGACGGCCTTGAGGAGAAGGTGGTCAAGTGGAGGGCCGCCGTGAACTCGATGACCCCGGAGGAGAGGGAGAACCCCGAGATAATAAACGGCCAGAGGATCAGGCGCATAGCAAGGGGGGCCGGCATAGAGGAGAGGGACCTGAGGGAGCTGCTCAGGTCCTATGATCAGGCCAGGCGCCTTGCCAAGGCGATCAGGAAGTCCAGGCTGAGGGATCTAGCGGGCCTTGGGGCGTGAGCCGGCCGCGGCCGCCAGCGGCGTTCGCGTCTGCCGCTGGTGCCTCGGCAGGATGCACACCTCCGATCCGAGGCTGGTCGAGGAGGTCGGCTCCAGGGTATCGAGGAGGATGGGGATCGAGCTGGATGACGAGGGGTGCCAGCTCTGCGGCGGCATGTTCTCTAGGATTCGCTCGATGGCGGAGGGCGCCGCTTCGAGGCTTTCGGGGCTCCAGCTCAGGTCGTTCTACGTCAGCGTGCGCATACCGCCCGAGATGAGGGACCTCGAGGACGAGGTCCGCTCCTCCCTCAGGCTTCCCGCGGGCCTCTCGGCCAAGAGGCTCGCGATAAGGATGCTCTCGGAGGAGCTCTCGCGCATCCTGGGCGTGCCGGCGGATCCCAGGTCCCCCGACGCGGTGCTCGAGTTCACGCCCGAGGGGCTGGCTTCCGTGCGCCTGGCCCCCATGTACCTGGAGGGGCGCTACGTGAAGCGCGCCGGCGAGGAGGTCCGCGTCATAGATGGGGGCGAGGTGGGTCGCTCCATCTCCGCCTCAATAGCCAGGGCCCTTGAGGCCGAGGACGTCCGCATGATATGGATAGGCACGGACTTCAGGGACGTCGAGGTCTCGGGAAGGGGGAGGCCATTCCTCGTCAAGGTCCTGGGGGCCAGGAGGAGGCTCAGCTGGCCGCTTGCCTTGGAGGACGAACACATAGTTTGCCTCAAGGAAATCCGCGGGCGCGACCTCTCCAGGCTCGCTGGAAGGGCGCTCCACGACGTCCTGGCGATAGAGGTCCACGGTCCCCCCGAGCTCGCTAGGAGGCTCGAGTCCCTCGAGGGCTCCCGCTTAGGCGCCGATAGGCCGAGGCGCGTGGTTCGCGCTGTCGTTAGCTACAAGGATGGGGTGGTGAGGGCTCTCCTCTGCGTTGAGCACGGCGTAGACCTGAGCCCCGTGATAGGGGATGGCCAGCGGCGCTCGGTTCGTCTGGTGGACGTCGTGGAGAGCTGCGAGGGCTACCCGCTTGGCGGTTCCATCAAATGAGGGGCCACGGCCGCGCGGCCATCGCCGCTGGGCCAGGGATGCCGTCGGGCCCAGCGACACGCGACCGCCTCCCAAGGGGGTCACCGGGGCCCTCTTGATCTTGAGCTCGCGGAACGCCTCGCCGTCGAACGTGCCCACGGCGTACTCGCACGCCGGCGGCTGGCTGCTCACGTGGAGGAACTTTATCCCCTCATAGCTGACCACCTGTGTGGGATACTCCACGTGGCCGCTCACGTGCAGCTTAGGCCTGACCATCCTGACGGACCTCATGACCACCCTTTTTCCGTACGGATTATCGGGCGTGAATGGGACCTCCGATGGGGGCTCATGGGTTATCAGGACGTCGACCTCCTCCTCCGAGATCTCGGCGGCCTCGGCCTCGAACTCCTCCGGGGTCTTGTGATGCCACCTCTTCCCGCTCCCCAGGTTTCCCGATATCCCGGCGAGCCTCAGGCCCTCGAACTCCACGACCTCCCCCTCCGGCAACAATATGGGCCTCCCATCCACGTTGCGAGCGGAGTATATGCCCTCCCTGTTCTCGTGGTTCCCGTAGATGGTCAGCACGTAGGCGACCTCCGCCAGCTCCTCGAACGCCTCCTTATCGAAGCCGAGGTCCCAGTCGCCAGCCCCGACGATCAGGTCGGGCCTCTCGCTCCTCACTATCTCCATCAGCTTTTGGAACCCCAGGGCGGCCGCCGGGTCGCCCTTGGGCGCATCGGGCCTGTAGTGCAAGTCGCTCACGAAGAGCACGGTGATCCTCCCCATGCTCTGGGCGAATCTCACTTGAGGTGTTAAATAACGTTAGCTGAGCTTCAAGCGCCTGGGACAACTGGCCCCGATCCGGCGCCCGGGCCGTGGCTCGAGGTCCTCGCTACGCGACGCGCTTCCGAGGCCAGCCGTCCTTGGCGACCGATCAGATCACGTCAAAGTTATTGATATCAGCTTTGACTCCGTCATGGCCTCTATCGTGGTCCTCACGCCCTCCTTCGCGCCGAGCCCGCTCTTCTTGACGCCCCCGAAGGGCAACGCGTCCCACCTTAGCCTGGTCGTGTCGTTTATTATGACCGCCCCCGCCTCCAGCTCCCGGGCTAGCCTGAGAGCCCTGCCCACGTCGCGCGTGAAGATCGAGGACTGCAGCCCATACTCCGTGGAGTTGGCGACCTCCACGGCCTCGCGCTCGTCCTTGAAGCGGTAGACGGGAGCTATGGGTCCGAACACCTCCTCCCTCATGGCCCTGGCGTCAAGCGGCGCCTCGGCTATCACGGTGGGGAGGAAGAAGAAGCCGGGACGACCGAGCCTGCTTCCGCCGGCCACCACCCTGCCTCCCTTGGCGGCCGCGTCCTCCACGAACGCCTCCATATCCCTGACGCTTGACTCAGAAATCACGGGGCCGACATCGGTCGATTCGTCCAGGGAATCGCCCACCTTCAGACCTGACGCGCGCGCGGCGAACTCCTCCACGAACTTATCGTATATGCTGTCCTGCACCAGTATCCTCTTCGTGGCGTTGCAGTTCTGGCCCGCATGCTCGAACCTGGCCCTGACGACCGTGCTCACGGCCTTCCCGAGGTCCGCGTCCTCGAAAATTATCGCCGGATCCGAGCCCCCCATCTCCATCATGACCCTCTTGCCAAGCCCCGCGGCCTTTGACGCGATTCCAAGGCCGACCGAGGTGGAGCCCGTGAAAGTTATCCCCACGACATCGGGGTTCCTGACTATCTCCTCCCCCACTGCGGAGGCTGACCCCGGTATCACGCTCAGGACCCCCTTGGGCAGGCCCACCTCGTAGAGTATGGATCCGAAGTACAGCGCTGAAAGCGGGGTGGCGGAGGCTGGCTTGACCACCACTGCGTTCCCCGCCACAAGGTTGGGCGCCACCTTATGCGCGAAGCTGTTGAACGGGAAGTTGTACGGGAGTATTGCCCCCACGACGCCGACCGGCTCCCTGACCTCCATCACAAGCCTGTTCTCGTTGCCTGGCGGGTACTCGTAGGCGTCCACCCTGTGGACCTTTCCCTCGAGCACGAGCCTGGCCTCCTCGGCCGCTATCCTGAGGAGGGATATGGAGCGGAACACCTCGACGCGCGCGTCCCTTATCGGCTTTCCCCCCTCGCTCGACAGTATTCTGGCCGCCTCCTCCTTCCTGGCCTCAAGCATCTCGGATGCCCTGAGAAGGATCTTGGCCCTCTCTGCCAGGGTCATCCTCGAGAAGCTCTCAAAGGCCTTGCGCGCCCTTTCTATCGCGTCCCTGGTGAACTCCCCCTTAGGATCCACGGATACCTCATCTATCGGGGATCCGCTAGAGGGGCTGATGACCGGTACCCTCGCGCCCGTGTCGACGCGCTCGCCGCCCAGCAGTATAAGCTGCAACTTGGCGGCGATCATCCCAGGTTTTATTTAAGGTTGGCCTTCGGCCTCGGCTAAATTTGCTCATCAACTAGGGGATCCGGGGCATCATATCCGTGGTCGGGTTCCCTACGCCACAGATCGCCATGGCCACAGGTGGCCTAAGTCGATGGGGCGAGCGATTGATGGGCTAAGCACAAATACCGCCCGGACTAGCCGGGCGCGTTGCGCGTGTACTTCCATCCGACGTGCGCCTCGAGCCACAAGGTCATCAAGGAGCTCCAGAGGAGAGGCCTGCTATCGAGCGTGGAGCTGGTCAACGTATCTAACGTGGCCGCGGCCGGCGTGTTCGCCGAGGAGATATGGAGCGTTCCCTGGATCGTGGAGGACGGCCGCCCCCTGGCGACCGATCCGCTCGACCCTGAGGAGGCTGCGGAGATAGTGGAACGCCGCAGGGCGAGGATTCCGGACGACGCGGTCAAGGGCTTCATGCGCGCGGTGCTAAGCAGCCTCTACGCGTCCTCCCTGGTCTACGTTCACGGCTCGCTGAGGCCCGTGATGTCGAGGAAGTTCCTCCAGGCGGCCCTCAGGAGCTGGCTGGGCGGTCCGGATCCCAACTCGACGGCGGAGCTCCTCATGCGCGACGAGGGATCGCTGCTTTCGGAGTACCGCCCCAAGATAATCCGCACGCTATCCTATGGCATGGCCAGGGTCCTCTGGTGGTCGAACGGCGGCGCGCCTCCCAAGGAGCCCCCCAACGAGGTCCAGGTGGCGGCCTGGTTGCTCTCGACCTCCAGCATAGGGAGGGCCGGGCTCCCCGACAGGCCGCACACGCTTGCCGACGCAGCGCGCGAGCTCGCGGAGGCCATCAAGGGGGACTTCGATCACCTAATGAGGAAGGTGGGGGACGAACAGTCCGCGATATTGGGTGATGTCGATTACTGGCGCGCCCTGGAGGCTTTGAGGGCTAGTCCCGGCAACCTCTAATGTTAGGCGCCTCGCGCCCGCCTGGGCTCCTCCGCCTAGGGCCTCCACCACTCAAACGCTAGGTACCTCGTGCGGCGTCTTCCCACAACCGCCAGCACGAACTTCTTCCTGACGGCGGTCGCCAGCCTCCCCGCCAGTATTATGTAGTTGGCCGTGATCTGGCTATCCGGCCTTAGCACGTGAACGAGGAACGGCGCGTGATCTATCCCCGGCCCCCTCTCGTAGACCGCGAAGTCGCTCCCGAACTTTATGCCGGCGCTGACGACGTATCCTGAGCCCCTGAGGTCCCTGTAGACCCTGTATTTCTCGTCGAAGTACTCGTCGGATGACCTGCACCTCCTCCTGAGCTCCGCGGCGCCCAGCTTCCTCCCTCCCCCATCCAGGACCTCCAACTTTCCAAGCTCCGCCAGGTAACATGCCTCCAGGATGTCCAGGACCAGGGGCTCGTCGAAGTCGGCCCCCTTCGGCTTTGGAACCCCGAGCGGCTTCCCGAAGAAGCCCTCAGAGTAAAGGGACCTGGCCTCCTCGACGTCCCATACCAGGACGCGGTCCCCTAGCAGCGTTCCCTTGGCGGGGCGGCTCATAGCCTGAGCGAGACTATGGTCAGCATCTCCGAGGTGCTGAGGGAAAGGTCGGCCACCCTCTCTATCCTCTCCACCACGTCGCGGTAGACCAGGAGCTGCTTGAAGTCCTTTATGCTGTTAAGGCTGTCGACCAGCGCCTCCCTGTACAGGCCGTCCATGCTCTTCTCCTCGCGCTCAACGAGGGAGGCCATCTCGCTCACCTTGCCGGGGTTAACCTGCAGCATCCTGCTGAGGTCGTTGAGCCTAGTTATCGCGTTCAGCGTCTGGTTGAGCATCTCCCTGAGCTTCTCCTGCAGGGGGCCGGTCCCCACGAGGTACTGCTTTCCGCTGTGTATGCGGAACGCCAGGCTGTCGATGTAGCTAGCTATCTCCTCCAACATGAAAGCGGTCCTGAGCACGTCCTCCCTGTTTATCAGCATGGCCCCCACCTCGCTCAGCTGCCTCATGAGGGACCTCCTGTAGGATTCGACGTCGGATATTGCCCTGGAGATCTCGCCCCTGTAGTTCTCGGCCTCCTCCTCCTTCCCCTCGCTCATCAGCTCGTACATGGAGACGAGGGCCCTGGTCGCGTCCAGCAGCCTCCTGGTCATATCCTGTAGCGTCAGGAGTATGCGACGGCGCACCTGCAGCTCCGTCTCCCCAAGGTAAAAGCTCAACGCCGATCACCCCTTGCGGCAGGAGGTCCCACCAACAACCTCTCTTCGACGGTCAATTGGCCGACAGGTTCGATATAAATTCTTGCCCAATTCTCTATTGAAGTGCGGCATTTACCTATAGAGTTCGGGGGCGCGCGGGAAGCTATTTTTAGCTCCCCGGGATCCGCCTGGCGTGGGCAGGAGGATGGAGTTCCCGGCCCTCCAGGTGGCGCTCGACCTAACCTCCTGGAGGGACGCGGAGGCCATAGTGAGTAGGCTCTCGGGGCTCTTCGGGCCCAGGCTGCTCCTGGAGGCCGGAACCCCCCTGATAAAGGCGGAGGGGATATCGGTCGTGTCGAGGATATCCGAGATGGCGAAGGGATCCCCGGTGGTCGCCGACCTTAAGACCATGGACACCGCCGAGCTGGAGGTCTCCCTGGCGGCCGGGGCCGGCGCCGACGCGGCTGTCGTCAGCGGCGCGGCGCCCCCTGAGACGGTCGCCGCGTTCATCGGCGAGTGCAGGAGAAGGGGCATAGCGTCGTTCGTGGACTCTATAGGCATGTCGGATCCCTCGGCCCTTGCGGAGAAGGCGAAGGGCGCGGACGTGATAGTCATACATAGGGGGATAGACGAGGAGAGGTCGAGGAGGGGCAGGTCGTGGTCCCTGATAGGCTACTTCAAGGAAAGGGGGTTCCGCGTCGCCGTGGCGGGCGGGATGGACCTTGCGGCCGCGCGCGAGGCCCTGGAGTCCGGCGCGGACGTGATAGTTGTCGGGAGGGACATAACGAGGAGTCAGGATCCCTGGGCCAGGGCGCGCGAGTACCTTGAGATGCTCGGGTCGGCGCCCAGGTAGCTCAGGCGCCCTCGGACGGCGTCTCCTCTATCTTCTTTATCTGGCTCCTGTACATCTCGACCAGCTCGTCCACGGTCGTGGCGTCCTCCGGACCCTTATCCGTCCTCAGCCTCCCTGTGTACCTCGGGAACCTGAGCGCGAGCCCCGCCTCAGGCCTTATGACCCCCCAGGCGGCCGTGTGTATCGGGCTCAGCGTTATCTCCGCCGCGAGGACCTCTATCACGACCTGCGGGACGAACCAGACGTCGGCCTCCATGCGGGAGTCCACGCGGGGGTGCTTGTGGTCTATCCTGTACTGCTGGAGCATGTCGTGGAAGTTCCTGAGGTCCTCGTCCGTGAACCCTGTGCCGACCTTGCAGACGGTCTTGAACATGTCGGAGGCCTTATCGTAGGCCGCCAGCAGGAACGCGCCGTAGACCCCGGCCCTCTTGCCCCTTCCGTGGAAGGCCCCGACTATTACCAGGTCTACGGTGTCCGTCATCTCGCTCCTGTACTCGCGCTTCAGCTTTATCCAGGACCACTCCCTGGCGCCGGCCCTGTAGACGCTGTTCGGGTCCTTGACCACGAGCCCCTCGCACCCCTTCTCTATGGCCTCCATCATGAAGCGCTCGATCTCATCCGGATCCGAGGTCATTATCATGGGGGCCACGTTTATGCGGTCCCCCTTCTGCACTATTTCCTCCAACTTCTTCCTCCTCTCCACGTAAGGCTTCGTCGTGTAGTCGACCCCATCCAGGTATATCAGGTCGAACAGGTACAGGGATACCGGGTACTCCTCCATCGCCTTCTCTATCCCGTACTTGCGCCTCCTGTGCATCAGCTCCTGAAACGGCAGGAACTCCCCGGTGTCCGCGTCGAACGCGACCCCCTCGCCCTCCACTATTACGTCGTTCGACCTGAGCCCCGACTTCGCTATCTCGACCACGTCCGGGTAGTGCGAGGTGATGTTCTCGAGCCTCCTGGAGAAGATCATCACGGAGTCCCCGCTCCTGTGCACCTGCATGCGCTCCCCGTCGAACTTGTACTCGGCCGCGGCCTTCCCCCCTATCTTCTCCAATATCTCCTTCGGGCTGCTCAGCCTCTCCGCCAGCATGGGCCTTATGGGCCTTCCCACCTTTATCCCTATCCTCATCAGGCCGTCGATCCCCTCGGTCGCTATGGTCTTTGCCACCAGCCCCAGGTCGCTCGAGACGTTGTAGGCCCTCTCGACGACCTCCCTGTGCTCCTTCGTTCCCCCGAAGGCCACGGCGAGCGCGTCGAGCACTGTGTAGTCCGCCACCCCCAGCCTGAGCCTGCCCATGACTATCCTCGCGAGGTAGCGGGCCTCCAGCGGCTCCGCGTCGTTGAAAAGGCTCGCGAGCAGCTTCACCTTGAGGTCCTGCGCCCCCTCCCCAGTGGCCCTGGCCACGCGCTCGAGAGTCGAGTAGACGCGGCGGACGGTCAGCGGCTCGCGGAAGAGCACGATCTGCTTCCTGGACCTCTCGGCCTCCTCCGCGGCCTTGCCCACGTCGCCGAGCTTCTTGTACAGCTCCTCCACGCGCTCCTGCGGGAGCCCCGTGGCGAGCGCTATGGACCTCAGGAGGAGCTTCTCCCCAACCCCCAGCTCTATGCCTACGAAGTCCGGGTACAGCTTGCCCTGCATGAGGTACACTATCTCGTCCAACAGATCCGGGGGCGAGCGCTTGAACAGGTCTATCAGTATCTCGGTCAGGGCGTTCCTGCTGGTCACGCCCTCCATCTTCTCGAAGGTCTCCGCGACCGAGCTAAACGGGAGGTCGTTGCCGGCGCTCAATACGCCACATGTGAGCCCTAGGCCCTATAAACGCTTATTCCAGGCGTCCCTTCATTCGAAGGCCACCGGGAGCTCCTGATGAAATTTTAAAAGGCCGCATGGGCAGGGAGCGAGGCCATGAGGCTCTACGAGTACGAGGGGAAGGTCCTCCTCTCGAAGGCCGGCATCAAGGTTCCGAACCAGGTCCTCCTGAGGACCTCCGAGGACGTGGATCGCCAGGCTCAGAAGGTGAAGTACCCGGTCGTCTTGAAGGCCCAGGTGCTAGTTGGGGGGAGGGGAAAGGCGGGCGGGGTCAAGATAGCTAAGGACCCCGGGGAGTTCGTCCGCTACGCGAAGGACATAATGGGGATGACGATCAGGGGGGAGAAGGTCTACGCCGTCCTCGCCACCGACTACGTGCAAATAGACAGGGAGCTGTATCTGTCGATAATAGTCGACAGGTCGACCAGGAGGTACCTGATACTTCACTCGGACAAGGGCGGCGTCGACATAGAGGAGGTCGCCAAGGAGTCCCCGGAGCACATATTCAGGACGTACTTCGACCCGTTCGTCGGCATAAAGGAGTACCACGCGCGCGAGGTCTCGAGGAACCTGGGGCTGGATCAGTCGTACGTGCCGCGCGTCCTGGACCTCCTCAGGAGGATGTACGAGGGGGTCATGTTGCGCTATCACGCGGACCTCGTCGAGATAAACCCGTTGGCCGTCAGCGGGCCCGAGCTGGTGCCCGTCGACGCCAAGGTGACCATAGATGACAACGCCCCGTCCCAGGTAGTGGAGGACCTGAAGGAGGTATTGGGGAGGGATCCGAGCGAGGGGGAGATCCACGAGTTCAACTACGTGAAGCTGGACGGATACGTGGGCATAATAGGGAACGGCGCGGGCCTGACGATGGCGACGATGGACGAGGTGCAGCACTTCGGGGGGAAGCCGGCCGACTTCCTGGACATAGGCGGAGGGGCCGAGAGGGACATAGTGCGCGACGCGGTCAAGCTGCTCCTCTCGGATCCCGACGTGAAGTCCATATTCATCAACATACTCGGCGGCATAACGAGGTGCGACGAGGTGGCGTCCGGCGTCGTGGAGGCCCTGAAGGCCTCGCAGGTCAAGAAGCCGATAGTCATACGCCTGGTCGGGACGAACGAGGAGGAGGGCAGGAGGATACTCGAGGCCGCCGGCATCCCGTATTACACGGAGATGGACGAGGCGGCGCAGGCCGCCGTGAGGGCAGCGGGGGTGGCGTGAGATGCCGATACTGGTCAACTCTAGGACGAAGGTGATCGTCCAGGGGATAACTGGAAGGGAGGGCTCCTTCCACACGAGGTCGATGGTCGCCTACGGCACGAAGGTCGTCGCCGGCGTCACGCCCGGGAAGGGCGGCACGAAGCTGGACGGCATATCCGTCTATAACTCGATGAAGGAGGCGGTGAGGGAGCACCCGGACGCTGATACCTCAGTGATATTCGTGCCCGCGCGCTTCGCGTCGGACGCGATATATGAGGCGACGGAGGCCGGCATGAGGAACGTCGTCGTGATAACCGAGCACATACCCCTGCACGAGGAGCTTCGCGCCGTCAACTTCGCCAGGTCCAACGGGGTCCGCCTCGTCGGCCCCAACTGCCCCGGGCTCATAGCTCCCAGCCAGCGCGTCAAGGTCGGGATAATACCGGCGTCCGTGGCGGCCCCCGGGAAGGTGGGGATAGTCTCGAGGAGCGGGACCCTGACCTACGAGATAGCCAACCACCTTTCGAGGGCCGGGCTCGGCGTGTCGACGGCGGTCGGGATAGGGGGAGACCCGATAATCGGCCTCTCGTTCGTGGAGGTCCTTCAGATGTTCAGGGACGATCCGGAGACGGAGGGCGTGGTGATAATAGGCGAGATAGGGGGCAGCATGGAGGAGGACGCGGCCAAGTTCATCAAGGGCGGGGGGCTCGGGAAGCCCGCGGTCGCGTACATAGCCGGAAGGACCGCGCCGCCCGGGAAGCGCATGGGCCACGCCGGGGCGATAATATCCATGGGGGTCGGCACGGCCGAGAGCAAGATAAGGGCCTTCGAGGACGCAGGCGTCCCGGTCGCCGAGAGGCCCTCCCAGGTGGCGGAGCTCATGAAGGCGGCCCTCGAGCGCCGCTCCAGGTGAACGCGAATTTAATTAGCCCCGGAGGGAGGCGCACGTCGTGGTCGCGCCCCCTCCGGTCCTTCAGGGGATCGACCTATCGTTCTCCGTGGGCCAGCGCACGATATTCGAGGGCATCAACGTGGAGGCCCACAAGAACGAGCTGATATCCATAGTGGGGCCCTCGGGGGTCGGCAAGTCCACCCTCCTCAGGGTCCTGGGGATGTTCGTGAGGCCGACGAGGGGGCGCGTCCTGCTCCACGGCGAGGAGGTCACCAGGCCCACGCCCAAGATATCCCTGATACATCAATCGATAGCCACCTTCCCCTGGATGACCGCCCTGGAGAACGTCAAGCTATCGCTGATAGGCAGGGGGCTGTCTAAGGAGGAGATGGACGAGATAGCCGAGCGCATGCTGGAGGTCGTGGGGCTCAGGGGGTTCGAGAACCTTTACCCGAAGGAGATGAGCGGCGGCATGAGGCAGAGGGTCGCGATCGCCAGGGCGCTGGCCGCCGATCCGTACGTCCTGCTCATGGACGAGCCGTTCGTGCACCTGGACGAACTGACCGCCGAGAGGCTCAGGCGCGAGATCTACTCGATGCTTTTCAACGAGCAGACGACGCTCGAGTCGGTGGTGCTAGTTTCCCACAACCTAAACGAGGTCGTGGAGCTAGCAGACAGGGTGTACGTTATGAGGGGGTCGCCCGCGAGGATAGTTGGGGAGATAATGATAGAGCTCGAGAGGCCGCGCAACCAATACGATCCCATGTTCAGCCAGTACGTCAACGAGATCTACTCGATGCTCTCGATAGGTGAGCGAGATGTACCTTGGCCTCATAATAGCCCTGGCGGCGCTCGCCACGTTCGCGCGCGTGCTGGCGACGATCGGCCTATCCATACTCACGGGATGGCTCCTGGGGTACGCGTCGCTTAAGAGCAGGGCGTTCGAGTCGGCGTACATACCGGCTATAGCGATCCTGGAGTCCGTGCCGGTCATAGGGTTCTTCCCGCTGGTCCTGGTCATCTTCGTGGACAGGATAGGGGGTCCCCTTGGCGTCGAGCTGGCGGCAGACTTCCTCGTCTTCGACGCCGTGGTCTGGAACATCTGGGTTGGCATCTATCAGGCCTTCAAGACCGTGCCCCGCGACCTAGAGGAGGTCGCGGACAACTACGGGTTCGGCTTCCTCAGGAGGATGAGGTACCTCTACATACCTTACTCCATCCCTAGGATAGCGGCAAACCTGTTCCCGTCCTTCGCCGACGGGCTCTTCTACATAACCGTGAGCGAGGTCTTCTCGGTCGGCGTGCACGCGTACGAGGTCTTCGGGATAGGGACGCTCCTAACCGAGTACACGGCCTCCGGATACCTGACGGGGATCTACTACTCGCTCCTGGCCATAGCGGTGGGCGTCGTGGCATTCATGTTCATGTTCCGCCGCTTCGCCAGCTACGCCGTGGCCAAGTACGGGCTGGACACCGCGGCCCAGCTGAGGCGCAGGGAGCGCGGGGCCATGAGGGCGGGCGCCGCCGCCTGGAGGACCCTGGCCAGGCCGTTCCGCCGCCTCTCCAGGTACGCTTCCTCCGCCATCCTCACGCCCATCAGGCGCCAGCCCCCCAGGCAGGTTCCGTCGCCCTGGGCGTCGCGCGCGGCCCGCGCCATATCCTACGCGGCCGCGGCGGCGATCCTCGCGTACATCGCCTATTCATCTTATGAGACCGTGGCATCCGTCCGGCCGTCAACCTGGGGGGTCCTCTTCGCCTCCACCCCGGGGATCCTCGCCGCGCTCGCCGTCGACTACGCGCGCGTCATCGCGATAACCGCGGCGTCGTTGATAATAGCGATATTCGCCGGCTACTACCTGGCGACCCACGCGAGGGCGAGCTCCATAGCGATACCGGCCGTGCAGGCCGTGGCCGCGTTCCCTCCCCCGGCGTACTTCCCGCTCGTCTACATGGCGACCTACGGCTACCTGGACGCGCTGCCGGGCGACCTGGGGGCCGAGGTGTACGTCTTCCTGCTGGGGTTTCTCAGCACCTTCTACTACGTCTTCTTCAGCTTCTGGATGGGGGTTCAGTCGATCCCCGTGGAGTTCTGGGAGATAATGGACAACTACGGGCTCGGGTTCTGGGCCAGGCTCCGCCTGGTCGTGCTGCCCGCCGCCTTCCCCTACCTGGTGGCGGGGATCTCCAGCACGATAAACAGCGCCTGGGGAGGGCTTATGGTTGGCGAGTACTGGCCCAACATAGTCGACGGCAGGACGCTGAAGGTGAACATAGGCCTCATGAAGCTCCTGGACATCTACGTCTCCCAGGGGCAGATACAGCTGGCGGCGTGGGCCTCGCTGGTGTTCGGGATAGTGGTGGCGATCTACAGCATCCTGTTCACGGAGAGGCTGATGGACCTGGCGCGCTCCAGGTACGTAGTGGAGGAGGGGATATACGCGGCATGAGCCATCAATCCGAGATCCCCTCGCGTTGCGGCCCGGCCCTGGGTCGCCTTCCCGTGCGGCATTTTCACCTAGGAGTCTGAGGACCATCTAGCTCGTTGCCGCAAATGCGCGGCCGCGCACGGCGAAATCTCCCGCGCGAGGCCGCAGAGCCACAAGTTAGCGATCGATCAGGACGGATCCGTGGGGCCGCGTCAGCTTTTAATCGCGGTTCACGCCAACATCTACCATGGCCTGTCCTAATGCCGCGCGGGCCATGCGGTTCACCAAGCTGGGCATTGGTTATTTGATCTACGGCGCGGAAATGCTGGCGGCCTCCGCGTTGATTCGGTTGCTCGGTCCTCCGCTCAAGCCGTTCATGGACCAAGCCCTAACGACAATCCTCGAGGTCATGGGCATCGCTATAATTGCGGCAGGCGGCGGTTTCCTGCTCGGCGCCCGCGTCGAGAACCTGAGGTGCAGGCCGAGCGGCCCACTGCCTCAGGTATGAGGTGGTGATGGATGGGCTCCTCTGAGGCGCGTCCGGATTGGCCGAGGAGGGAGCTACTGCTCGCGGCCGGATCCTTGGTATCCGGCTCGGCGATCCTGGCCGGATCCTTGGCGCTGAGGCTCGCCGGTCGGATACCTGGCGGGACGTTCGTTGCGCTGGTCCTCCTGTCAGCCGAGCTGCTGGCGATCGGCGCCGTTGTCTGCTTGGGCATGCGCTCGAAGCGCAGCCCCGCAGCCCTCGGCCGCGGAGCTGCCAGATAGCTCCACGGGCGTTCTAGGCGATCCTGGGATTGAGCTGACGGCGTTCTGGCGTCCAGGCTAACCTTTTCGCGCGCGAATGGTGCGGCGGGAGGGGTTTTAAACCCCCGTTTCCCCCGTTGGCGGGCTGGGTCCCAGTCCCGGGTGGGAGACCCCCGCCCGCACCCCCCGCCCGCCCTTTTCATTTTTACATTT
>CAYFFS010000004.1:43502-59261 GCA_964342765.1 uncultured Nitrososphaerales archaeon | reverse complement strand
AGGGCTGGCCGGGTACCCAACGGAGGGCCCGCCCGCCCCCAGGGAATCGGTCCCGCGCGCCCTTGCCGGCATGGCAACGGTCGGGCTGGGAGGGGCGGCGGGGCCGGAGGGCCTCGGCATACTGCTGGGGCCGGGCGTCATGAACGGCCTCTCTGGACTCCTCGGCGCGAAGGGCGAGAGGGGGAAGCTCACGCTGGCTGGGGCGGCCGCGGGCCTGGCGGGGGTCCTGAAGACCCCCGCCACAGCGATACTTTACGCGCTCGAGGTCCCCTTCACGAGGGGTCTAGAGAAGGAGCCGTTCCTGGAGGTGGTCCTGGCGGCGACCACCTCCTACGCCGTCTCGGCGATGATAACGGGCCCCATGCCCCTCCTCGCGGTCCACGTGGAGTTCATCGCGGGCCCCATGGCCCTGCTCTGGAGCGCGATACTCGGCCTGATAGCCGGCGCCTATTCCATAGGATTCTCGAGGCTATACACGGCGGCCGGGAGGGCGTCGTCGGCCGCCAGGCTTCGCGGCGGCTTCATGCTCACGGTTCTCCTGGGCGGGCTCGCCATAGGCCTTCTGGGGCTCGCCATTCGCCAGTCCATAGGCCCCGGGATCGACCTCCTGGAGGAGGCGGCTCTGGGCGGCCTAGTCGTGACCTCCCTCTTGATCCTCCTGCTCGCCAGGAGCGCGGCCGTCGCGGCGACCCTGAACTTCGGCGGCGTCGGCGGCCTGCTGACGCCGACCGCGGTCAACGGGGCGATCCTCGGCGCCCTTTACGCGAAGCTGCTCGGACTGGAGCCTGTCGCGTTCTACGCGCTCGTGGGGGCCGCGGCCGCCCTGGCGGGAACCTACAAGCTGATACTGGCGCCGGCCGCCCTGGTCGTCGAGCTATCCGGGGTCGGCTTCATGATCCCGGCGCTGCTGGCGTCGGCCATAGCGTATACCGTCTCGCTCCCCGTCACGCTGTTCAGGTTTCAGCTCACAGGCTCGGTGAGGGGCGAGGCCCTGCTGAGGGGGATCTATTCAAGGCTCAGGGGGAGCGCGCTGCTGTCCGGCCTCAGGGTCTCCGACGTCATGAGAAAGGGCGTGCGCGCCCTGAGGCTCGACGACCCCCTGGGCGAGGCGCTCGACGCCATGGCCTCGGAGGGCCTGGAGGAGACGCCTGTCGTGGACGAGGGAGGCAGGCTGGTAGGTCGCCTGGTGCTCGAGGACGTCTCATGGCTGGGGGGAGGACGCCTCGACGCCCCCATATCCTCTGCGCCTCTGAGGAGCGCCCCCGCCATCCAGCTCGACGCCCCGCTCGAGGAGGCGATCGAGCTCATGCTGGGCGAGGGCCTGGACGTCATCTACGTGGTGGACCGCTCCGGGGCCCTGGTCGGATCCCTTGACAGCTCGACCATCGTCCGCAGGCTAATACATCAGATATGATCTGTTAGCCCCCTTTCCGTAGCAAAGTTGCCCCTTTCCTGACTGAAAGGCCAAAGACCAGGAATTATCTCTGGCTTCGAGTGGCGCTTTTTTCTTCTCACCTCGAGGCGAGGGCGGATGCTCGTAAGGTTTATATTCAACTGCATGTAGGACTATCTTGAAAATGGTCGAGTGGGAGGCGTTCGACGTCAAGGCGAGGAAGAAGGTCAAGATAATCGACCCCGAGATAAAGCAGCTGAAGAACGGCCGCTGGGCGGTCGTCGGCAAGAGCGCCGAGACCGGAATAAAGGTGTTCAGGTTCCTAACGAAGGAAGAGGCCGAGAAGTACGGCAAGAAGTGAGGAAGGGCGCCGCAACCTTCCCCTACGAACTTCCTTTTTCCGTTCGATTTAAATACGAGCCGGCGCGGTAGCCCAGCAACTGGGATCCGATTGTCCGACCTCGACGTAGCGATCGTGGGGGCCGGTCCCGCCGGCCTCTTCGCCGCGTACGAGCTAGCCACAGCCTCGAGGGGCAGGCTGCGCGTCGCGATGATCGAGCAGGGCCTCGAGGCCTCTCGGCGCATATGCCCGATGAACGTCCTCGCCTCGAGGGGCAGGAAGCCCGTGTGCGTGGGCTGCAGGCCGTGCCACGTCATGAGCGGGGTGGGCGGCGCGGGGACCCTGAGCAGCGGCACCATAAACCTGAGGCCCGACATAGGCGGGGACCTCGACAAGCTGATGGGTAGCTGGGAGAGGGCAGATGAGCTGATCAAGTACGTTGACTCGATATTCGTCAAGTTCGGCGCCCCCGACCGCCTGTTCGTGCCTGACAAGGAGAGGGCCAACGAGCTGGAGAGGCTTGCGGCCAGCGCGGGCGCGCGCTTCATACCGGTGGTGCAGAGGCACATGGGGACCGAGAACGCGCCCAGGGTCATAGGGGCCATGGCCGACTACCTGGAATCCCAGGGCGTGACCATACTAACGTTGACGAAGGCGCACGACGTCGTGAGGGACGGGGGCTCCTACTCGATAATAACGAACAGGGGCGAACTCAGGGCCCGCTACGTGATCCTGGCCCCCGGGCGCAGCGGCGCGGATTGGTTCTCCGAGCTCGCGAGGCGCCGCGGGATAGACGTGGAGCCCGGGCCCCTGGACATAGGGGTCAGGGTGGAGGTCCCGGCATACGTCGCCGAGCCCGTTACCTCAGTCGTCAGGGATCCCAAGCTCATAATGTACACGAGGAAGTACGACGACAAGGTCAGGACTTTCTGCACGAACCAGGAGGGATACGTCGTCGAGGAGTACTACGAGGACGGCACCGTGGGCGTGAACGGCGAGAGCTACGCGACGAGGAGGAGCAGGAACACGAACTTCGCCCTCCTCGTGACGGTCAAGCTCACCGATCCCCTGGAGGACACGATAGAATACGGCAAGTCAATAGCGCGCCTAGCGACCAGGCTGGGCGGGGGAAGGCCCCTCCTGCAGCGCCTGGGGGACCTCGAGGCGGGGAGGCGCAGCACGTACTCTAGGATAGAGAGGAGCCTCGTGGAGCCCACCATGAAGAACTTCACCGCCGGCGACATCTCTATGGCCTATCCCTACAGGATAGTGGAGGACATCCTCGAGGCGCTCGAGAAGCTGGACCACGTCATGCCCGGCGTGGCATCGCCCCAGACGCTGCTCTACGCGCCCGAGATAAAGTACTACAGCGTGAGGGCCAAGGTCTCGACTGACCTCGAGACGAGCCTGGAGGGCGTCTACGCCGCGGGCGACGGCGTCGGGCTATCCAGGGGAATAAACGGCGCGGCCGCGACCGGGATACTGGCGGCCCGCGGCATCCTCAAGAGGGAGGGCCTGGAGATCCCGCAGTACGGCGTCGCCCAAGGGTCATCAGCTTAAGCCCCCTGACCCTCAGGTCCACGGAATACCCCGAGCCGGCCAGCTCCTTTGCCGCCTCCAGGACATCGCGGGCGACCTCGAGCGCCTCCCTGGGGCGCAGCAGGGCCCTGCCGCCCAGCCTCCTGAGATCGATCGTGAGCGATTTTCCCTCGAGCGCTAACCACACCTCGCTCCCGGCGATCGATATCCTGAGGTTGGCCCTTGCGTAGGCAATCGGCGCCTCCAGCGACGCGCCGCGACCGCCAACTACCGCGCTAGCCCTCAGGCTTACCCTCACTTCCGGCGCCCTCGATTACCCTCAGGAGCAGCTTCCCTCCCACGTCGCGCAGCTCCAGCTCCAGGCCCCCCGGGAGCTCCCTCCCGCCCGCCGTCTCCAGGGTCTTGGAGAGGAGGTCAAGGACCTTGGCGGCCAGCGAGTCGTCCAGCTCCACGTCCATGTTAATTATTATCTTGGCCATCGTGATGGATGGGAATCATCCTCTATATAAGGAGTTCCATCCGAAGTAATTCGACGCCCCTGGACATGCCACAACCGCCTAATATGGTATCTTGCCCCCAAGGCCGCGCGTGTCCTGGGCGGAGTTCGACGCGCGCGCTGATAGGTACGATTCCTGGTACGAGAGGAACGCCATAATATATGAGAACGAGCTGGAGGCCGTTAGGGCCCTGGGCCTAAGGGGGAGAGGGGTCGAGGTCGGCGTCGGCACGGGCAGGTTCGCGGCCCCCCTGGGCGTTGAGTTCGGGATCGACATGAGCGAGTCGATGCTTCGCCTGGCGGCCTCCAGGGGTTTGGACGTCGCCAGGGCCGACGCCTCGCTCCTGCCTGTTCGCGGATCTTCCCTCGACTACGCGCTGTTCGTGGTCACGCTCTGCTTCCTCGATGATCCCACGTCGGCCCTGCGCGAGGCCCGCCTCGCCCTGAGGCCCGGGGGTTTCGTCGTCGCCTGCATAGTGCCCAGGGACAGCGCCTGGGGCGAATACTACATGAGGCGCGGCGGCCCTTTCTACTCGGTCGCCAGGTTCTACACGACCGACGAGGTTCTGTCCATGATGCGCTCAGTCGGCCTGAGGCCGGGCGCCATCTCCTCCACGCTCAGCTTCAGCCCACTTGATCCTCCGAGGAGGGAGCCGCCCGGCTCCGACCCCAGGTGGGGCTTCGTGTGCGTTCGCTCCCATATCTAGTAGCGCCTCAGGCACCTGAAACGACGGCGGCCTGCCCTTACCTCTACAAATGCCAAGTTTCTACGCATAATGTTTACTGTCCTAGGCCTCTGGCCAGGCGGAGGACCTCCTCGACCTGTTGGAGGTATCCCCACTCGCGTAGCCCGCTTATGACCGCGTCGAGGTACGCCTTCGAGGGCTGCACGTACCTCCTCCTGTCCACGAGCACGTAGGTATAGGCCTCGACCTCGCCCATCCCCTCGGCCTCCACCTTCACGTGCATCTTCCTGGAGATCGTCGGCACCCCTTGATACCTGTCCATCGCCGCCACCCCTTCCTCGCCGAGCAGGTAGGCCACTCCGACGACTATCCCTCCGTCCCTCTCCTCCAGGTCCAGGACCCCGCACCCCCACCTCTGCGAGTACGAGAAGAACCCGACCGCGTAGCCCTTCAGCGTGGCCCTCCTTGCGTCCTTCCACGCGCCCACTATCCTCCTCATCCTCCTCGTCGACATGTTGTCGTCAAACGCGAAGTACCACTGATCCACGCCACCCCTTTAAATCGCCCGCCTTAATGCGTTAGCCCCGTCCATTGGAGGTAGCTAACTGCGCTCATTTGGACGGCTGCCCGGCGCCGCCTCTCCTGGCCTCGAACGCGCATTTATCGGATCCCGCGTTTATGCACTCGACCTCCTCCACGTTCCAATTCCCCCCTTCTATTGTTGAGAGGACGCCCGCTATTATGCCCCTGAAGAAGTGGGAGGTCCTCCTGCCGCTCGCATATCTTGAGAGTATCTCGCACTCGACCAGCCGCCCAACCTCGAACCTATAATGTCCGTCGTTCGGATCGCGCAGGACCTCGATCGGCGTCCCGTAGCCCCTGGCCTCGAGTATCCTGGGGAACATTGCCAGGGCATCCTCGCGCCCGAACTGGGACAGGTACTCCCCCATCGCGCGCCCCGTGAAGAAGCCCTCGTAGTAGACGAACGCGGCCCCCGCGTCATCCCCAAGGTATTCCCTGGGGCCCTGGAGTAGCCCCGCCAGGGCCCTGGCGCTCATCAGGATAGCCCTGGCCTCCGCGGCCTCAAGCACGAGCCCTCTGACGGCCGCGAAGCCCGTGACGGGCCCCTCGTGGACCTCCACGTTCGTGACGCCCGGCATCCTCGACAGCTCGGACGCGACCTCCGATGGCGTCTTCGAAGCGTTGGTGTAGTCCCCGAGGCCCACGCAGACGTACTCGTCGCCGTTGGCCGAGCAGGAGAACCCCAGGGTCCTGACGCCGTACTTGGACATGGATCTGAGCGCCGCCGCAACGAGCTCCAGCTCCTCCGACCTGATCCTGAGGGACATGGCCGCGAGCTTCCTTCCCTGCTCTATGCCTATCAATGGCACGATGAATTTTATTCCGGTTTTCCCAAATGACAATCCAATTTTAGGCAGGCGCGACTATAATATAAGTCTTCCACGTAGAGCGGCGAACTTCAGCGATATGCGCTTTGGCTACTCCCCCTGACGTCGAGGTTCCACTCGTGGCGCTCCGCGGTGCCGCAGGGATCGAAGTCCGGCGAATCCAGGCGCTCCTCGAGCCTGAACGGATCCTTGTGCTCGTGGCCCGCGGCCAGGTCCGCCAGGCGCTCGGCGAGCGCCGGTCCCACCATGCTCCCGTAGCCGTCCAGTCCCCCTATCACGTAGAGGTTCTCGACGCTCGGGTGTCTTCCGTAGAGAGGGCCTCCGCCGGGCCCCACCTCGCAGTATCCCGCCTTCGAGAACAGGGGTATCAGGGGCCCTCCCCTGCGGGAGGCGAGCCGGGCGATGCGCGATGCGTATCCGGCGGGCGGACCCTCATAGGGCCTCCCACACCCGTCCCCCGCTATGTATAGGGGCGGGGGGAAGGCCGGCCTCCCATACCATCCGAGGACGTGATCCCCGATGCTGTAGCGCCTGATGGGCGACGCCGCCAGCAGGACCGCGGCGTAGCAGGCGTACGGCTTGAAGGGCAGCCTGAGCCCTGCCCTCTCGGCCAACTGGCCGTTCGCGTGTCCGGCCGCTAGGACTATCGCGTCGCCGTCCAGCCTGCGCCCGTCCGCAACGACGTATGCCCTTCTACCATCGACTCTGAGCTCGCCGAAGGAGTCCGAGAAGCCCATCCTGCTCCTCAGGCGGCGCACGATCCTTCTAACTGGTATCAGGTAGTCCTTGGTTATCACCGCTACCTCGTCCCTCCCGAGCCTTAGGCCATCCACCTCGTCCGCGACGCGGTAGTCCTCCAGGTGGGAGAACACAGATTTGTCGATGTCGCTAGGGAATATGTCCACCGAGAGGACCTCCTTCGGCCTGACGAAATCCCTGTAGATCTCGAGGCTCCTCCTGGCCAGCTCCACGTCCTCTCGATGTGGCATCGAGAGGGTGAGCACTAGCGACGAGAGGGGATAGGAGGGCCTCCCGCCGACCCCAATCACCTCGAATCCCCTCTCCCTTAGGAAAAGGGCCGCAAAGGATCCCGCTATTCCCCCTCCCAGCACTACGGCCCTCACGACCCGGGGGGTTGTAGGGATAATTAAAAGCGTTAAGCGCAGCCCGGCAGGCTAGCCCTGTGATGCCCGCGAACCCGCCTCTGCGTGACCATACGACCCTTGAGCCGTTGTAGGATATCGATGCCGAAGTCTCAGCGTTCCCTATCAGCGCCGTCGAGCATGTTTTGCGCTTGGTGGCCAGCGCTGTGGTGACGTCTTAAATGGTGGCCGGACATCTGCGGCGTGGATCCAGCGTGGTCGAACTCCAGGCGCGCGGCATTCCGCTCGTTCTGGCTCTAGCCGGAAACTTTGTCGGCTTCTCACCCGCGTTCTATTTGCACTCATACCCCGTGCGGCCGCGAGCTGAGCCCCTAGCCGACGACTGAAATGATAAACATAAATATGCCCATCCGTGGTGTCAGGTCAGCGCACAACCCAAATTAGGAGGGCATGGGCCTACCGCATTCGTTGAGGAGGAAGTACCGCCTGCTCCGCGGCATAATATCGTTGCTCATGCTGAGGTACCTATTGGAGGGCGAGGAATGCGGCTACGGGTTGAGGAGGCGCATATCGGAGCTGATAGGGGAGCCCCTGCCCCCCGGCTACATCTACGTAATGCTCAGGTCGCTGAGGAACAGGGGGCTGATAGAGGCGAGGGAAGGCCGCAGGAACGGCAGGAGGATAGTTTACTACAGAATAACGGAGGAGGGGAGGAATTTCCTCCTCGGCCACAGGGGCGCCGTTGAGGTCGGGCGCAGGGCCATAGAGGAGCTCGCGTCTTTCATGGACGCGCTTGGAGGGGCATCGCGGGCAGGCGAACGCCGGGCTTAGGCTTATTAGAAATTGGGGCAGGGCGCGCCCATGCACCAGGCGAAGGCCGCTGGCCGCTGCAGGATCTGCGGGAGGCCCGGCGCGGTCCGCGCGCCGCACGCGAACGCCTGGTTCTGCGAGGAGCACTTTCCGGCCTGGGTTGAGAGAAGGGTGAGGAGGACCGCCAAAAAGTACAGGATGTTCGAGGGATCGAGGGCGGTCGCCGTCGCAGTGTCCGGCGGGAAGGACAGCGTGGCGCTGCTCCACGTCCTCAAGGGCATCGGGGACGAGGAGGGCTTCGAGGTGATCGGCGTTCACCTGAACCTGGGGATAGGGGATTTCTCCAGGGCGAGCGAGGAGGCCGCTAGGAGGAACATGGAGATGCTAGGGGTTAGGGGGGTGATAGTCGACGTTAAGGGCAGGTACGGGTTCTCAGTCCCGGAGGCCGTCAGGTCGAGCAGGAGGCCCGCCTGCTCCACCTGCGGGATCGTGAAGCGCTACGCGCTCGTCGAAGCGGCGGAGGACGTGGGGGCCGACACGCTGGCGACCGGCCACAACCTGGACGACATGGCGCAGTTCGTGCTGATGGGCTATCAGTCCGGGGACGTGGGGGGGCTCTCGAGGCTCAGGCCGGTCGTGCCCGCGACGCACTACTCCTTGAGGAGCGTGAAGCCGCTATTCCTTGTGTACGAGTGGGAGACGGAGGAGTACGTGAGGATGAGGGGGCTCCCCGTGGCCTCCGTCAGGTGCCCCCTCAAGGACGTGACGTCGGGGGGCCTCCTCAGGGAAAGGCTGTGCGAGATGGAGGGGGACATGCCGGGCTTCATGATGAGGCTGGTCCAATCCTTCGTCGATAGGATTCAACCCGCGCTCGCGGATAGATACCTGGAGCAAGAGGAGGTCGGAAGGTGCAGGATCTGCGGCAGGCCGACTTTAAGGGGCAGGGAGCTGTGCTCCTTCTGCGCCCTCAGGGCCAGGGCGCTCGGGCTGGCTACGGCGTGACCGCGAGCTCCCCCGTTATGGGCGCATAGTAGTTATCGATGTTTATCGAGACGGCCGAGGGCGCCGACGCGGTGTTTATGCCCTCCAGGAAGACCGGACGACCTATTGCGTCAGTTCCTATTATCTCGACCTTCCAGCCCGCTGGGACGTTGTAGACGGTGACTGTGTCATTGGCGTAGACGGAGACGGATGTTACGTACCATGGACCCCCCAGCACGTACATGAATATTCCATAATATGAAATGTTCTTTTTTGTGTCTCTATGATAAGAGAGGAGGATACCATCTAAGTATGCTGAGTAGGAATCAGAGTTAGCGTGGCCCACGAATTTGAGCACGTGATAACTATAGGGGGATAACCATGATAATGAATCATTATAATATATTAAATTATTTATATTGCCTGTGCTGCTAATCACCGAGAGCGTCGTCGAATTGTAGTAGTTGGATGTGAACAGACCTTCACCGTAGCCGACGGGTATATTTGTGGTAGAGCTGCTGGGATTGGTGGCAAATCCCGCTATAAATTGTGAATATAATGGTGCATTTGCGCTATCATATAAATAATTTGCTAAGGTGTAAGTATAGGGTGGGGCGTATTTCAATGCAACGACCAGAACCGCGTTGAGGACTGCACTATTGAAGCCAGCCCTTAATAAAGTGCTTGGATATGGAGGTGAACTGGAATATCCAGGATAAATCTCCAGTTCGTAGCGCGCATCGTTTACGACGATTGCGGCGCCTCCGCTCACCCAGCCCAAATCGCTCTCCCGTGAATCAGGATGATAATTCACCTGCCAGGGAGTGACGCTTCCGGTGGATGAGTTATAGAAGAAGAGCTCCCCGCTCGCGACGCGATTCACGACGCTTCCGGCATAGCTGTACTTGTCGCCTCCCCATATCTGGCCAACGTATACTGCGGGCATGGGAAGAGGGGGCGCCGGCTTGTACGTGAACACGTTCCCCAGAGCCGTGACAAGCGCAAATGA
Source organism: uncultured Nitrososphaerales archaeon (assembly GCA_964342765.1). GTDB lineage: Archaea > Thermoproteota > Nitrososphaeria > Conexivisphaerales > Conexivisphaeraceae > Conexivisphaera. The sequence goes on along the minus strand of CAYFFS010000004.1, from coordinate 49,495 downwards.
CGGGTTAGCTATGGGGGGCGTCGTCACGTTGAGCGTGATCGTCGCGCCCGGCCCGATGCTCGCGTTCGCCCAGCTCCAGTAGAAGTTCGTGGAGTTGTAGACGTAAACCCTTAGTATCTCGGACGCGAACGGCGCGTTGTTCCTAACGTAGATGGAGTACGCCCCGTTGTTGTAGGAATATCCAGTTATCGTCAGGCTCTCGGCGGACCTAACCTGATCGGTCTGCACCGACTGCTGGAACTGCGCCGCATAGTTCTGCTGCGCAATAAGCACGTTCGCGAACCCCACCGCGATTATAGCGAGCGCTACGAGCACGAAGAGCGCCGCTATTATGGAGGCCTGCGCGCGCCTCCTCACTGTCCCACCCCCACGACCGTGGAGGCCTTGGCGCCGCTCGAGGTGAGCACGGTTACCGAGTAGGATTTGCCGGGCGCCATGAATCCCTTCGGGTTCAGGCTTATCTCAACCACCCCGTTCGGCGGTACCTGGACGGAGCTGACGTTCGCCCACGAGGATCCTGCGCGCACGAGGAAGCTGTTGTAGTACATCTGGGATGTTGCGTTCGACACCAGGATGCCGGTCACCGTTATGGGGAGCTGCCCCTCGTCCGAGACCATGAGCGTCAGGTTCCTCGGGCTAGCCACCGCGTATTCTATCACTGGGTACTGGCGGAGGGCCGCCTGAGCCATGTACGTGTCAGTCGCTATTCCCCCCAAGTAGATGGAGCTGTACGAGCTCGCCCAGGAGACCAGCAGGACGCCGACGCCCACCGCTATCACGATCAGGATGAGCGTCGAGACGACCTCGCTCACCGAGCGACGGCGCACGTCATTAATGGGTCCCGGAGATATTTAAGCTGAGGGCGCAACCGATTTCCGTCGGCGCGTCCGGCTCGCGGCGTGGACTCGCTCGAGGAGGTCGCGAGGGAGGTCGCGGCTTGCAGGGCGTGCCCCCTGCACTTATCGCGCAGGAACCCGGTGCCCGGGGAGGGGAGCGGGAGAAGCGGCGTCATGTTCGTGGGCGAGGCCCCGGGGAGGAACGAGGACGAGCAGGGGAGGCCGTTCGTCGGGGCGGCCGGCCAGCTCCTCACTGACCTGATAACTAGGGTCCTGGGCCTGAGGAGGGACGACGTGTTCATAACCAACGTCGTGAAGTGCAGGCCCCCGGGGAACAGGGAGCCCGAGCCGGCGGAGGTCGCAGCTTGCTGGAGGTTCCTGGAGGCCCAGATAAGGATACTGAGGCCGAGGGTAATAGTGGCGCTCGGGAGGCACGCGGCCACCGCCCTGCTGGCCGGCCCCGGCTCCAGCCCCATAAGCATAGGCGCCGTCAGGGGGAAGCCGAGGAGGGTGAGGATTGCCGGCCTCGAGGTCGTCGTCTTCCCCACGCTGCACCCTGCGGCCGCGCTCTACAACAGGCAGCAGGTGGAGGTCCTGGAGGAGGACTTCAGGAGGCTCGCGGGGATGCTGAGGGGAGGGCTGGACGCGTTCTTCGATATATAGAGGGCCGCGCGCAAAGCCGATTAGCCGGCTCCCCGGATCCCGGGCGTGCCGGTCGAGGACGCCCCCTATCCAAAGCTCCTCGGCATCAGGGAGGAGCTCAGGGAGAGGGGGAGGGTCGTGGTCGCGATGGACGTGGATCCCGGGAAGCACATGAACGCGATGGGATTCGTACACGGGGGCGCGATAGCCAGCCTCGTCGACTCGGCCGCGGCGAGGGCCGTCGCCTCGTTGGTCGGCGAGTCGCGCATGGCCACCGTGGAGCTCAAGGTGAACTACCTCAGGCCATCGAGGGGAGGGATCCTCAGGGCGGAGGGGCGCGTGATCCACGCCGGCTCGAGGATCGCGGTCGCGGAGGTGGACGTCACGCAGGACGGTTCCCTCGTCGCGAAGGCGCTGGCGACATACTACGTTTGGCGCGAGCCGTAATACAGGCGCGCCTGGACGAGCGGCGCGTGCCCTCCCGACGCACATGTGGCGCTGACGTGATCCACGCGGCGCGGGCGTTCGGCTCGCCCGCGCCTTCGAACGGCCGCTGTTCGAGCCGATCCCAGGATACAAGGATGGGAGGTCTTACCAGCGCAGCCGATCCCGGGAGGAAGGTCCTTCGAGTGGCGCGATGGGGCGCTTTCCGCGCTGCTCACGGGCTCCTCCGCCGCCAAGCGCTTGGCGCGCGACCTGCGTGTAACGAATATAGGGCGGTTCCCCACGAGGTATGCCGTGGACCGTCGCCTCGTCGCCATAGCGGCCGTAGTAGTAATAGCTGCGGGCCTCTCGCTTTATTACTACTACCAGTCGCACGGATACGTCGACGTATACGTTGAGGGCGATCCCCAGTACGCCGTCTACTTGACTGTGTCCTCCGTGATGCTCCACCAGGAGTCCGGCGGCTGGATAACAGTCAGCAACTCGTCCGAGACCGTCCAGCTCGAGAGCACCCCCCAGCTGCTCGCCTCATCCTCCGTGCCCGCTGGCAATTACACGGAGGTCAGGCTGGTCGTGACCTCCGTGGAGGTGACGGTCGGCCCGGTGAACGTGAGCGCCTCCCTCCCGAGCGGGATCCTGAAGGTGCCGATCATCAGGGGAGGGCTCCACGTGTCGGGCGGCTCCACCTCTAAGCTGTTGCTGCTCGTCGGCCCCCACATAGTGTCCACGGGCAACGGCGGGCTGATGCTCTCGCCGGTCATAACAGCGGAGCAGGTGCAGTAGGTGATGGGGATACAGCAGGGCCTCGGGATAAGGATACTGAGCTCCTCGCCGACGGCCGCTTCTGCGGAGAGGAGGACGGCTGAGACCGTGGTCCGCGTTTCGATAGAGGAAGGTCCCAGGAGGCCATGGCGCATATCCACGGGCTCAGCGTTCCTGGACCACATGGTCGAGATACTGGCGTTCTACTCGGGGCTGAACGTCGACGCATCCGTCGAGTCGGCCCGCAGGTTGGTCCACACGATCGCCGAGGACCTCGGCATAACTCTCGGCGCGGCCCTCAGGGCAATGATGGAGGCCAGGATGGATGCCATCGGCTGCAGGTGCTACGGCTTCGCGCAGGCGGTGCTGGACGAGGCGTACTCGCAGGCCAGGATATCCTATGAGGGAAGGGCATTGGCGATGGTGGAGAACCACGCGGGGCGCTTCGGCCAGGTTGAGGACGTTCAGGAGGAGTTCCTGGCGGCGATGATAGAGGGGATGGCCCAGGGCATGAGGGCGACGATCCACGTGGAGGTCATGCGGGGGAGGGATCCGCACCACGCCTGGGAGTCCGCATTCAGGGCGCTTGGCGCAGCCATAAGGGCCGCCATGGAGCCCGACGAGTGGAGGAAGGGCTCGGTGGCCGGCGTCAAGGGCACCGCCGATTAGGGAAACGAATTTGTATTGACGCTTCCTAGGCCCGATCGGTTGGGGCTGGACTGCCAGGGGTTCCAGCTGCTGGGCGAGCCCGCCTCCCTCTACTGCGATCCAGCGGTGAGATCCGTCCTGAGGGCGCTACTGGACTCGGGATCCCCCCTGACCTCCGCCCAGCTCTCGAGGATCGCCGGGGGCGGGGACCTGCCAGGGGCGCTTAAGGGCATCCTGAGGGTGAGCGGGGTATCGTACAGGGCGCTCGATCCGGTGACGGGGGACTTCGAGTTCCTCGCGAAGCTGAGCTGCCCCTTCTGCGGCTCGCAGGACCTCAGGAGGGACGAGCTGGTCGAGCACACGGGCTGCGGGTACGTCGGCAGGCTCTCCGAGTTCGGGCCGCCCGGCGGCCCCCTGCGCTGTCCCAGATGTGGATCCCCGGTCGACAGGTCCTCCCTCAAGTCGATAGGCTTCTGGTACCAGTGCAACAGCTGTCGCCAGAGCTTCCCCCGCCCCAACCTCTCCTTGGTGGGCATCAGGTCGGGCAAGGAGGTCCAGCCGGACGGCCTCGTGCCGGTCAAGGAGACGAGCTACGAGCTGGCGGAGGAGGCCAGGGGGCCTCTTCGCCAGCTCCTCGACCTGTTAGACGCCCTCGAGAGGGCGGCGTCCTCCGCGGGCTACAGGGCTTCGGGGCCCTCGAAGGTCAAGGGAAGGTCCGGGATCGAGCACGAGTTCTGCATGTCGCTGGAGGGCAGAGGCGGGAGGATGCTGGTGGACCTGGCGATATGCGGCGACTCCTCGGCTATCATGAGGCACCTCACGAAGGCATTCGACGCGTCATCCGAGTCGTCCGTCTTCCTGCTGGTCTCGCCTGAGGTCCAGGACGTCGCCCTACGCGCCCTCATGTCGGCGGCCCTCCCCGGCATAAGGGTGAGCGTGATAATGGCGAACGATCCGTCGGAGCTCCCGGCGCTCCTGGCGAGGTCTCTCTAGGACCGGGCTCGCGGTTATAAGGATCCGCCACCCCCTATGGCCCCATGGCGTCCGTCCTCGTGCCCCTGAGGCCGGGGTACATGAGGGTGGGCCATAACTCGGCGGTCGAGATCTGCAGGTGGACGAGGAGGGCCCTCCTGGGCGGCGAGCCGTGCTACAAGCGCTGGTATGGGGTCAGGAGCCACAGGTGCATACAGATGACGCCGAACGTGGGGCTCTGCAACTTCTCCTGCCCCTTCTGCTGGAGGCCGCACGGCTCTCGCGGGGGCCCCGTGTCCTGGGACGGTCCGGCCGAGATAGTCGACGGGATAATCGACGCCCAGCGCAGGCTCCTGATAGGGTTCAAGGGCAACCCGTCGGTCGATCGCCGGCTCTTCCTAGAGGCCATGTTCCCCCGCCACGTCGCCATAAGCCTGGACGGGGAGCCCACGATCTACCCCTGGCTCAGGGAGCTTGTGCGCGAGATAAGGAGCAGGGGGATGACAGCGTTCTTGGTCACTAACGGCAGCATGCCGGGGAGGGTTAGGGAGCTGCGCGCGGTCCCTCCCCATAACCTATACGTGAGCCTCTACGGCCCATCCGAGGAGGTGTTCGAGCGCGCCGCGCGCCCGCTCTTCAGGGGCGCGTGGGAGAGGGTTATGGAGACGCTTTCCATGATGGGCGACCTGGAGGACTCCGGCTCCATAACTATATTGAGGCTGACCCTGGTCAGGGGCCTCAACATGGTCGACCCGGAGGGCTATGCGCGCGCCGCGTCGCTCTCGAGGCCAATGTTCCTGGAGCTCAAGGGGTATACATGGGTTGGCGAGAGCACTAGGAGGCTTCCAATGGAGGCCATGCCGACGATGGAGGACCTCGTGGCATTCGCGAAGGAGCTCGAGGCCCGCACGGGCTACAGGATCGCGAACGTCGACCGGAGGAGCAGGGTCGTCATGATGTCCAGGGATCCCTCCGCGCTCGAGAGGGCCGCGGAGGCCGCCGAGCGCATAGGCCGCAGGATAGAAGAGCTGGACGAGCAGTGGAGGGGTTTCTACGATGATCCGGAGGGCTTCTCGCTCGTGAGGCGCAGGCCCCCGCCCTGGCCAGGTGGATGGATCTAGGCGCGTCGCTCGAAGGGCGATAACACTATAATCTCCAGCTCAACCGGTAGAGCCTCAGCCTTGTCCTCCAGGGACGTCCCGCGCCGCGCGTACGAGGAGGCCCGCGCCCTGGAGCTCGAGTACTTCGGCTGCGGCCCGATGGCGCTTTTGGGCGCCTTCAGGGCGCTGGGCATCGAGGACGAGGGCGCATTCCGCGCCTCCATGGCGATGGTGGGAGGGCTCGCGGGAAGCGGCGAGACGTGCGGCGCCCTCTTAGGGGCGCTCATGGTGGTGGGCTACGTGTACGGCAGGAAGGGCCTGGTGCGCGCGACGCCAGATACTGAGGGGCCGGTCCTGGAACTCGGGTCGCGCGTCCTAGAGAGGTTCCGCTCGGAGTTCGGCTCAATAAATTGCAGGGACATACAGAGGAGGCTCATAGGAAGGGCGTACAACCTGAGGGATACGAAGGAGGTCGAGGAGCTGCATTCGTCGGGGGGCGTCGAGAGGTGCGCGGAGGTCGTGGGCAGGGCGGCCGAGATAGCGGCGGAGGTCGTCTTAGAGGGAGGGTTCGTCCCGCCGTCGGCCAGCG
>CAYFFS010000004.1:0-43402 GCA_964342765.1 uncultured Nitrososphaerales archaeon | reverse complement strand
CCGCCGGCCTCAGCCTGGACCTCAACGCCATCGCGTGGCTTGGGAATCCCTCGAGCTCCGCCATCGTCAGGACCACGTCCCCGAAGGACCTAAGCCCCTCGGCGGTCGCCATCTCCAGGGTCGGCTTCCTGAGGAACGCGTCGACGCTCAATCCGGAGTACAGCCTGGCGTAGCCGCCCGTCGGAAGCGTCGCGTTGGGCCCGAGCCCGTAGTTGCCCAGCGATATAGGGGTCCCCAGGCACACCGTGCCGAAGTTCCTGAGCTTCCCCCTGTAGGCCTCGTATATCTCCTTGGCGCGGGCGCTCTCTATCAACAGGTGCTCCGCGGCGTACGAGTTCGCGAACTCGATGGCCTCCTCCATCGAGGACGCCACGAATATTGCGCTGTACTTCCCCGCGTTCGCCAGGACGTAGGACCTCCTCGGCTCGGGGAGGGACTCCACCGCCCTGTCTATGGCGTCGGCCACCCTCAGGGCGTATTCCATGGAGGTCGAGACCATGACCGAGGAGGAGTCCGGGCCGTGCTCCGCCTCGTTCAGGACGTCCCAGGCGGCCACCTCGGGATCCACTGTGCCGTCGGCTATGATCAGGGCCTCGCTAGGACCGGCCGGCAGGTCCACCCTGACGACGTCCCTCACGAGCCTCTTGGCGGCGTACGTCCAAGGACCCCCGGGGCCCGCCACCGCGTCGACGCGCCTGACCGTGCGGGTCCCGTAGGCGAACGCGGCTATTGCGTGCGCGCCGCCCATTACGTAGAACTCGTGCGCGCCGGAGAGGTGGGCCGCGACGAGCGTCGCAGGCTCCATCCTCATGTCCCCGTCCCAGGGCGGGGATGCCACTGCTATCCTGGGGACGCCGGCCACGGAGGCGGGCACCGTGACCATGACGGACACTGAGGGGTAGCTGGCCTTGCCGGCCGGCACGTACAGCCCCGCCGAGTCCAACGGGAAGACCTCCATGCCTGCGTACAGCCCCGGCTCCACCTCTATCGTGAAGGGCCTAGGCATCATGGCCTCGTGGAACTTCCTCACGTTCGCTATCATGCGCCTTATGGCGGAGATGACGCGCTCGTCCAGCTTCCTGTAGGCCTCGGAGATCTGCTCCGGGCGCACGGCGATCTCCTCCGGCCTGACCCTCCTGCCCACCTGTCCGCTCAGGAACTCAACTATTGCGTCGTCGCCCCTCTCCCTCACGTCCTCGATTATCCTGCGAACCTCGGGCTCTATGCTCGACACGTCGAGCTCCGACCTCCTCATGACCCTCTCGACGAGCTCCCTCGGCGCGTCCTTCAGAGGGTACACGGGGTAGAGCGTCATGCCGCCGCGCGTGCGCCCGGGGCCCTATTATCCGTATCCCGGCCGCGGAGGGCGGGGGCCAGGATCAGCGCCGCGGACGCCGCGGACGCCGCCCCCAGGACGTCCACGAGCCCCCACAGGACGCTCGGCTCCCTCAGGAACATCGACATGAGCATTCCCCCGTAGAGCGCCCCGAGGGACCTCGAGAAGCCGGTGAGCACGCCGAATGCCCCCAGGTAGCTACCCCTCTTGGAGGGGTCCGCCAGCGCGTTCGCTATCGCGTAGACGACGGGCGACGTCATGTCCTCGCCCACGGTCAGGACGGCCACCGAGGCCATGGCCCAGGGGAGGGAGCTGCCGAGCGAGAGCATGTAGAAGCCGGCGGCGTAGAAAGCCGTGCCGGCGTAGAGCCACCTCAGGGTCCCGCCCCGCGATTCCAGCAGCGCTATGGGATACTGGAGCGCGACGACCGCCAGGCCGTTGACGGTGTAGAGCGAGCCCACCTCGGCCAGTCCAAGCCCCCTGACGGCGTTCTCGAACACGGTGAGCGTCAGGCCGAACTGCGCTATGAACGCGTAGAAGAGCGTGAACGGGGACACCATGGCCAGGTAGCGGCGGTCGGGGATCCCCGGCCTCCCGCGCGTCCCCCAGCGATCCGCCGCCAGCGCGAGCGGCGAGGATGAGGCAACGAGGATGCCCGAGATCGTGAAGGCCAGGGGGAATCCGGTGGCGGCGGCGAGCGCCCCTCCGACCACCGGGCCCAGCGCCCATCCCAGGTTGACGCCTATCCTCAGGGCTCCGTAGCTCCTGATGGACTCGCCCAGGTCCCTTCCTTCGTCCCCGACGGCCACGTTCAGCGAGGAGAAGGACGAGCCAGCGGCCAGGTTCTCGGCGGCGGACGTGAGGGCGAACGGCCAGTAACCGGGGAGCTTCAGGGCGAGGCCCATGGTGACCAGGGCAGCCCCGGAGGAGGCGAGCCCCATCGCCATAGCGCGGCCCCTGCCCATCAGGTCCGAGGCCGCGCCTCCGAGCAGCTGGCCCGCCGCGGAGGCCGCTCCCAGCGCCAAGTAGTAGGCGCCCACCTCCCCTATGGGCATCCCCCTGGAGTAAAGGATGAGCCCGACGTACGGGGTCACGAGGGACATGGCGAAGGTCCTTAGGACGCCCAGGGCGGCGAGGCGCCAGATCCCCTTCGCCAACGGGCCCGAGGGCCCTCGGGCCAGGATATACGCGTAGCCCTCAGCGCTGCCTGCGCCAGGAGAGGGCCAGGTAGATGCCCAGGACGACCAACGCCGTGAACAGCGCGAAGAACGCGATGGAGAAGTAGAGGATCGCCGGATCGGCGTTCATGAAAGCGGAGATGGCGTTCAGCGTCGTCGCCATCGTGGACGCGCTGAGCACCTTCGCCACGGTCAGGGCGAAGCCCACGCCGTACTGGGAGGCAAGCCCCTCGGCCGCGCTGACCGGCGGGATTATCGCGTAGGGCAGGTGCGATAGCAGGTTCACCTCCTCGACGCCCACCACCGTTGCTATGGAGGACGCCATGCCCAGGGCGTTGAGGGCCCTGCTCCTGACCCTCGAGGACAGCGCCAGGGCGGCGGCGGAGACGAGCCCGAGCGCCACCGCGACGGCGAACGGCATCGTGAGAATGTACGTGGGCCTGAGCACGGGGGCAAGCGAGGCCGGCATCGTGGACGGCACGCTGCCGAGGATCGACCAGGCCATTGTGGGCGCGTAGTAGTAGAGCTCGAGCAGGTACCAGACGCCGGAGGCGGCCGCCGCCGACCCGAAGGAGAGCGCCACCCTCCTGGAGATCGAGGCCACCTCGGGGTTCAGCCCGGAGTACCCGTAGGCAAAAGCCACCAGGGCGTTCGCGAACGCGATCGAGCCCAGGATCGTGGAAACGATCAGGGGAGGATAGGTTGGGTTGGAGAAAAGCGCCCAGTAGTTGCGCACGACCAGGTCGAACCCAACCAATGAGGAGGGGTCCTCGATCACCTCGACCCCAGCCGGATAGTTCACCACCGCGAACACGAGCCTGAACATCAGGGGTATGACAGTGGTGAAGCCCGCCACGACGAATCCCAGAGCCGCGTGCCTTCCGGGGCTCATGTGGTCGAGGGTCCTGTACCAATACCCGATGAGCGGCAGCGAGACGGCGACGCCGAACGCTACGGCCGTGGCCCAGACCGGCCAGAGCAGGGCTCCAGCCAGGTTCGTGAAGACCGGGAGCATTCCCGCCAGGAAAACGGTGATTATCGTCCCGAATACGCCTCCTACGGCGTACACGGCTATCAAATACCTCGCGAGCCCCCTGACGGCCGCCATGTAACGGCCGTCCCTGCGGGACGCATATTCGAGGGCGGGGAGCGTCCAGAGGAGCCCGAGGACCGTGTACACGAGCGGTATGTGAACGCCGAATGCCCAGGCGAGGAGTATTGTGGCCAGCTCCACAGCGTTCATTCGGACCTCCTCCTCAGGTAAAGGTAGACCATGTAGATGGCGAGGGCCGGCATCGCCACCTCGACCGCGAAGACCAGGGCGGCCAGCCAGGGCGTCAGGACCAGCGTCGGGTTGTATAGGCCAGGGCCGACTGGTATCCCCGTTATCTCCGGGGGCCCGCCCGCCGAGGGCGTCGAGCTGACCAATATGAAGGGTTGCCTCCCCACCTCCGCCGTGACCGCGCCGCCTATGGACGCGAGCGCAGCCAGGATCACGAGCGCGTAGGGGCCGCCTCCCACCAGCAGCCCCTCCAGGCCCTTTATCCAGCCGAGCGCCCTTATCCTGTGCAGCTCGTAGTAGTAGAGCGTGAGCCCCAGCGACCAGGCGCCCAGGAGCACGCCGCCCGCCACCATGAACCCCAGGTAGAACGCCGGGAGGAACTGCGGGGGCCTTATGGACGCCGGCCAGCTGAAGTAGCCCCAGAACCCATGTGCGGTATCCCCGTACGCCAGGAGGCTCATGATGGGGTCGACCTTGAAGCCGTTCCAGAACAGCCCCTCGATGGCGGCCAGCTTAAGCGGATCCTCCTGGAGCACCAGCTCGCCTTGGTAGTGCCCCAGGACGAACCCCTCGATTGCTATGAGCGCTGTTAGCGCCGGGAGGATGGTCCTGAGGGCCTTCACCTTGTAGGGCCTCGGGCTCCTCCTCTGGCTGTAGATTGTGACGCCGGCTATCGCGGACCAGCTCAGTATAAGGGCCGCCAATATCCCGTGGAATATGAATATCTCAGCGCCGGACCAGAACATGTTCAGGACCCCGAGGGGCGAGGTGAAGACGGCCGCGTATTGTATAACGTGGCCTATCGACTTAGGAAGCTCCACTATCTCCAGCCCCGGGGGCCTCATGCTCATGGCCGCCATAACCGCCAGTATGTTGAACGCGCTGTAGAGGGCCCCCAGGGCGACCAGGAGCCCGATCAGCCAATGATGCCAGCCGTTCCTGAACTTGTCCCAGGTGAACGCGTAGATCGGGATCAGGACGACCTCCATGAGGAAGGCGTACAGCTCGAAGTAGAAGGGCAGCACGAGCCCCGACCCTATGAGGGTCACGAAGTTGCTCCATATCGTCACCAGCCCGAACTCGACGAGCGTCCCGAAGGCTGCCCCCACGCCCAGGAATATCGTCGCTATAACCGAGAAAGTCCTGGCCAGGAAGCGCCAGTCCTCGTCGCGGTTCCTCAGGTACCTGAACTCGGCCACGACCGCGAAAGTTATGGTGCCTATGAACATGGAGGCGAGGAGCAGGTGAGCCATTATGCCCACGCCGGAGAGCCAGCGCGCCAGCAGCGGGGCCTCCAGGGAGCTCACATCGCTAATGTTCAGTATTCTAAATATAAACCTTATGTTAATTATATTAAAGCACGCGCAGCATGGATCCCCCATCGACGGCGACGACTGCCCCGTTGACGTAGCTCGCGGCCTCGCTCGCGAGGAAGACCGCGACTGACGCCACCTCCGACGGATCGGCGGCCCTCCTCAGCGGGATGCCGGAGGTCAGCGCGCGCTCCGCCTCCTCCTCGCTTATGCCCCTGGCCTCCGAAGTCCTGCGCACGAGCGCCTCCATGCGGTCGGTCCTCGCGAGGCCCGGGAGGACCATGTTGGCCCTTATCCCCATGGGGCCGAGCTCGCGCGCCGCCACCCTCACAAGGCCTGCTAGGCTCGTCCTCAGGACCGTGCTCAGGGCCAGCTCCAGGTTGGCCTCTGCTATCGACGTGCTGGCCATGTACACTATGCTGCCGCCAGGCCTCCTGAGCCTGTCGACCGCCCTATAGGTTATCCAGATCGCGCTGAGCACCAGGAGCCTTGCCCCATATTCCCAGTCCTCGGGCGTCAGCTCCATCAGGCGCCCCGGCCTCGGCGGGCCCGTCACGTAGACCACCGAGTCCAGGCCCCCCATGAGCTCGTGCGCCCTATCGACGAGCTCCTCCACCTGCTCCCTCACCGTCAGGTCCGCCGGCACAGCGTAGACGCTCCCAGCGCCCGCCGACGAGAGCTCCCTGGCGGCCCTGCTCAGGTTATCCCTGTTCCTGCTGGATATCGTGACCGCGGCCGCCCCGTTCTCCAGGAAGCTCCTGGCTATTGCCTTCCCGAGCCCCTTTGAGGAGGCCGTGACCAGGACCCTGTAGCCCTTTGCGAGCAACTCGCCGGTTAAAAATCCCTTCAGATATAAGCTTGGCGAATGCCGCTCCTCGTGCTGGAGGAGGGCGACGGGAGGCCCCGCGCCAGGAGGGCCGCCATGGACGACTACGCGGAGGCGCTCGAGGCCCTGCTCCTTCTGCTGAGGCCCGGGGAGGTCACGACCTATGGTGACGTCGCTAAGGTATTAGGGGTCAGCCCGAGGCTCGTCGGCAGGCTCCTGGCGAGGAACCCCCGCCCCATAGTGGTCCCCTGCCATCGCGTGGTCGCCAGGAACGGCCTGGGCGGCTATGGGCTTGGAGGGCCCGCCGTCAAGGCCAGGCTGCTCGAGCTGGAGTCGGACGGCCCGCTCAGGATGAGGTCCCTGGCCTCGGAGCTCCTAGTCGCTGACGAGGCCGGCCCTCGAGAGCGGCCCCATTATGCGGTCGAGCGCCTCCCTCCCCTCCTGCCCCCTCGGGTACGTGACCTCGACCACGGGCCTGGGGATCCCCCTCTCCCTCACCTTCTCCCTATACTTGGGGGGCCAGTTCGACGGGTCGAACCCCTTCTGGGATAGGAGGGCGAGCAGCCACCTCTGGGTCCCGAACCCGGAGCACCCCGTCCAGACGGTCTCGCCCCTGTTATGCCTCACGCGGAAGGACCCCGTGTACTTCGTCCCGTGTATCGATATGTTGCCTATCTCGAGCCAGGACCTCCGATCCTCGCGGTCGCCCTTGTAGGGAAGCCACGCCTCGAAGTCTATTGTCCCTGGCTGGTTTATGTCGACCTCCCGTCCCTCGGCCTCCACCTCCCCCGACTGTTCAAGGTAGAAGGGCGTGACCCAGGCCCACCTCCACTCGAGGTCCAGGACCTCTTCCATGAACCTCCTGTAGCCCTCCAGCAGCTGGTTCCTTATCTCGACGACCTGGTCCACCTTCCCCATCCAGACGACCTCTATCCTGTGGAACTCCACCATCCTCTCTATGCCGTATATTCCTCCGGCCTCCCACCTGTACGAGGGGCCGGAGCGATCGAACCACTTTATCGGGAGCCCCTCGTCCGATACGACCTCCCCGCCGAAGAACCAGTAGAAGGGCTCGCACTGCGCGTAGCAGAGGAAGGCGCTCGGCGGCTCCAGCTTCTTGGACAGCTCCTCCACGGGGACCTCGTCCATGACCGACATGTAGTCTATCACGTCCTCGAACTCGGAGATGTCGTAGGATCTGGGGAAGGTGGCGAAGACCATCGAGTTCACCGTGCCCTTTAGGTGCCCCGTCCTCAGCCCCACGTCGAGCGGGTACATCTTCGGGAACACGGCCTCGCGGAACCCCAGCGGTAGGACGACCTCCTCGACGAAGAGGTCGGCCAGGGGCTTGAGGAGCGCGTAGAACGTAGGCGTGTAGACCCACTGGCCCACGGAGAACCTCTTTATGAGCCCCGATGCCTCGAGGAGCTTGTTCGGATCCTCCGTGAAGCGGGGGGCCTTCTCCTGGCTCCTCCTGATCAGCACCCAGTGCTCGGCCTTGCCCCCCCACTGGGCCCTCATCTCCTTGTCCTCGAGCACCTTGAGAAGCCTGTCAAGGAGGGGCCTCTTCATCTCGGCCTCCCCCAGCCTGACGAGCGAGACGCGCGTCCTTCCGTCCGCCGTGGATATCCCGGAGATGTAGGGCAGCTTTAGGGACACCCTGTACTCGCGATCGAGCTCCACCACGACGTCCTCGAGCGCAACCTCCCTTATCCCTATCCTGTGGCGCCTCCCGATCGTCCCCTCCAGGTGATTCCTTATCCTAAGCGCCACGTTGTGTATCCTCGAGCGCCTCCCGGTCTCGAGCCCCACCCTTAGGACGTCCCCGGACGCCTCCACGCCGGTGACCCTTGCATCCGATCCGCCCAGGAGCCCGTTGAGCTCATCCATCAGCCCCTTCGTCGAGGCGAGGATCTCGTCGGGCAGGGGGCGGTTGAACCTATAGACCGCCGTGCCGATGAACTTCACGTCGGGGACCTGCGTGGAGGGCTAAATATCGGTATTGGCAGCGGCGGGCCTCAGCCCGCAACCTCCGGTTCGGATCCTCCGCGCCGAGCGAGGATCGATGCGGATCGCGGCAAACATTATCTGGAGGAAGCGGCCCCGTGGTCTTGGCGCGCGTTGAGGACTCATAGGCCAGTCTTCTGATCCGTGATGTGATGCGGCTAATCTGAGCGCGCCGCCAAGCTTTAATTGGGCCGAGGCGTCGGCGGCGCGTGGACCCTAAGAGGAGGGCCGCCGAGGGAGCCCTCGCCTTCCTTGAGGGGGCCGAGGTCGTGGGCATCGGGACCGGATCCACCGTCATGGAGCTGATAGGCGCTATGCGCCCCGACGCCAGGACCTACGTGCCATCGTCGGCCGAGACCGCCATGGCCTTGGCCCGCAGGGGATTTCGCGTCGCGCACCTGCAATCCGTGGATCACATCGACGTATACGTGGACGGCGCCGACGAGGTGGACCCCAACCTAGACATGATAAAGGGCAGGGGAGGCGCCCTGATGATGGAGAAGCTGCTCGCACATCACGCCTCCCGCAGGATCTTCGTGGTCGATGACTCGAAGCTCGTCCAGAGGCTGGGCCAGAGGGGGCCCGTCCCGGTGGAGGTGCTCCCCGAGGCCCTCGGGCTCGTGGAGGGCAGGTTGAGGGCCATGGGCCTCAGGTTCTCGGAGAGGTCCTGCGCGGGGAAGCGCGGCCCGCTGATGTCGGACGCGCGCGGCTACGTGCTCGACGTGGAGGTCCCCCAGGACGCGTCCCCGAGGGATCTGGACTCCAGGCTCAGGTCCATCCAGGGGATCCTTGAGACAGGGTTCTTCCTGGGCGTTGCGGACGCGGTCGTCGTCGGGTACGAGGGCGGCGTGAGGGTCCTGACGCGCCCGCGTTAGGTTGAGCGGCGCCTCTCGCGCGGAGGCCTCAGGACGTCCTTCTCCGGGTCGTACTCCGCGAGGTGGGCGTAGAGGAGCCATGAGAGCATGCAGCGGAAGCTCCTCTCCAGCTCCTCCTCGCTACCCCCGTACTGGTATTTCCTCAGCATCTCCAGCGCCTCCTCGCGCCTCACCTGGCGCCCCTCCCTCAGGGCGCGCACCACGTCCCTGAAGGGCGCTATCCCGGATATCAGCTCCCCCAGCTCCTTCCTTACGTGCCTCGCCCCCTCGTTCCCGAACCTCTTCCCCAGCTTGGTCAGCATAATGTAGCCGGACTCGGATACCACCAGGCCCAGCATCTCGGCCGCATCGAGGGCGTGGGGCAACAGGTCTAGGTCAACCCCCGACGCCCTGTTGAAGGAGTCCGCGTCGGCGACCCCGCCGAGTCCGCTTAGGTACCCGAGTAGCCCCATCACGTGGTCCGGGGAGACGCACAACGGGAACCTATCATGCTCCAATTTATTGCTCCGAACCTCCACTTGAAGTTCGCGGAGGGTCTTATTTAAATTTAGCCCACGTCGCCTAGCGCGCCGGCCGGGATACCGGCCGGCGCCGCCATCGGGGGACGCGCAACGCTTATTGGGTCGGGGCGCGATCGCCCCGGCGATGCCCCTAACCCATGGAGGCGTTAGGATAACTTATTTGGAGCACGACTCGTTCCTCATAGAGTACGGGAACCTCAAGATATACACTGATCCCTACAAGCTGCCGCAGCAGAAATACCCAACGGGGGACATCGTCACGATAAGCCACGAGCACTTCGACCACCTGAGCCCGGACGACCTGAGGAAGGTCGCAGGGCCAGGGACCGACGTCGTGGCCTCCATAAACTGCAAGGGGAAGGTCCCCGTGGGCAGGACGACTTTCCTGGCGCCCGGCTCGTCCGCGCTCGTCAGGGGGATAGAGATATCGGCCGTTCCGGCGTACAACGTAAACAAGTTCAAGGCGCCCGGGGAGCCGTTCCATCCCAAGGACTACCAGGGGGTGGGCTTCCTCCTGAAGCTAGGGGGCGTGACGATCTACCACGCTGGCGACACTGACAGGATACCCGAGATGAAGGGCCTGAGGGGCAAGGTCACGATAGCCCTCCTCCCCGTGAGCGGGACCTACGTAATGACGCCGGAGGAGGCGGCCGAGGCCGCCCTTGACATAATGCCGGAGATCGCTATCCCGATGCACTGGGGGGCCATAGTGGGCGACAGGAGCTACGCGGAGAAGTTCAGGGAGCTGCTGAGGGGCAAGGTCAGGGTGGAGCTCCTGGAGAAGGAGAAGGTCTGAGCGCGCTTTTTAAGCCGCGGCTCCAGGGCACCGCGTTGGACGCGCGCCCCATCCTCAGGGTGTCGGGCCTCAGGGTCAGATATGGGCGCAAGGTGGCCGTGGACGGCGTATCCTTCGAGATAATGCCCGGGGAGGTCTACGGCCTCCTCGGGCCCAACGGGGCAGGGAAAACGTCAACGATAAAGGCGATATTGAACCTCGTGGATTACGAGGGCGAGGTCGACCTGCTGGGGATGGGGAGGCCTCGCGGCAAGCTTCTGAACGAGATAGGAGCGGTGCTCGAGTCCCCAGCTGTCCTGGAGTCCCTCACAGTTAAGGAGTTCCTCGAGCTGGTGGCCTCCATAAGGGGGGTGGGCGCCGACAGGCTGGACGCGCTGGTCCACGCGTTCGACCTGGGCGAGTACTTGGGCTCGTACATAGCGACGCTCTCGCAGGGCAACAAGCAGAAGGTGGCGATCGTTTCCGCCCTCATGCACAGGCCGAGGCTGCTAGTATTGGACGAGCCATTCAACGCGCTCGACGTCAAGTCCGCCAGGATACTCAAGGACGTGATACAGGCCCACAGGAAGGACGGCGGCGCGGTCCTGTTCTCCACACATGTGATGGAGGTCGCCGAGAGGATATGCGACAGGATCGGGATACTGAACGAGGGCAGGATGCTGATGGAGGGCGCGACGCGCTCCATAATGGAACAGCTGCACGCCGGCTCGCTCGAGGAGGCCTTCCTGAGGGCCATACACGCGGAGGAGGAGATAAAGGGGCTTGTGGAGGCGCTCTGATGGCCCCGACCTCAAGGGCGCCATAGCGAGGGAGATCCTTTATCAAGGATACGCTGCCTCGAGGCAGAGCGGTTTCAGGCCCTACAACACCGCGCGGACCATCAGGAGCGCCGCCACCTCGAAATACTCTCTCAGCGCTATCGGGTTCCTCATGATGATCCTGTTCGGCTTCATGCTGAGGTTCGTCCCCACCTCCCCGCTCGGCGCCCAGCTGATCTACTTCGGAGTGGGCGGGCTCTTCGTGTCCTCCAGCGCTCTCCCTACGGCCTACGCCGTCCAGGGCTCGTCGAACGTCAGGGACTTCCTGTACCTGCTCCCTCTCGAGGAGGAGGACGTGAGGAGGCACGTTAGGAGGGCGTTCGAGTCCCTCTTCGACTACCCCCTGCTGGCCGCGGTCGCGGGCTCCGCCCTCGCGTCCGCTATATCGTTGGAGCCGTATCCCCTCCTCGGGGCCCTCCTGGGATCCGAGTCGGCCGTCCTGGTCATCGAGGCCGTGGTGATCGCGCAATCCTCCTACTCGGCCTCGATGGCCGGGGCGGTCGCCCGCCGCTCGGTCGCCTCGCTGATCCCGCTCGTCTTCACGATCCCGATGATCTGCATGTCCTGCATGTCGCGCGCCTCAGCCCCCTCGGCGCTCGCCTTCCTCCCCCTCGTCTCGGGCGCCTACATCTTCTCGCCGGCCGGCGCGGTCACCACGGCCCTGTGGCTCGGCGTCCTCGGCTACCTCGCGCGCAGGTGGATGCCATCCGCCGCCCTCAGGATACTGAGCCCCGGGCCCATCGCTGGGCCTTCGGCGCGCGGCGCGCTCCGCGGCTGGAGGATCCTCAGGTCGAGGACGCTGGCGATCCTCAGGGCCGACCTTCAGATGTCGAGGAGGTCGCTCCTGGCCTCGGCGCTCATAGGGCCCATAGTGATGGCCGGGATCCTCCTGGCCGAGTCCTATCAGGTCCCCCGCGCCTCCCTCGGCTACCTCATAACGATCTATGGGATCGAGATGGCGTACCTAACCATAATAACGCCCTACTCCCTCTACGCCGTGGAGGTCAGGGGGGCCTCCGCCCTCAGGTCTCTCCCGATAACCAAGGTGGACCTGGCCCTCCCGAAGATCGCGATACTGGCGATCGTCTACTACGCGCTGGAGGGATCGCTGATGGCCCTGGCCTGGATCAGGGGGCTTGACCCGGTCTACCTGCTGCCATTCCTGGCCGGGGTCCTGGGCCCCGCGAGCTCCGTGCCGGCCGCGGGGATAATGTTCGAGTGGACCCTGAGGAGCGGCGGCTCCCTGAGCACCCTCCAGGCGATGGCCTACCTCCTCCTCGTCTCCCTCCTCGTCGGGCTGCCCTACGGCGTCTACTACGCGCTTTACGCGATATTGGGCGAGGAGCTCCTCGGCGTCGAGTGGATGGTCGCGATAGGCGCGGTCGAGTTCGCCGCCCTGATGCTGGTCCTTCGCTCCTACGATTAGCGCTGCGAACCTTTATTAGTGCGGCCGCGATTTGAGCTAAGCATGAGGAAGTCCTTGCTTCTCATAGATGGGGAATGGGTCCCGCCCTCCGGCGGCGAGTTCCTGAACAAGTACAACCCGGCCACTGGCGAGCTCATAGGGCAGTTCGCGTCTGCGACCCCCGACGACGTGGGGAGGGCCGTCGACGCCGCGTACGAGGCCCAGCGCTCCTGGGAGAGGCTCACGTCGGTGGAGCGCGCGAAATACATATGGAGGGCAATTGATATAATTAGGTCCAGGAGGTCGGAGCTCGAGGACCTCCTGATAGAGGAGGTCGGGAAGCCCGCGAGGGAGGCGGCCCAGGAGGTCGACGGGGTCCTCGACCAGCTCTCCTACTACGCGGAGATGGCGAGGAAGATAACGGGCGACGTCGTCGAGGGCACGAAGCCGGACAGGGTGATATTGCAGTACCGCGTGCCATACGGTGTCGTCGCCGCGATAACGCCCTGGAACTTCCCGGCCGGCATGATAGCCAGGAAGGTGGGGCCCGCGCTCGTGACGGGGAACACAGTGGTCCTGAAGCCGAGCTCGGACACGCCTTTCGTTGGGGAGTGGCTCGCCAGGGCCTTCCAGGAGGCCGGGCTCCCGAGGGGCGTGCTTAACTTCGTGACCGGAAGGGGGAGCGTCATAGGGCCGGCGATGACCTCGAACAGGAAGGTGGCGCTCATCACGCTGACCGGCGAGACGGGGACGGGCAAGGAGGTAATGGCCTCCGCGTCCAGCTCCATGGCGAAGGTGATCCTGGAGCTCGGTGGCAAGGCGCCCTTCATGGTGTGGAAGGACGCCGACCTGGAGCTGGCCGCCCGCGTGCTGATGTGGGCCAAGTACTGGAACGCCGGCCAGTCCTGCATAGCGGCCGAGAGGCTCTTCGTGCACGAGGCGGTGTACGACAAGTTCATGCGCAGGTTCCTTGAGCTGACGTCGTCGATCAGGGTCGGGGATCCGAGGAGGAACGAGATGGGGCCTCTGATAAACGAGGGCCAGCTGAGGAAGGTCTCCGGCATGGTCGAGGAGGCGAGGGGCCAGGGCCTCAGGATACTCTACGGAGGGGGGCGCCCGTCCCTCCCGGAGCCCTTCTCCAGGGGATATCACTACCTGCCCACGATAATCGAGGGGGAGGACCAGAGCTCCAGGGTGTTCAGGGAGGAGATATTCGGGCCGGTGCTGCCTGCCATGAAGGTCGGGGACGACTTCGGGAAGCTCATAGAGCTGGCGAACGACTCCATGTACGGGCTCGCGTCCTACCTCTTCACGAAGGACCTCTCGCTCGCCATGAGGGCCGCCAGGGAGATAAAGTTCGGCGAGCTCTACGTCAACATGCCCGGCCCCGAGGCGACGCAGGGCTACCACACAGGCTTCAGGATGTCGGGCCAGGCGGGCGAGAACTCCATACATGGGGTCCTGGAGTACACGAAGATAAAGAACGTCTACTTCGACTACGGGCCCAACCCGCTCGAGGGCGAGGTCATACCGCCCTACTCATGAGGTGCCTTGTTGTCGTCCAGCCGTCCTCCCAGGGGCATAGTCACGCCGGCCGTAACCCCCCTCAGGGACTGGAGCATAGACGCGGAGGGCATATCGGAGCTCCTATCGTTCCTGCGCGAATCGGGCGCCTCGGCGGTCTTCCCGGCCGGGTCCGTTGGCCTGTTCCACCTGCTTAGCCTATCGGAGCACAAGCGCCTGATATCGGAGTTCGCGTCCAGGCTCCCCTCGGGGATGGCGCTCCTCCCGGGCGTCCACCGCGGCAACCTTGAGGAATCCGTGGAGCTGGCCAGGCACGCGAAGGACGTGGGGGCAGCCGCGGTGGTCTCGGTGCCGCCCTTCTACTACGAGCTGGGGCAGGGGGAGATCGTCGAATATTACTCGGAGCTGGCTCGCCTGGCGGACGTGCCCGTCATCATCTACAACATACCTCAGATGGCCAGGAACCGCGTGGACCCCGAGTCCGCGGCCGAGTTCCAGAGGAGGACCGGCATGCTGGCCGGGCTGAAGGACAGCTCGAGGGACCTCGGGAGCCTGCAGGGCTACCTCGCGGCGCTCCCTGGGATCCCGATCTACGAGGGGCAGGACGACCTCCTGCTCGCCGCCAGGGCGCTCGGGGCCTGGGGAGGGGTGTGCGGCACCTCGAACTTCACGGACCTCCCAGAGAGGGTCTGGGCGTCCGGCGACCTGGAAGATCAGAGGAAGCTCTCACAGCTGATGCGCGTCCTCTCGCGCTACGAGTTCCCGTCGGCCTACTACTACCTGTTCCAGGCGGTCGTGCTCGGGAGGAGGGAGCCGAGGGGCTACCTGCCCAGGCCTCTGGCGCCGCTCGACGCGCGCGACGCTGAGAGGCTCCTCTCTGACTTCAGGTCAATAGTGGGGCCCGCGCGAGCCGGCCGAGCTGAAAAGACCTATAGGCGCTCGCGATCCCGGGTGGCGCAGGGGCATTCCCGATGGGCCAGGAGCTCAGGCTCTACATATCCAAGGGCATCCGCGTCTACTTCTCAGGGCTGACGAGCATACTGGCGCCCATCTACCTGGCTAGGCTGGGGCTCAGCCCCCTCATGGTGGGCCTCGGCATATTCGCGATAGCCGCCGGCAACGTTGCCTCCAACGTCGCCATCACGTGGCTTGGGCTCGGAAGGCGCGCGTCCCTCTTCCTTTTCTCCTCCCTGATGGCCGCCTCCGGGGCGCTGCTGGCCTCGTTGGCCTGGACGCCCGCTATCTACGCGGCGCTCTTCCTGAGCAACGTGAGCACGACCGGGACGGAGGCGGGCCCCTTCCAGTCGATAGAGGTGGGGATCCTACCGGGCCTCGTGGAAAGGCGCCGCGTTAACAGGGCGTTCGGCATATACAACCTCGTGGGCTACGCCGCCTCCTCCATCGGCGCGCTGTCGGCCGGCGCCCCCCTGTTCTCCTTGAGTTTGGAAAACGTCCGCATCGCCTTCCTAGGGCTCTCCGCCTCCGGGATATCCATGGTTGCCATATACAAGGGCCTGAAGGGCGTGGAGCCGGAGGGCCTCCAGGGCCGCGAGCGCCTATCGTCGTTCAGGCCGGCCGCGCTGCGCGACCTGAGGAAGCTCTCGGCGCTCTTCTCGATCGACGCGTTCGGCGGGGGCTTCGTGTCGCAGTCCGTGCTCTCCTACTGGTTCTACTCAACCTATCACGCCTCCCTCGCGAGCCTGGGCGAGATATTCGCGGCGGCCAACGTGATAACCGCGCTCTCGATCTACGGCGCATCGGCCTTGGCAGACAGGATAGGGAACCTCCGCACTATGGTCTACACCCACCTTCTCTCGAACGTGTTCCTGGTGCTCGTGCCGGTCGGGGGCACCCTAGCATGGGCTGTCGCGTTCCTCTTCATGAGGCAGAGCGTGTCCCAGATGGACGTGCCCACGCGGCAGGCGATGATGGCCGAGCTATTCGAGGACAGGGAGAGGGTCCTCGCCAACGCCCTCACGAACACGTTTCGCACGGTAAGTTCCGCCGTGAGCCCGTCCGTCGCCGGCTACATGATGTACTCGGGCGCGGACTGGGGACCCCTGTGGGCCGGAGGCTTCATAAAGATGGCCTACGACCTCTCGATATATTTCTCCTATAGGGGCCGCGTCAGGTGAGGAGCTTCAAGCTGAATTTACCGAAGATATAAGTTAATTAATGTTATTATAGCATTATGCGGCGTTAGGCGTGCCGTTTATAAATACAGACGGCTTTAAGGCCTCGAAAATGAGGAGGAAGGGGGCAACTAGGCTCCAGTACGCGATCATAGCCATCATCGTTGTCGTCGTTGTCGCGGGAGTCGCAGCCTACGTCTGGTGGCCCAGGCCTCCCGCCGCGCCCTCGGCTATAAGGATAGGGGTCGTGGCGCCGCTGACCGGGCCGCTCGCGTCCTTCGGCGCCCCGGATCCGTGGCTGGCCGCGTACGTCCAGAACTACATAAATCAGAACATGGGCGGAATATACATGGCGGCTTATGGGAGGAAGCTCCCAGTTCAGATAATACTAAAGGACACGCAGAGCAGCGAGAGCGTCGCCTCGGCGGTCACCCAGCAGCTGATAACCCAGGACCACGTGGACCTCCTTATACTGATGCACACGCCGGAGACCATAGATCCCGCGAGCGCCGTCGCCGAGAAGTACGGGGTCCCCGCGCTGGCCATAGAGGGGCCCGTGGACGCGTGGGTGGTTCAGGGGCCGTATCACTGGACCTACATGGTCGGCTGGGCCTTCCCACAGCTCGCCCAGACCTACATAGACATATGGAACTTGGCCGGCAACTCCACGAACCACGTGGTGGCTGTTATATCGACGAACGACGTCGGGGGCCAGACGTTCGACAGGGTCATTATACCTATGGCGGAGGCCGCCGGCTACAAGGTCGTGAACCTGGGGCTCGTGACCCCGGGAACCACGGACTACACGCCTTACATATTGGAGGCCAAGGCGGCGAACGCAACTATACTCACCGGCGACCTGGACCCGCCAGACTTCGCGACGCTCTGGAGGCAGGCCCACGCCGAGGGGTGGGTCCCCCTCGTCGCGACGGTCGCGAGGGCCAACGTCTTCCCCTCGAACGAGCAGGCGTTGGGCGACGACCTAGCGTACGGGATAAGCGCGGAGGTCTGGTGGTTCCCGACGATATCCACGTACTACTCGCCCCTCCTTCACGTCAACGCCTCGCAGTGGGCCCAGATATACGAGTCGTCGACCGGAAGGGAGTGGGACATGGCCATAGGGTACGACCTGGGCGCATACGACTGGGCGGTCAACGCCCTCGAGAGGGCCGGGAGCCTCAGCCCGCAGGCGATAAACGCCTCGATAGCTACAACGAATATGATGACGATGGCAGGCCCCATAGACTTCCAGAACCCGTTCCCGCCTGGGGTGGAGCCGCTGATAGCTCAGCAGGAGCCCTTCATGATGCAGCCGCAGAACCTGGGTCACTACGTGCTGCTCCCGCTCTTCGGGGGCCAGTGGGTGCCCAGCGCCAGGTGGGGCTGGAAGATAGTGCCGATATACAGCGCCGGCATGCCCGTGGAGACGTATCCCATGGTCCTGATACCGCAGAGCCCTGGGAACTACTCGGCGACGTCCTCCCCGTGATCCCGGCTCAAACCCGGGGACACGCGACATTTTTTCGAACATCTTCCTCGCGTTCTCCAGCATGGCGTGATCGTTGTTGAAGAACACGTAGGCGCGGGATCCGCCCAGGGACCTCAAGCGGGATAATACCTCGTCGAGCTCCTCGTCCGAGTAATCGTGGGCGTACCAGGCGCTCCTCCCGTGGAGCCTGACGTAGGAGCTCTCGCTGCTCCTGGCGTAGAAAGAGATGCCGGGCGCATCCACGGAGACCACGGTTATCCCCAGCTCCGCCGCCCTCCTGACCCACCCTTCCGAGAACCAGCTCCCATCCCTCCACTCTACCGCCATCCTCGGGCCAAGGCCAGTCGCCTCGGCGATCCCGCGTATCCTTTCCCAGTTCTCCTCGGTGGCTTGGAACTGAGGGGGAAGCTGAAAGAGGTAGAAGTCAACTAGCCCGGCGTCCTCCATCGGCCCCATGGCCTCCATGAAGGCGCGAAGCTCCTCGAGCGCCGCCGGCGCCTTCATCCTCCTCACGTGCGTGACCCTTCTATTGACCTTGATGCTCCACCTGAGCTCGTCCCTCCTGGCCCAGGCCCTGACCATGTTGCGGAAAGGCGTCCTGTAGAAGCTGGAGTTCAGCTCCACCGCGTTCAGCCCCGAGCTCGAGGCGTACCACTCGATGCCGTCGGGGTTCCACAAATAGCTCCAGCCGCTGGTCCCCACGTAGAACTCCACGGATGTCAACTGCGCGCCGTTCGAAATAAGGGTACCTCCGCGCCTTCTGGGGCGAGCCTCGGGCGGGATTTGAACCCGCGACCTCCGCCTTACCAAGGCGGCGCTCTAACCAGCTGAGCTACCGAGGCGCGCATATTGTTGCTGGTCGGCTTATAAGCGTTCCCGCCGGGCTCAATCGCTGGGGGCGAAGCCCTCGGGGCAATTTAACATTATTAAGTCGTAATGATAACATTTATATTATAGTCATTCGTTAGTCGCTTGAATGGTCGACGCCCCCATCACTCATGAGGAAAAGGCGATAAAATCTGATAAAGAACTGAAGAAATCGCTTGGATTTTGGTCCTTAATGTTCATGGCTTTCAGCGCCATCGTCGGAAGCGGGTGGCTGATGGCGCCCCTGTACTCGGCCGCGGCCGTGGGGCCCGCCTCAATCGTCTCATGGGTACTTGGGCTCGTGCTGGTCATATTCATAGTCCTAGCATATGCCGAGATCGGCGCTATGCTTCCGAGGTCGGGCAGCATAGTCAGGTATCCCCACTACGCATACGGCGGCTTCGTTTCGTTCATCGTCGCGTGGGCCTATATACTGGGGTACTCCGCCGTTGTAACCGCGGAGGTCGAGGCGATAGTCAGCTACCTATCGGCGTTCTTCCCCCAGCTCATGGTGAGCGACGTCCTCACCTGGTATGGCTTCGCCGTCTCGGTGCTTTTCGTCCTGGCGTTCTTCTTCCTCAATTACTACAGCGTTTACCTGCTCGGCAAGCTCACGGAGGGGTTGGGGTGGCTTAAGCTGGTTATACCGCTCATAGCGGCCGGTCTTCTCTTCATCTACTTCAACCCGGGCAACTTCACGTCCGTTCCTGGCGGATTTGTGCCCATGGGCCCGGCGTCCCTAGTGCTGGCGCTGCCCACCGCCGGCATCCTGTACTCGTATTTCGGATTCAGGCAGGCGATCGAGTGGGGGAGCGAGGTCAAGGATCCGCAGAAGAACATCCCAAGGGGCCTGATAGCTGGCTTCCTTCTGGGGGCACTCGTTTACTTAGTGCTGCAGGTCGCGTTCATAGGCGCAATAAACTGGAAGGCCCTCTCCCTGTCTCCAGGTGACTGGGGCAATTTGCTGAGCACGCCCCTATCAAGCGGCGCCATGGTGGAGATACTCAAGCTGACCGGCAACCCGCTACTCGTGGCGTTCTCCTTGGTCGTGTTCGCGATGGCCATCCTGTCGCCCATGCCGGCCGGGTGGGCCCAACTGGGATCCTGCGGCAGGGGGTTCTACGGGATGGCCGCATCAGGCAACCTGCCGGACGTGTTCCTCAAGCTCAGCAGGAGGAAGACGCCGTACGTGGCGCTATTAGCCACAACTATACTTTCGATAATATTCATGCTTCCGTTCCCCTCGTGGGTCACCGTCGGATCCTACGCTGTGCTGATGGCGCTGTTAACGTACGTGATCGCCGGCCCGATAGTTGCCGTGCTCAGGAGGACGGCGGCCGACGCCAAGAGGCCCTTTAGGTTGCCTGCGGTCTCCCTGCTCGCCGGCCTGGCGTACGTGGCGGCTTACCTAGCGACCTACTGGGCTTCGTTCTCGATGATATGGTTCGTCTTCTTCGTGACGACCCTCGGCCTACCAATATTCCTGATTTTCACGACGTCCAGCTCCTATGGGGCCAGGAGGGGGAGCCTCACGATAAGCCTGGGGATAATATATTGGGTGATTTCCGCTATTTCCACGTATTTCCTGCTCTACAATATGGTCATAGTGCCGTATAACGCAACCAGCGGCGCCGGGCTGCCCCTCAGCTTCTCCTACGTATGGCCCATGGTGGCCTATACGATAATAGAGGCGGCGCTCACGGCGGCCGTTCTCTACGCGGCCTACAGGGCGGTGAACGAGGAGGGGAAGGAGCACATAAAGGCCGGCATATGGTATATCTCATCGCTGTTCCTGGTGTTCGTGCTCTCATACGTGGGCCAGTTCGGCGTCTTCTCGAATCCGCCGATCCCGTTTCCCTATGATACCATAATAGCGGCGGTCGTCGCGGTCCTCCTGTTCATATGGTCGGTGAGGAGCGGCGTTGAGACTAGGGACCTGAGGGTCGCCCTGAGCGCGCAGGAGACGGGCGCGACTGGTAGCTGATAATAGATATATTTTTATTTAATGATTTTTCTGTTCCCTTAGCTGGCCTTGAAGAACCTACGCAGGCCCTCCAACCCCTTTATGAGCTCCTCCTCCCTTTGGCAGAAGGATATTCTGAAGCGCCCCTCGCCGGATGGCCCGAACCCGATGCCCGGCACCACGGCCACCCTCTGCTCCCTCAGCAGCTTCTCCGCGAGCTTAACAGATCCCACGTCAACGTCGTATCTTGGGAAAGCGTAGAATGTTCCCTCGATCCGGTTTGCCTCCAAATGCGGCGTGGAGTCTAGGTATTCCAACACGATCCTCCTCCTTCTGGCGCATTCCTCCTTCATGGGGGCAACGAGCCTCTCCTGGTTGTCCAGCGCGTACGCGGCGGCCACCTGTATAAAGGGCGGAAAGCACGTCATCGTGTGCTCAACGTACTTGGAGACTAGGGAGAGCAACCTGCGGTTCGCCACCAAGTAGCCGGCCCTCCATCCGGTCATCGAGAAGCTCTTGGAGAGGCTAAATACGGATATCACAAGGTCCGGGGAATCCTCGAGCGATCCCGGGGAGAAATGTTGGCCCTCAAATATTATATCCTCGTAGGCTTCATCGCTTATTATCTTCACGCCCCTTTCCCTCGAAAGTTCATAGAGCTCCTCCAGCTCTCCGCGGCGGAACACCTTGGCGGTCGGATTCGCCGGCGAGTTCACCACTATCGCCTTGGTCCTCTCGCCCATCTTCCTCCTTATCTCGTCCACGTCCAGGGAGAAATCGCCCGCCAGCCTGTACCTGACGGGCCTCCCTCCGGCCAGGATCACGGGCTCCGAGTAGAAGTAGCCCGGATCCGGCACCAGGACCTCGTCTCCCTTGCTCACCACGGCCTGGAGGACGGCGGCCAGCGCGTATTTGTCCGGCATGAAGGCCACCTCTTCCTCATCCGCATTGATGCCGTTGACCCTTCTGACCTTCCTGGAAATGGCCGCCCTCACCTCCCGTATGCCCAAGGCCTCGACGTAGTGCGTCCATCCCTCCAACATCGCGCGATACGCCGCTTCCACGATCTCCGCCGGCGTTGAGAAATACGGCTCGCCGGGCGCCAGCGAGTAAACCTCCATTCCCATAGACTTCATCTCTATCGTTCTGTACATCATGCCCAGGGTGGGCGACTTCGGTATGCGCTTCAGCAGCACGTTAGGACGTTGGCGGCCTCGCTATTTTAATCTTCGAGGCGCAATTTTATTCAATAATCACGATATTTATCTCTAAAGTAAGGCAGTACTTGCGTCCCTATGCCGCGCGCCGCCTCCACGACGTCCCTTCCAAGGGGCCCTCCTATGGATATGTTCGTGGCGCCCTTCCCTATCAGCTTCTCTATGCCGGCTATTATGTCGTCGGCCTTCCCGCTTATCACCAGGTCGAACATCCGATCAGTGACCTCCCGCGCGGCCCCCTCGTAATCGCCTGCCGCGAGCCTCTCCGCTATGGGCCTAACGTCCTTCGCGGTTATGCCTACCCTGGCTAGCATCTCAGGATCTATATAGGGCACGAAATAGGATATTACCCTCCTCAGGGCCTCGTAGTCAACCTCGCCGTCGGGCGCGTAGTAGACCCAGGCGAAAGCGACGCGGTCGACCTCGGAGGGATCCCTCCCGGCGCGCTTGGCCCCCGAAATTATGTAGCCCACGGGTATGTCGAAGGCGTCCGGCGGCGTGGCCATCGGCATGCTGCCGTCGCCGATCTCCCCCGAGAGCTCGCACAGCTCTCTGCCGAAGCACATTATATAAATAGGTATACTTCTGGGCTGCTTGAACCTGAGGTAGGCGTCCTCCGTCCAGCTGTAGTACCTTCCGGAGTACTTGGCGCGCTCGCCGTTCAGGAGCTTCCTGACGAGCGTCACGGTCTCCCTGGTCAGCTCCACGACGTCCAGGTCGCCCAGCCCTATCCAACTATACATCGACTGGGTGTGGGCCCCCGTCCCTATGATGGCCCTGCCGCCCGAGAACTCGTCCAACGTGGCCGCGAAGGTCGCGATCTCCGAGGGATTCAGGGTGAACGGGACGGCCATGTAGCCTATCTTCACCTTGCTCGTGACGGCCGCGACCGCAACCGACCTAACCCAGGAGCTGGGCATGAAGAGATCGTGCGATAGCCAGCACTCGTCGAATCCGTGCGCCTCCGCCTCCTTGCACGCGCGCTGATAGAGGGATGTGGGGCCCAGGTTCCCTAGCAGCCTAAGGGCGAACCTGATGCCTGCCAATTCGGCTTTAATGGGCGGCGGCCCTATAAGGGCGTTCCGGGCGCATGCGCGGAAACCTTAGGTTAGATTATATTCATGGGAAGCCGCGGGCTACCGTGGGCGTGGAGGCCGTGGGCGGGACTGTCAAATGGGAGGTAAAGGTGGACGTTGAGAGGTGCAAGGGGTGCGGGATATGCGTGGCGGCTTGCCCAATGGGCAACTTCAAGCTATCCGACATGGTGAATGGCATGGGCTACCATTACGTTGAGTGGAGCTACATGGGCGCCTTGGGCCCCTGCACGGGGTGCGCGGCGTGCTATTGGGTCTGTCCCGAGTATTCCATAATCGAGGTGAGGGAGGTCGGGTAGCTTGTGCGGGATGCAGCTCCTCAGGGGCGCGGAGGCCATGGGGCTGGCCGCGCTCATGTCGGGCGTGGAGGCCTACTTCGGCTACCCGATAACCCCGAGCTCCGAGATAATGGAGTTCATGGCGTCCGAGCTGGGGGATCCCAGGTTCCCTCGCTACAGGGCGTTCGTTCAGGCCTCGAGCGAGGTTGAGGCGGTTAACATGTTGCTGGGCGCAGGGGCCGCCGGCCACCTGGCCATGACGGCCACCTCAGGGCCAGGGCTTAGCCTGATGGTGGAGGGGATATCGCACGCCTACACGGCCGGGGTGCCGTTCCTCATAATAGACGTCAACAGGGGAGGTCCTGGGCTCGGAACGACCGAGGTTGAGCAAAGCGACTACTCGCTCGTCACTAGGTCCCTTGGCCATGGAGGCTCCAGGGCCATAGTCCTAGCTCCGCAGGGAGTCGAGGAGGCCATGGTCCACGTGAACAGAGGGTTCCAGCTGGCCTTCGAGTACAGGATCCCCGTCGTGATATTGACGGATGCCGTGGTGGCGCACATGAGGGAGGCCGTAGACCTGGAGGCCCTGAGCTCTAGGATCAGGCCCGTGGACCCGGCGGACCTTGGATGGGCCGTCAGGGGAAAGCGCGGCAGGGCCACCAGGAACGCCCTGACGACCGGCTTCCTCGACCCGAGGGAACTGAGGGAGTTTAAGGAGGAGGCCGAGCGCAGGTGGGCGCGCATCTCGGAGCGCGAATCGCAGTACGAGTGCTACGCCTGCGATGACGCGTCCATCATCTACGTATCCTTCGGAATATCCGCGCGCATAGCAAGGGAGCTCGTGGAGGCTAGGCGCGAGGCGGGGGAGCGCGCCGGGCTCTTCCGCGCGGTGACGATTTCGCCCTTCCCGGCCGAGGGCCTCTCAAGGCTGCGCGGCCGCGGGATCAGGTTCATCGTGGCCGAGATGAACGAGGGGCAGATGTACCACGACGTGCGCGAGGTCCTGGGCCCCGAGGAGCGCGTCGAGAAGATGCCGCTCATGGGGGGCGTAGTGACCAGGTCGGAGGTGTTGGCATGAGCCTCGGGCTTGACGCCAGGAGGGCAACCCGGATACCCATCATCTACGAGGGAAAGGCCAGCACCTTTTGCCCTGGATGCGAGCACGGCCTCCTCCTGAAGCTCATAGCTAGGGCGCTGGTGGAGCTGGGCGTCGCTGATAGGGCGGCGATGGTCGGCACCGTGGGGTGCTCGTCCCTGGGATACCTGATGTTGGACGTGGACTTCGTTCAGGCGCCGCATGGCAGGGCCCCGGCGGTCATGGCCGGGATAAAGCTGGTGGAGCCCGACTCCGTGGTCTTCGCGGTGCAGGGCGATGGCGACGCCCTCTCCATAGGGCTCCAGGAGCTCGTCTACGCCGCCAGCAGGGGAACCCCCATGACAATTTTCATGTACAACAACATGACCTTTGGGATGACGGGCGGCCAGATGGCCCCGACGACTATCCCGGGCATGAGGACGACGACCACCCCCGGCGGAAGGGACGTCAGATCGTCCGGGAATCCGTTGGACGCGTGCAGGATACTCTCAGCGGTCGAAGGCCCGGCTTACCTCCGTAGGGCCGTGCTGGCGCCTAGGCCGATCCGCGTTAAGGGCCGGCTTTTCTACTCGGCAAGGGAGGCCTTGGAGGCCTACAGGATAGTCCTTAACGCGTTCAGGGCGCAGCTGATGGGCGGGTTCGCGTTCGTCGAGTTCCTGGGCACCTGTAACGTCAACTGGAGGATGGGAATAGACGAGTCCAAGTCGTTCGTCCACGAGGTGAGCGCGAGATACTTCCCTCCCATGCTCTGCAGGGACCTCTATGGCCTCGAGGGGAAGGTTTAGGATAATGGCGTCAGGAAGAGGGGGCCTGGGCGTCGTCGAGCTCGGCAACTTCCTGGCCTATCGCGCGATACTGGCCGGCAGAAGGGCATCCGTTGTTCCTAGGTACGGCCCTCAGACGAGGGGAGGGAAGGTGGAAGTCATAGTGGTGGAGTCATCCTCAGGGCTCGAGAACCCCCTGCCCACGACGTTGGACGCGCTGATAGCTGTTGATTCGCCTGCGCTCAACTCGCTGGACGACGTGGTGGACGGCGGCCTCGTGCTGTACAACGAGTCTTTGGTGAGGCCCGTTCCAAACGATCGCCTGCGCGCATTCGCGGTTGAGGGCACGAGGATAGCCGAGAGCTTGGGCGTGGGCAGAATGAGGGAGCCCAGGGTCCTGACGAGCGCCGTCCTCTTCGGGGCGTTCGTCGGGGCGCTGGGGGACGAGGATCGCGGCCCAAGCGCCGAGGAGGCCATCAGGGCCGCGCTCTCCGGCAGGCCCGAGGATGTCGTGGAGTTGAACGTGGAGGCGGCCCGCCGCGGGCGCGCCCAAGTAAGGGGGCCGCTGTGAGGGGCGTCGACCCGAGGAGGGATCCATCTTAACAAAAACTATATATAGACAGCATTAATTTAATTACTTCGAGCGATGTCCGCGAAAGCCGAGGATCTAGGCGCCAGGATAGACCGCTTCGACCGTTGGCCTTGGCCCTGGAGCGTGATGTTGCTGGTGGGCCTGACGTATTTCTTCGGGGAGCTCGACGTCCTCACGATAGGGCTGGCGGCGCCCGCCATAGGCGCGCAGATGCACGTGAACCCGGTGGTCGTCGCGACCGTCGGTGGAACCATAGGGCTCTCCGGCTACCTGATCGGCGCCATACTTTACTCCCACATAGCTGATAGGTTTGGAAGGAAGATAGGGCTGGCGATAACCCTGATCTCATACTCGCTCGGATCGCTGTGGACCGCCGCCTCCCCAGACATATTGAACGTTTACGCTTCGAGGCTCCTGACCGGAATAGGAATAGGCGCGGATCTAGCGGTGGCCGCGGCCTATCTGAGCGAGCTGGCCCCGGCCAAGGCCAGGGGGCATTACCAGGGGTTTGGGACTTTTCTCGGATTCCTAGGGGCCGGAATTATACCTTTTCTGGCGTACTTGCTGATACCGATAGCGCCCTGGGGCTGGAGGATAATATTCGTAATCGGGGGCGTCGGAGCGGTGCTCGTCATATTCTTCAGGAGGGGGCTGCCTGAGAGTCCCAGGTGGCTCATAGCGCGCGGCAGGATATCAGAGGCAGAAAGGATAGTAAATGAGATGGAGGAGCGCTATAAAAGGCGCTACGGCGAGCTACCTCCGATCGAGAGGACGCTGGGCGTGGTGGTCAAGGAGACGAAGGCCCCCATAGCCTCGCTCCTGGCTGATAGGCGCTACGTGCTCAGGTTCGCGCTTGTCTTCGCCGTGTTCATACTCTATTACATCTACGCGTACCCTGTGCTCGTCCTGACGACTTCGGCCCTGGCGGCCGCCGGCTACGCTGTCATGACCAGCCTCCTGATAACGGGGCTCGGCGGCTTCGGCTATGCCCTGGGCGGCTTCCTCAACTACATCTTTGCGGACGCGTTTGAGAGGAAGCACCTAATCTCATTGCTGCTCGTCGTGCAGGGGATCTCCCTGTTCGGCATCGGGCTGAAGGGGCCGGTCTGGGAGGAGGTCCTGTCCTACTTCGTCTTCGCCTTCACGAACACGTTCCTCATATCCGCGCTCTACATATACGCGGCCGAGAACTTCCCATCTTGGGCCAGGAGCACCGGGGTGGCCCTCACGGACGGGCTTGGCCACATAGGGCCGCTGTTCATGTTAACCCTTGCAATGCTCATGATGTCCGCGATAGGGTTCTCCGCGACCTGGTACACCTTAGGGATCATAGCGATAGCGGACGCGGCCTTGGTGCTCCTGGGCATACGCACGACTAAGAGGAGGCTAGAGGAACTAGCAATATAAAATTTTTATCTTTTATTTTTAATTATTTTTAACATTATCTTTACCGCTGTCCATGCGAGCCCCCGCCGACGCCTCCCTTGACCTCAGGGATGACCTGATTGCCTCTACCACCTCCCAAAACGCCTCGGGATCGCTCAGGCTGCTTAGGTCCACGGCCCTCTCCGGCGGAATTCCCATGAGGACCCTCCTTACGGGTATCTCCACCTTCTTGCCGTTCAGGGTCCGCGGTATCGATCTGACCTCTACTATCTCGTCAGGGACGTACCTAGGGGAGAGCCTCTCGCGGAGGGCCCTCCTTATCTCGGCCTTCCTGCCCTCGTCCAAGACGCTGGATTTGACGCTGACGAGCAGGACGAAGAGGGTTTCGCCGGAGCTGTCCTCAACGCCCACGGCGAGGCTATCGGCCACGAAGGGCAAGGACTCCACGACCTCATATATCTCGCCGGTCCCAAGCCTAACCCCCTTCCTCTTTATCGTGGCGTCCGACCTTCCTAGCACCGTACAATAGCCGTCGGGCCTTATCTCGACGAAGTCCCCATGCCTCCAGATGCCATCATATAAATCAAAATACGTTGATTTATACAATGAGAAGTCCTCGTCGTTCAGGAGGTAGATGGGCATCGAAGGTATTGGCTGCCTGACCACGAGCTCGCCCGGCGAGCTGCGCAGCGGGTGGCCGCGCTCGTCGTAGGACTCGGCGTCCACGCCGAGGCACCTTTTTCCCGTGACGCCAGCGTACACGGGCACGATAGGCACCCCAGCTATCAGGTCCGTGAATACCTCCGTGCCGCCGCTCATGGGATCGATCCACACGTCCTCGCGTACGTTTTCAAGTATCCACTTGAAGCCGCCTGCCTGGAGAGGCGCCGCCGTTACCCCGATGGACCTTAACCCCCTGAGGTCGAAGCTCCTCCCTGGGCTCAGGCCGCGCCTCATGCTCTCTATTATCAGGGATGACGCGAGCCCCACGTAGCTAGCCCTCAGGCGCTCCACTATGCCCCACATGTTCTCCGGGCTCGGATACAGGGGGTTGCCGTCGTACATCGCGACGGAGCCGCCCACCATGAGGGCAGCCATGTGTCTGTTCCAGGCGACCCAGCCGGTCGAGGAGAAGAAGAGGACGACGTCGCCGACCCTGAAATCGGAGCACAGCCTGGATACCTTGTTCGACTCGAGCGTTATGCCCGCGTGCCCGTGCACCGGCGCCTTCGGGACGCCCGTCGTGCCCGACGTAAAGAGGACCCACAGAGGATGATCCGACGGCACGCGCTGGAATTTGGGGGCGGCCCTGCCCGCTAGCCCGTCCTCCAGCGGGATGGATCCGGGCACGTGTCCCTCCAGGTAGCTGAGCGAGATCAGGCGCCCGTTGAACCCCGAGGCGCGGAGCGCCTTGAGCAGATCCTCGCCCTTCCTTATGCGCTTGCCCGAGTAGACGTAGCCGTCGACCGCGAGGACTACTTTAGGCCTCAGCATGCTGAGCCTCTTGGCGAGCGAGTCCGGGCCGAGCTCCGGGGGAAGGGCGCTCCAGACAGCGCCCATCGCGGTCGTGGAGAGCATCGCGATGAGCGTCTCCGGTATGTTCGGCATCACCGCGGCCACGACGTCCCCCTTGCCCACTCCCAAGGATTCTAGGAAGGCCTCCATGTGGCCTACCCTGTCGCGGAGCTCCGACCAGCTTAGCCTGAGCTCCTTCGGGCGCGCCTCCGAAATCCCCACAACTGCCAGGTCATCCGGCGCCTCCTCCGCGCGCCTCAACATGTTCTCGGCGTAGTTGAGCTCGGCCCCGACGAACCACCTCGCCTTGGGCATCCAGCCGTCGCGGACGACCTTAAAGGCGCCTTGGGCCTTTATCCCGAAGAACTCCCACAGGGTCCTCCAGAATTCATCGCTGCGCTCCACGGACCAACGCCACAGCTCGTCGTACCCATCGAACTCCAGCCCGACCTTATCCTGTAACCATTCAATATATTTCGCAATGCCGCTGTTCCGGAGGCGGTCGCCATCCGGCACCCATATGGGGGGCTCCTCCGCATCCCCATTCAAACTATTTTCACCATATACTCTATTATCGCGGCAGATCACTAAATATTAGCGTTGTGGAGCACCCGTGGCGGTGCGCCTGGATCGGCTGAGGCCCCGCTGGGCCCAGGGCCGCGAAGTAAATTCTTCCGCTGGGAGTTCCGAGGCGAACGTTATATAGCACGTCGCCCGCGAGCGGCCGGTGACGGAGGGAACGTCGCGTCCTCCGCTCGTCGATCCGTTCGGCAGGGTGATAAGGAAGGTCAGGATCTCCGTCACCGAGCGCTGCAACTTTCGCTGCGCGTATTGCATGCCCACGGCTCCCAAGTGGTTCGACCGCGAGGCGATACTGAGGTTCGAGGAGATAGAGCGCGTGGTCAGGATCCTCGCGTCCATGGGCGTGAGCAAGGTCAAGCTGACGGGCGGCGAGCCTCTGATGAGGAGGGATCTGGAGGTCCTGGTCTCCATGTTGTCGAGGGTACCAGGGGTGGCCAACATCAGCATGACGACGAACGGGTTCTTCCTGGCCGAGAGGGCCCGGGCCCTGAAGGAGGCTGGCCTGGACGCCGTCACGGTGAGCCTCCCCAGCGTTGACCGCGATAGGTTCAGGGCCATAACCGGGGTGGACGCGCTGGACGAGGTCATCAAGGGCATAGACGCGGCGATAGGCGCCGGCTTCTCGCCGGTCAAGATAAACGCAACTATAGTTAGGGGGCTCAACGAGGATCAGGTCGTGCCCCTGGCGGAGTTCGCCAGGAGCCGCGGCGTCTTCATACGCTTCATAGAGTTCATGCCCTTCGACGGCAAGGGCTCCTGGAGGCCCGATCGCGTCGTCTCCTGGCGCGAGATGTACGAGGTCCTGAGGTCGAAGTTCGACCTGGTCCCCCTTCAGAGGGAGTCAGGGAGCACGTCGATGAACTTCGCGTTCAGGGGCAACCCCGGCGGCGTGGGGTTCATAGCATCTATCACCGCCCCGTTCTGCGACGACTGCGAGAGGATAAGGCTCACGGCCGACGGAAGGATAGTGCCCTGCATGTTCAGCCCCAAGGAGTTCGACCTGCGCTCCGCCCTCAGGAGGGGGGCCACCGACTCCGAGCTGGAGTCCATCATTCGCGCCGCCGTTGGGGCGAAGGACAGGGGCGTCAAGTACATGTTGCAGTCGGGCAACCTGCCCAACGTCGTCAGGCCGATGTACGTGCTCGGGGGCTAGCCTCGGGAGCCGCTCTCTTCACCTTGCGAACGACCCTGATATCCGAGATCCTCGTCCAGGGGTAGTTCCCCTCCTCGTCCTTCTCCAGGGCCTTCACCATGTCCCACACGTTGAGGAGCGCCGCTGAGACGCCGCTAAGGGCCTCCATCTCAACGCCCGTCCTGGCCACGGCCCTCACTGTCACGGTTACCCTGACGCCGTCCTCCTCCAGGGCCACGTCCACGTCTATCCCGGTTATCGGTATCGGGTGGCAGAAGGGCAGGTTGTACGGCGTCCTCTTCACGGCCTCCATCGCGACGGCCTTCGAGATCACGAGGGGATCCCCCTTCGGCACGGCGCCCCTCCTTATCGCCTCGATCGTCGAGCCCCTGAGGATTATCTTGCCGGTCGCCGTGGCCTCGCGGTAGACCTCATCCTTGTGCGTCACGTCAACCATCATTTCGTGTGGGGGCTGGGGCCGCAAACGCTTAAAGGTTCCCTCCGTGCCCCACGGCAACGGGTTCCCGCCCGGTGGAGGGTGTCGCTTTGATCCCCTGGAGGCTCGCGGCGGCGCCGGTGATCCTGGCGCTGCTCGTTCTGGCGCTGGTCGGCGCCGCGTATCCGGCCGCGCTTTGGGCCCTGGGGAAGGCGCTGTTCCCCTGGAGGGCCAGCGGCAGCCCCCTCTCGCTGGACGGCGTGGTCGTGGGCTCCCAGCTCGTGGCCCAGGGGCCCTGCGCCGACGCCTATTTCCATCCCCTTCCTTCGGCCGTGCCGGATCCCTACGTCCCCATCAACTACGCGCTCGAGCAGGTGCCCATCGTCTCGCGCGAGACCGGGATCCCGGAGCCGGAGCTGCGCGCCCTGATCTACAGGTCGAGCTGGGGATCGGGCTGGCCCGCCCTGCTCTTCGGTCCCGGCTACCGCGTGGTCAACGTCGTGCAGCTCAACTACGAGGTAGCCCGCGCGCTGAACTCCACGTGCGGCAGGTGAGGTCCATGGACGTGGCCCCCGCCCTCCTCGCGGCTTTCCTGGTTCTGTCTGCTGTGGTTATAGCTAGGTCCATCTGGAAGGCGTGACGTGCGCCGCGTCGCGACCAGGATACTGCGCGTCGACCCCCTCAGGCCCGACGAGCGCGCGCTTGAGGAGGCAGCAGCGGCCATAAGAGGGGGAGGTCTCGTCGCCTTCCCGACCGAGACCGTTTACGGGCTCGGCGCCGACGCCTGGAACCCCGCGGCCCTGGCGAGGATATTCGAGGTCAAGGGCAGGCCCCAGGATAACCCGCTCATAGTGCACGTCTCGGGCGAGGAACAGCTGCGCGAGGTCGCGCTGGAGATCCCCTCGGCGGCCTCCGAGCTGATAGGGCGCATGTGGCCGGGCCCCCTGACGCTAGTCCTCAGGGCCAGGCCGGCCCTTCCAAAGGAGGTGACGGCGGGGCTGCCGACGGTGGCCGTGAGGTGCCCGGCCCACCCGGTCGCCCTCAGGCTCATAGAGCTGAGCGGGGTCCCCATAGCGGCCCCCAGCGCAAACCTCTCGGGGAGGCCTTCCCCGACGAGGGCCGAGCACGTGGTCTCCGACCTATCGGGCCTCGTGGACGTGATCCTGGACTCGGGGGACACCCAGTACGGCCTCGAGTCCACGATAATCGACGTCACGCGCGACCCCCCGGTCCTCCTGAGGCCGGGCGCAATCCCTGTGGAGGAGATAGAGGAGGCGCTCGGCAGGGCGATAGAGGTTCCCGAGGCGGCCCGCGGGCTCGCGGAGTCGAGCTTGGCCCTCTCGCCGGGCATGAAGTACCGCCACTACGCCCCCAGGAAGCCCCTCATTCTGCTCGAGTCGCAGGACTACTCGAGGCCGGGGTACGCGGAGAAGGTAGCCTCCTTCGCCGACTCGCTCAGGGCGCAGGGGAAAAGGGTCATCGTCCTCTCGAGCGACGAGCACGCGGGGATCTACGAGTCCCGCGGGCTTCTCGTGATAAGGTTGGGTCGCAGGTCGAACCCCGTGGAGGTCGCCCGTTCCCTCTTCGCAGCGCTGAGGGCTGTGGACGAGTCCGCGGCCGACATAGCCGTGGCGGAGGGATACGAGGAGCGGGGAGTCGGGCTGGCCATAATGAACCGGCTGAGGAAGGCCAGCGGCCACACGATAGTTTACATCCGAGCTCAACCTTAAATTGGCCGGGAACGCTGTGCGGCCGTGGCCGGCCGCCTGGGGAAGGTCGACAGGAAGCTCTTCGAGGAGGTAATATACAGGAACCTGGGGGCGCGCGACGGGTCGGTCGTGCTCGGGCCTATGTTCGGGGTCGACTTCGGGGTGATAAGGCTAGGCGATCTCGACCTAATAGTCGAGGTCGACCCGGTCTACGTGGTGCCGCAGTACGGGTGGAGGCGCAGCTCCTGGTTCGCGGTGCACATACTCGCCAGCGACGTGGCAGTATCGGGGGTTCCTCCACGTTACCTGTTCATCGACCTTAACATTCCGCCCGAGATGGGCGACGGGGAGCTGGAGGAGTTCTGGCGCGGGGTCAGCGACGAGTGCAGGAGGCTGGGGATCTCGATAGTCGCGGGGCACACGGGGAGGTACGAGGGCGTCTCCTACCCCATGATAGGTGGGGCCACGATGGTTGGGGTCGCCCCTAAGGACGGATGGGTCAGCCCGGCCATGGCGAGGCCCGGGGACGTCATACTGATGACCAAGGGTGGGGCCGTGGAGGCCGCGGGCGTCCTCGCGGCGATGTTCCCCGAGGTCCTGGAGAGGGAGCTGGGATCCGAGTTCTCCAGGCGCGCCCAGGAGATCTTCTGGAGGCAGTCCGTCGTCGAGGACGCGCTCGCCCTGGCGGGGCTGGGGCTGAGGGAAGGGGTCCACGCCATGCACGACGCCACGGAGTACGGCGTGTGGGGGGCTCTCGTGGACCTAGCGGAGGCCAGCGGGGTGGGCATAAGGGTCAATGAGGAAGACATGTTCGTGGATCAGGACGTGGATCAGGTGCTCAGGCTCTTCTCGCGCCTGACCGGGATAGAGGCGGATCCGTTCTCCGCGATAAGCGAGGGAACGCTAATAGCCGCGGTGGCGCCCGACCGCGCCGAGGAGGCAATATCCATCCTCTCCAGAAGGGGGATAAGGGCGGCGATCATAGGCGAGGCGTTCAGGGGATCCGGAGTATTCGTGCGCGGCAGGGAAGGGGAGCGGCGCCTATCCCCTCCGGAGCAGGATCCTTTCTGGCCGCTGTTCTTCAGGACATTAGAGCTGCTTGGAAGGAGTTAATATAGCGCGGCGCGTCGGGGCGCCGCAACTTGGGTGGCTCTCTGGAGTCCACGTGCCGACAAGCCAGCGTCTAACCGAATCGCTACGGTTTTAGGCGGCGCCGTGCGGTGGGGCGAGCGGGCCATGGGGAAGGTAAGGCCAGTGGCTCTTACAATCGCCGGAAGCGATAGCGGAGGGGGTGCTGGGATAGCGGCCGACCTCAAGACGTTCGCGGCCGCCGGCGTCCACGGCGTCCTGGCGATAACCAGCGTCACCGCCCAGAACACGGTCGAGGTCAGGGGGGTCTACGACATGCCCCCGGAGGCCGTACGCCTCCAGGTCCTGGCGGTCCACGAGGACCTCGGAGTGGACGCCGCGAAGACCGGCATGCTCAGCAACGCGTCGATAGTGAGGGAGGTGGCGAGGCTCGTGGACGAGCTGGGCTTCCCCTTGGTGGTGGATCCCGTCATGGTCGCCAAGAGCGGGGCCCAGCTCCTGAGGGACGACGCCGTCGAGGTCCTCGTGAGGGAGCTGGTTCCTAGGGCCACCGTAGTGACTCCCAACGCCCCGGAGGCCGAGAGGATGACGGGCATCGAGGTGAGGGACCTGGAGGGGGCCAGGAAGGCCGCCGAGCACATAGTTGAGCGCCTAGGGGCTCGCGCGGCGGTCGTCAAGGGCGGCCACCTGGGAGGGCCGGAGTCCGTCGACGTCCTGTACTATGGTGGAAGGTACGTCGAGTTGAGGGCGCCCAGGATAGAATCCAGGGCCACGCACGGGACCGGCTGTTCGTTCTCGGCGGCCATAGCGGCGGGGCTGGCGAAGGGGATGGACGTCGAGGAGGCGGTGAGGGAGGCGAAGAGGATGGTGACCGACGCTATAAGGTACGGGCTGGATCTGGGCTCGGGCCACGGCCCCGTCAACCCCATCTCGTGGATAGAGGTTCCGGCCGAGCGCTTCAGGGCGCTGGAGGACGTCAGGCTGGCCCTGCGCGTCCTGAAGGAGAACGGGCGCTTCGTCCACAGGCTGATGGGGGAGGGGTCAATCGAAATAGGCGTGGCGCTCCCCGCCCCCTACGCGCTCGGCCCCGGCGACGTGGCGACGGCCGTGGGGGGAATAGGGAGGCATGGATCCTCGATAGTGTCCAGGGGAGGGGTCGGCTTCGGGGCCTCCGGCGCTTTGACCTCCGCGATTATGGCCATGTCAGAGAGGTATCCTCAGGTCAGGGCGGCGGCAATAGTGGAGGGCGGGGAGGGCATTGAGGGGGCCGCGCTCTCCCTGGGGCTTCGCCTGGCGTCCTTCGCCAGGCGCGGCCCCGCGCGCGGGAGGGACCTGGGCTCAGGAATCTCGGAGGCCCTCAGGTCGGCTGGGCCCGTCCCTCCGGACGTCGTGCTGGACCCAGGGGGGCAGGGCATGGCCCCGCTGGCCATCTTCTTCGGCAGGTCTGCCGCGGAGGCCGCGGCCAAGCTCGTGGCGGTCGCAAAGGCCCTGGCTGGCGGGGTCGATCCAGCAGCAAATCTTATCTAGATCAAGCGGCTCCTTCTGACGATGGTTACTTGTTCCTCCTGCTCGCACTACTTGCCGCATCCCCAGTACAAATACATCGGCTACTGCAGCGCGCTCGGCTCGATAGTCCTGGGCGGCAATCCCCCGTGCGAGTCCTTCTCGCCCTTGACGAGGGACGCCCTCGCGGAGCTCCTGGAGCTCCGCGGGTGGGTCTACTGCGTCGACTGCCGCCATCCTATATTTGACCTGGACGAGGCCCTTGAGCACGCTGCTAGGGGGGATAAGCTGTCGATCTCCTTCATGTTTGACGAGGTAGCGAGGGAGGAGGCGTCGCCCGCGGATTGACCCTGAAGCGCATCGATTTCATATTAGGGGGCCCCCAGGGAGGGGGCCTTGAGACATCCTCCCAGGTCCTGACCTGGGCGTTCGCGAGGGCCGGCTACGGAATAATCTCGGACAGGGAGTACTTCTCAAACATAAGGGGGCGCCATAGCTACATACACGCCGAGGCGTCCTCGGCGGAGCTCCCGAGGGCCCTCAGGTACCCCGTGGCCCTCCTGGGCGCCATGGACGCGGAGAGCGTGTTCGTGCACTACGAGGACCTGGCCCGGGGCTCATACCTTATATATAATATAGGAGAGGAGGGGACCAACTTCGCCTCCATACCGAGCATGGAGCCGGAGCTCCGTGGAAGGCTCAGGTCTCGCTTCTCCGATCTGGGCCTCGACGGGACGCTCGGATCCCTGGTCAGGCACCTGAGGTCAAACGGCGTGACCCCCGTGGGCCTGGACTACTCGTCGATACTCTCTGAGGCCCAGAAGGGCGTCGGCATAGTTGCCTCCCAGGCCTCCAGGTACGTGAGCGCGATACTGATAGGCGCCGTGGCGGCCCTTGTGGGCCTCGGCGAGGATCAGGTATCCTACGGCCTGGCCAGGAGGTTCCCTAGGAAGGACCTCTACGAGCACAACATGTACGTGGTCAAGTCCGTCATGTCGCGCGTGAAGGCCGAGCTCGGCTCCCCCTTGGTGCTTGAGAGGCCCTCGCTGGGCGCGCGCGAGCTCCTCGTGGCCAGCGGGAACGACGTCGTGGCCATGGCGAAGGTGGTCGGCGGCCTCCGCTACCAGTCATACTACCCCATAACGCCGGCGGCCGACGAGAGCTTCACGCTCGAGGAGTACGAGAGCATACACGATGCCGGGGTCGACTCTGAGATAGTGGTCCTCCAGACCGAGGACGAGCTCGCCGCGATAAACTCGGCCATAGGGGCGGCCCTGGCCGGGGCCAGGAGCGCCACGGCCACGAGCGGCCCCGGCTTCGACCTCATGGTCGAGGGCCTCGGATGGGCCGGGATGAACGAGGTGCCGGTCGTCGTGACGTACTACCAGAGGGGAGGCCCCAGCACGGGCATGCCGACGAGGGGGGCCCAGAGCGACCTGCTCTCCTCGGTGTTCGCCTCCCACGGCGAATACCCGAGGATAGTCATAGCGTCGGGCGACCACGAGGAGGCCTTCTACGATTCCATAGACGCGCTGAACTACGCCGAGCGCTACCAGCTGCCCGTGATACACCTGGTGGACAAGTTCCTCGCCAACACGATAGCCACCGTGCCCATGCCGGACCTATCTAGGGTCAGGATAGATAGGGGGAAGCTCGCCGGAAGCTCGCCCGGGGAGTACAGGAGGTTCGACATGTCGTCGCCCATATCTCCCAGGGCGTTCCTTGGCCAGGCCGTGATGTGGTATACGGGGGACGAGCACGACGAGCTGGGCCACATAACGGAGGACCCCGAGAACCGCGTCAGGATTTACGAGAAGCGCATGAAGAAGCTCGAAATAGCCGATTCCGAGATCCCGGAGGAGAGCAGGGCATCCTACTACGGACACGAGGACGCGGACTTTCTCATCCTCGGCTGGGGGTTCGTCAAGGGGGCCGCGATCGCGGCGCTGTCC
Organism: uncultured Nitrososphaerales archaeon; assembly: GCA_964342765.1. Classification (GTDB taxonomy): domain Archaea; phylum Thermoproteota; class Nitrososphaeria; order Conexivisphaerales; family Conexivisphaeraceae; genus Conexivisphaera. Next base: position 6,725 of record CAYFFS010000004.1, on the reverse strand, counting down.
GATCTCGCGGGCGAGGGGCTGAGGGGCGCCTACCTACACGTGCGCATGTTCTCGCCCTATCCCTCGAGGCTCGTGGCCCGCCTGGTTTCCAGGTTCAACCCGGACAGGGTGATAGCCGTGGAGCACAACTACGAGGCGCAGGCCGCCCGCCTGGCCAGGATGTACGCGGGCGTGGAGGTGCGCCGCAGCATAGTGAAGTTCAGCGGGAGGCCCATCTACGCGGACGAGCTGGCCCGCGCGATAAAGTCCGTCCTCTCGGGACAGGAGAGGGTGGTGTTGAGCTATGGCGCGTAGGCCTTTCCCCACCGACTACAGGAGCGACGTGTGGAACGACTGGTGCCCGGGCTGCGGCAACTTCGGGATACTCGCCGCCATGTACCAGGCGCTGGCAGAGCTCAACGCCGACCCCAAGATGACCGTCGTGGTCTCGGGCATAGGCTGCTCCGGCAAGACGCCCCACTTCATAAGGGCGAGCGGGGTGCACACGCTGCACGGGAGGGCCATACCGTTCGCGACGGGCATCAAGCTGGCCAACCCCAAGCTCAACGTGATAGTGAACGGAGGGGATGGGGATCTCCTGGGGATAGGCGCGGGCCACTTCGTGGCGCTCGGCAGGAGGAACCTGGACATAGTAGTCATAATGCACGACAACCAGGTCTACGGGCTCACGAAGGGCCAGGCATCCCCCACGCTGCCCAGGGGCGTCCAGACGAAGGCCCTGCCTATGCCCAACATACAGGATCCCGTCAACCCAGTCGCGCTAGCAATAGCGTCCGGGTACACGTTCGTGGCTAGGGGGTACTCCTCAAAGGTGAAGCACCTGAAGGAGCTGATAAAGGCCGCGATAGAGCACAGGGGGGCGGCATTCATAGACGTGCTGCAGCCCTGCGTCACCTACAACGACGTCTTCACTTACGATTACTACGACAAGAGGGTCTACCTGCTCGAGGAGTCCGGGTGGGATCCCCTGGCGAGGGACGAGTCCGAGGCCGTCAGGAAGGCCTCCGAGGCGTACGCGAAGGCGTTCGAGTGGGGCGACAGGATACCGATAGGGGTGTTCTACAGGAATCCGAACGCCCCGAGCTTCGAGGAGAGGCTGGCCCAGAGGCTCCCCAAATACCTAAGCGTTCCGCCCGCGGAGGAGGCGATAGAGCGCGGGGGCTCCACGATATTCGACGCGGAGGCGTTCAGGAGGGCGTTCAGCAAATATATAGTGGAGGTAGGCTGAGCGGTGTGGCGCGGCCCAGGATCAGGATAAGGAACGGCCGCATACTCTCCGTCCTCGAGATATTGGCGGCCCCCTACTCCGTGGTGGGCCGCGTCCTGCCCCAGGTGGCGGCGCTCGCCGCGCTCATTGTTATATCAGCATATATTTATATTGTATATCAGCATCTGGATCCCCTGTCCTCTATCTACGCGGCGGTGAGCCTGGTCACCACGATAGGGGCGTATGCGCCGAGCCTCGGCGAGATGGGCGCCTCCGAGAAGGTAATCCTAACCGTCGTGATGGTGGCCTCCGTGTCCACATACGCCAGCGCCGCGGTCACTATAATAAACACGATATCCAACAGGCAGACCTGGATAGACGCGAGGGCTAGGTGGAGGGGGTCGCACGTGAAGGGCCACGTGGTGATAGTGGGCGACAAGCCGGACGTCGTGCACGCGGCCTCAAAGCTGGAGGCCATGCGCGAGGAATACGTAGTCCTCACGAACAAGAGCGAGATGTTGGGCCCCCTGCCGGCGGGGAAGGTCATACTTGGGGATCCGCTGGACGAGCGGGAGCTCAGGGCAGCGGGGGTGGACGCCGCCCGCGTCGTCATAATAATGATGTCCGAGGACGACGACGGGCTAGCTGTCCTCCTTAGGACGAGGAGGCTGAACCCGGAGGCCAGGGCGCTCGTCGAGGTGAACGACGACTCTATGAGGGACGTCTTCGAGGCGGCGGGGGCCGAGCTGGTGGTCTCGCCCCACAGGCTGGCCGGGAGGGTGCTCGCCTCCGTGGCGGTCTCAGGCAACATAGGAGGCTTCATGCTGGAGACGAAGGGGCTGGGCGAGCTCTCGATAGGGTTCTTCAGGGTCGCGAAGGGGTCCAAGCTCGAGGGGAGGCCTATCTCGGAGCTCCCGAAGGGCCTGATACCGTTGCTCGTGGGCAGGGGGAACGAGCCGCCGACCCCCTATTTCACCCGCGACTACGTGCTCCAGGCCGACACCCTGCTCGTCGTGATGGGCGACCCGAAGCTCTTCGCCGGCCTCAGGGAGCTCCTGGAGAGCCCGAGGGGCCGATGAGATGACCCTCGGGGCCTCGGTGCCGCCTGCCCTCCTGGCCGTGCTGGCGCTGGGAGTGATGCTAGTCGCCGGCAAGCTGGGGGAGGAGCTGCTGTCAAAGCTGAGGCTTGTGCCGTTCGTCGGCGCAATACTCGTGGGGCTGTTGATGGGGCCGGGCGTCCTGGGGCTGCTTTCGCCGAGCCCGTACATCGAGGAGTTCATAGACCTTGGCATCGTGTTCATACTGTTCATGGCCGGCGTGGAGGAGGTGCGGCCCAACGCCCTGCGCGATCCATCGGCCGTGGCGTCCGGCGTCGCGACGTTCCTGGCGAGCCTGCTCATAGTCTACGTGGTCCTCTGGCGCTGGCTCTCGATCGGCGGGGTCTCCGGGCTCGTGGTCGCCATAGCCGTCTCGATGGTCAGCGCGGGCCCTCTGTCCAGGACGCTGCAGGAGGTGCGCGCGGGAGCCCGGCCGAGCGCTCGCGCGTGTTCGTGGAGGCGCTGGCCATGGAGATCTCAGCGGTCCTCTCCTTCGCCTTCCTGTCGGTGAGGGGCAGCGTCCTGGGATCTGCGCTTGTGTTGGCGTCCGTAGTCCTCGGGATACTCGCCTTCGGCAGGTTCGTCCTCAGGAGGATACTGTCCGCGGCCGAGGAGCGCCTTCGCACGATGGAGGTCGTCTTCTCGATACTGGTCGGGCTGGTGTTCCTCCTGGGGTTCCTGGCGCAGATGGTCGGCTTCAACTCGGCGATGGCCGCCTTCTTCCTGGGCGTCTTCGCCTCCGACTACCTTCACAGGAACGTGTACCTCCTGGAGAAGATGAGGGCGATCACGTACGGGTTCTTCGAGCCCATGTTCTTCTTCGGCCTTGGGATATATTTCGTCCGCCTCGACCTCCGCACGTTCCTGTTCGGCCTGGGCATCTTTGCGATCTCGATGGCGGCCAAGCTGGCGCTGGGCTCGCAGGCGGCGCGCCTCCTCAAGGTCGACGGGCTGAGGAACTTCTTCGCGATATCCCACGAGGGAGGCGTCGATGGCGCCATAATGCTGACGGCTCTCCAGATAGGGCTCATCAACGGTTTCACCTATTCGTTCACGATGCTTGCCATCCTTCTGATGGCAATCATAGCGCCCATAGGATACGGCAGGGGTTCAGCGCTCGCCCGGCACGCGCCGACCCCATCACTGGAGTTCGTCAGGTACGAGCTGGAGGGCGTGACGGCCGAGGAGCTCTCCAGGACCCTCCCCACGGCCTACGCTCACGAGGAAGACGAGGTGCGCGCCGCGCTGAGGGCGGCGCAGGAGCTCGACGTGAGGGTGATGGTGATAGTGGACGGCTCGGGCAGGGTGAAGGGCTTCGTGAACGTCCACGACCTGTTCCGCGCCGCCGCGTCCGGCGCGATGGGCGCGCGCATCTCGGATTCGGGGGTCCCGGTGTACCCCGTGCCCTCTCTGGGGCGCGAGGAGCCCGCGTCGAGGGCCCTCGACCTGTTCAGGTCCTCCGACGCCCAGGTGGTGGCGGTCGTGGACGATGAGGGAAGGCTCGTGGGAACGATACTGGAGAGGGAGATCCTCAGGTACCTGCTTCGCGGCCCTTCCTCCTAGCCTCTATCTCCCTGATCAGGGCGGGGAGGACCTCGCGCCAATCCCCGACTATCCCGTAGTCGGCGCTCCTGAATATCGGGGCATCCCTGTCTATGTTTATCGCGACGACCGTGCCCGCCTCCCTTATCCCCATGACGTGCTGCGCGGCCCCGCTTATGCCCACCGCCACGTACAGCCTTGGCCTGACGCTCTTCCCCGTCTGCCCGACCTGCCTCTCGTGAGGCACGAGCCCTAGGTCGACCGCCCTGCGGCTTCCGGCCACAACTCCCCCCAGGAGCGAGGCCAGCCTCTCGAGCACGGCGAACCCCTCCTTCGTCCCCACGCCCCTGCCGCCCGCCACCACGTACTCGGCCTTCTCCAGCGGAACCTCCTCCCTCTTGAGCCGCTCGCTCCTCAGGAGCCTCATGCGCGGCCTCATCCTCACGTACTCGGAGGCCCTCCTTACCTCTATTGGCCCCTCCCTCGACCCATCCCTGGGAGGAGTCGGGAAAACGTTGGGGCGGGCGGTAGCTATCTGCGGCCTCCTAGTTGGCGTCTTTATGTACGCGAGGAGTATCGCCGCGAAGGGCGGCCTTATCATGAAGAGGTCCCCGCTATCCTCGTCGACGTCGAACTGCGTGCAGTCCGCGGTTATCCCGGCCCTCAGGAGGGAGGCAACGTAGGGCGCCACCTCCCTCCCCCTCATGGTGGCTGAGATCAGTATGACGTCAGGCCTCCGCTCCTCCGCCAGCGAAGCTATTGCGGAGGCCATGACCGCCGGTATGCGATCCCTCAGCTCCTCCCCCACGATGATCGTCGCCCTGTCGGCGCCGTGCCTTATCATCTCGGCCGCGGCTTCCCTCGCCTCGCCCTCGTCGCCGCCGAGGACTATCCCCTCCACGAACGTGCCCAGCTTGCCCGCCACCGACCTCGCGGGCGTCAGCATCTGGAGGCTCGGCTCGGATATTTTCCCGTCCTCGATCTCCCCGACCACCCATATGCCCTCGTGCTCGCCCGGCTGCCTGCACCCCCAGTCCGGGCACACGGTGGAGCAGTCCACGCGCTTGGCCTTCCTCTTCTGCGCCAGGCTCACCTGAGGACCCCCTCCTCGAACAATATCTCCACGAGCTTCCTCGCGGCCTCCTCGGGGCTCCCCTCTATTATCTGCCGCTTCCTGGGGACCTCCGGGGTCCACGTGGACTTGGCGACTATCGTGGGGCTCCCCCTGAGCCCCACGCACCTGGGATCCAGCTTCATCTCCTGATTCGACCAGACCCTGATGGGGTTCTCCTCCCTCACCCTGAGCTTCTGGCTCAGCCTCACGGGGCGTGGCATCTGGCTCTTCATGGCGACCCCCAGCACGGCCGGCATCCCGAGCTCGTACCACTCGACGCTGTCCTCGAGGACCCTCTTCACCTTGACGCTGCGGTCGGCCTCGTTCACATCCTCCACCTCGCTGACGTAGTACACGTAGGGAAGGCCCAGCCATCCGGCCACCTGCGCGGGTATGTGGGCCGTGGAGCTGTCTATCGTCTCCTGCCCGAAGAGCGCCAGATCCCAGCTCCCGAGCCTCCTGAGGGCCTGCGAGAGGACGTAGCTGGTCGCCAGGGTATCCGCCCCGGCAAAGGCCCTATCGCTTATCAGTATTGCCTCGTCGACCCCCATGCCGAGGACGTGCTCGAGCCCCTTGACGGCGGACGGGGGGCTCATGCTCATGGCTATCACCTTCCCCCCGTACCTGTCCTTGAGCTTGAGCGCGAGCTCGACGGCGTCCAGGTCGTGCGGGTTGACCATGCTGATGACGCCCTCCCTGATCAGCGTGCCCGTCTTCTCGTCGAACCTGACCGCCTGGTTGTTCGGCACCCACTTTATTCCAACAGCGATCGTGAGGCCCAACCTCGCGTCACCTCACGACGTCCTGTACTGAACCCCCCTCCCGCTCACGGGGTAGTCCCACGTGATGGCCCCCATCGGGCACACGACCCTGCACGTCCCGCACTCCAGGCAGCCCTCGTAGCTGAAGACCACGGTGTCGCCAGCCTCGGCGTAGCATCCGGCCGGGCACAGCATTATGCATGGCCTCGAGTCGCACGCCCTGCACTTATCCGAGTCGACCACTATGTGGGGCCTCGGGTCGACGTCCCAGGTGGTCCTCTGCAGCAGGTCCTCCAGCCTCATCCTCTTAGGCCCCTCCTTCATATGGACCTCACCATCCTGAGCGCGTCCAGGAGCGCGGCCACCGGCGAGGTCCCGGAGGCCCTGGCCGCCTCCCTGAGGGCCTCCCAGGCGCTGGGGGTCCCCTCCCTCAGGTTGAACATGAGGTCCATGGCCTCGGTCGCCAGCTCCGGATATTTGGAGAACATGGCCCCTGAGGACATCGCGCGCTCTATGCCCCTCAGCCTCATGAGGTCCCTGAAGGGCCTGCTTTTCCTCAGCGGCTCCTCGTAGAGCTCCCTGAGGACCTCCTCGCTCGGGGAGCGCCTATCCCTCGCCGCGACCGCCGCCCTGCCGGCCAGGTGTCCGCTGTACACCGCGTAGTCGACGCCGCGGAACGTGTACCCCACGTTGAGGAGCAGGCCGGCCGCGTCGCCAACCACCATGAGCCCGTCCGCGACCAGCTTCCTGGGCATGTAGCCGGGGCCGGACTCGGGCGTGACCTTGGCCGAGTATTCAATCACGTCCCCATCTTGCCAGTACCTCCTCAGGGACTCGTGCAGGCGGAGCCCCTCGACCAAAGAATGCACGTGCTCCCCGATCGACCTGACCGCTGACTCCAGGTACAACACCAAGCCCAGGCTCACCGTGTCCTTGTTCGTGTACACGAAGGCCCCGCCCGGCAGCCCCTTCGTGACCCCTCCCACCAATATCCACGACATCCC
>CAYFFS010000003.1:11645-60983 GCA_964342765.1 uncultured Nitrososphaerales archaeon | reverse complement strand
CGTCCACTATGGGCGATTCCAGCACCTCCTTCACGGTGAACACCCTCTTATACCTGGCGTGCGGGTTGAGGGCCCCGTTCTTGCTGAGCTCCTCCTTGACTATCGCCATGACCTCCTTTATGTCATCGACCGTCTTCCCCATCTCGTAGGCCCTCCTCCTCGCCCACATCGCCCAGTACGTCGGGTTGACCGCCCCCACGACCTTCAGCGGGTACCCTATGGCCATGTCCGTGTCGAGGTAGGAGTTGAAGGAGAAGTAGAAGCCCCTCGGCGAGTTGTCGTAGCCGACGACCAGGACCTTCTTGGCCTTGCCCAGCCTTATCATGGAATCAGCTATCGAGAAGGCGGCGGCCGCGCTGGCGCACGCCCCTGACACGTTTATGACCTGGAGCCCGTTCGACCCTATCTTGCCGGCCAGCCTGTGGCCCATGTGCTGGGCGGGCGTCGTCAGGAAGGTCGGGTGGCCGAAGGGCATCGCCGACGTTGTGGATATTATCGCGTCCAGGTCGGCCGGCCTCAGCCCGACCTGCCTCAGGGCGCTTATCGCGACGCCTGCGACGACCTCCGTCGTCGGGGCCGGCTTGCCCGCCTCCGTCCAGTCGGTTATCTCCGCCGCTACGACAGCGCTCTCCGTCATCTCCCATCGCCCTCCACTGGCTCGAAGAAATAAGTCACGTAGACGTTCTCCTGGTCCTCGTACAACTTGTCCACCTTCAGGCGGACCTTCATCCCTATCCTCAGGCCGTCCGTCCTGGTCAGCCTGCCCAGGATCGTTATCCCCTCGGGGAGCTCGACGGCCCCCACGGCGTAGGGCGCCTTGTGGTACTCGAAGGGCTCCCTCAGGTCGTACATGTGTATCGCATACGAGTAGAGGGTTCCCTCCTCGCTCAGGAGGACCTCCTCCGGGGGCCTGCTGTGGTCGCACTCCGGGTTGTTGCACACGCTCGACTTGGGGAACTGGACGCTGCCGCAGACGGGGCAGCGGCTCCCTATCAGCCTGGGGTGATCCGAGGGCCACGTGAAGAGGCCCTCGACAACGGGGACCACCTTCTTCTGCTGGCTCATTCCCAATCCTGGGCGGGGCCTAGGGATTCCACAATTTAACCTAACGGGTCGGGGAAATCCTAGAAATATATAGTGATCTCAGGCGGCGGGGGCGCCGAGGAGCGCCGGTAGGCGCCTTGCCAGGGCGAGGGTCGCCGCGAAGATCGCGGCGACGGGGATGAGCAGCACGAGCAGGACGGCCCTCAGGCCCAGCGCGTCGGCCAGCGCGCCGAGGAGCGCAGGGAGGAATGCGCCTATCAGCATCATGGTGGAGGAGAAGTAGCTGTTGGCGGCGTTCCTAGTCCTCAGGTCGAACGTCCTGGAGAGGGAAACTACGCTTATCGTGTAGGTCAGCCCGTGGGGAACGCCCAGTACAGCCAGGGCCGCCGCGTATGCCAGGATGGAGGGCGCCGCCCACGCCGCCAGGAGCCCGACGAGGGTCAGCGCCGCGGACAGCAGCATCAGCGCCGCGAGGTTCTCAGCGGGGCGCGCCGCCATGGCGAACCTGGCGGCGAAGGACGTGGCGTAGAACGCCACGTAGAGGAGTATCGCGAGCGAGCTCTGGGCTGAGAAGCGCTGGACCGCGTAGATGCTGGAGAACGTAACGACGAAGGCGAACGGGATCTGGTAGGCCAGCTGGTTCAGGAATGACACCGCGAAGCCCGGGCTCCTCAGGACCTCGCGCGCCGCGGGCCCCCCGCGCGCCCCCTCCTCCGGGAAGGGCAGCGCCGGCGAGAGGGCGCCGACCAGGAGGGCCAGCGGCTCGAACGCGAGGAAAGCCTCCCTCAGGCTCAAGTACCTGAGCACGAACCCCTCGAGCGAGGGGCTGACCACGAGCGACGTGCTGAGGGCCAGCGTGTATAGGGCGAGGGCGCGCTCGACGGACCTCCTGTCGCGCCCCACCCCGCCCGCGGCCGTCATCACGTTGGGCATCACGAAACCTAGGGAGAACCCGGCCAGCGCCGCGAGGATCCAGAGCGTCAGGGGGCCCGAGAGGTAGAAGAACGGGAAAACTATCGAGTAGGCCCAGGAGGCCGCTATGAACGCGGCCCTGCGCCTCCTGGAGCGCAGCCTCGCGTTTATGAACGCGCTCGAGACGAACGTTGAGCCCATGAAGATCAGTGCTAGGGCCCCCACCTCTGACTCCCTGAACCCCATGCCCTTGGCGATGAGCGACATGGTGGGCGGTATCATGCTGTTCGTCGCCCTGAAGGCGAACGTCAGCGTCACGACTATGGCGAGCGCCCTTACGTACTCCGCGGCCTCGGGCCTCCTCAACGCGTCGCGCACCAGAGGTAAATTATTTATTCTTATCCGAGGAGCCGCTACTTGGAGGCGCTCGGCCCCCTGACGGCGCCTATCTTAAGGAGCTCCTCTATCCTGCCCTCGTCGTACCCCAGGACGTCCCTGAGGACCTCCACCGTGTGCTCTCCTAGGAGGGGCGCGCGCCCCTTGATCACGTCGACGTAGCGCCCCTTGGTCCTTATCGACATCCTAGCCATCTTCAGCGTCCCGTACTTCGGATCCGGCAGGTCCACTATGAGCCCCCTGTACTTGAGGTGCGGATCCGTCAGCAGCTTATCCATTGTGTTCACCGGGACAGCTATTATCTCGCCCGTCTCCCTGAGCCTCCTCACGAGGTCCTCCGTCTCGAACTTGGACGTCGCCTCCTCTATTATCTCGTCCAGCTCCTCCCTGTGCGCCACGCGGTCCTTGTTCGTCCTGAAGCGCGGATCGTCTATCAGGTGCTCCAGCCCCAGGACGCGGCAGAACGCCGCCCAGGCCTTGTCGTTCCTAGCGCCCGTGTAGATGTACCCGTCCTTCGTCTTGTAAACCCTGTAGGGGACGAGCGAGGGGTAGCTGGACCCGGACCTCCTGGGGAGCTCCCCGGTCACCACGTAATAATTCAGCAGGTTGTTGGTGATGAACTCCGATGCGACGTCGAAAAGCGTCAGCTCCAGGTATGCCCCCTCCCCGGTCATGTCCCTGCGCCTCAGCGCGACCAGGACGGCGAGCGCCATGTAGAGCGCGGTCGAGTCGTCTATGTAGGAGACGAGGGTCCTCGCGGGCGGCCTATCGGGGTGGCCGGTGACCTCCATGCTGCCCGAAATCGCCTGTATGGCTGGGTCGGTCGCCGTGTAGTTCTCGTAGGGCCCCTCCCCGAACCCCTTTATCGACCCATAGATTATCCTGGGGTTCACGGCCCTGAGCTCCTCGTAGGTCAGCCCGAACTTCTTTATCGTGTCGGGGGCCATGTTCTCCAGGAACACGTCGGAGATCCTGACCAGGTCCAGCAGGACCTCCCTTCCCTCCCTCTTGGTAAGATCTATTACGATCCCCTTCTTGTTGCGGTTGAGGGCCGAGAAGGAGTACATGCCGGTCGCGTCGCGCCAGCTGTCCCCCTGGGGCGGCTCCACCTTTATGACCTCGGCCCCCAGCCCGGCGAGCATCGCGCCGGCGTACGAGCCGGATATCCATGAGGTCAGCTCGACGACCCTTATCCCCCTCAGGACGTCGAATCCATCCAGGGCCTGGACCACGGTCGTGCCTGAAATTGTTGGCTATAAAAGCTGAGTCGACCCACTTATAAATAATCTATATTTCTCCTTCCCGGCGGCCGGAGGGGAGGCCCGCCCGCGCCCATTCCGAGCAAAAGGATATAAGGTAGCGCCTTCGAGGGCCTTGATTGTCAGTTATGTGTTATACTCGTGGAATTCTTGGGGTGGGATGTGTTGAGTGAGAAGCCCAGGACCCAGATCAGGCCATCCCAGCACGTGCTCGTGCCCAAGCACGAGATCCTGAGCGAGGAGGAGCGCAAGGCCCTCCTCGAGAAGTACGGCATCAGGCCGGACCAGCTCCCCTACATACTCGCGTCCGACCCGGCCGCCAAGGAGATAGGCGCGAAGCCGGGGGACATCATAAAGATCACCAGGAAGAGCCCCACGGCGGGCGTCGCTATATATTATAGGTACGTGGTGGAGGGGTGAGCTTGAGGGAGTCGTCCGCGGCATCCGAGCCGTTCGACGGCTGGGCGGTGGTGGAGGAGATACTCAGGACAGAGGGGATAGCCAGGCAGCACCTGAACTCCTACAACGACTTCGTGGAGCGCGGCCTGCAGGCGATAATCGACGAGGTGGGCGGGTTCGAGGTCGAGACGCCGGCCGGCACCTACCACGTCAAGTTCGGCAAGGTCGAGGTCGGCAGGCCCCAGGTCACGGAGATAGACGGCTCCACGAGCTACATAACGCCCATGGAGGCCAGGCTCAGGAACCTGACGTACGCCGCCCCCATATACCTTGAGTTCATACTCGAGGATCCGAAGGCGCCGGGCGGCTACGCCAAGCAGTCGTTCGTGATAGGCTACCTCCCCGTCATGGTGCGCTCCAAGATATGCGCCCTGAACGGCCTCTCCCGCGAGGAGCTCATAGCCATGGGGGAGGACCCGGACGACCCAGGCGGCTACTTCATAGTAAACGGGTCGGAGAGGGTGATAGTGGGGCTCGAGGACCTCTCCCCCAACATGATATTCGTCACGAAGGAGAAGAGCGGGTCCACGGAGACCTATAAGGCCGTAGTTCACTCCTCGATAGTCGGGTTCCGCTCCAGGGTGGAGCTAGTCCTGAAGAACGACAACAGCATATACGCCAGGATACCGCTCTCACCGGTTGAGATCCCCTTCGTTGTCCTGATGAAGGCCCTCGGCGTCGAGAACGACCGCGAGATAGCCAACATGGTTTCGATGAGGCCCGAGATCCAGGAGCTCCTGGAGATATCGTTCGAGAAGGCGCTGGACGTGAGGACCCAGAAGGACGCGCTCGTCTACATCGGGAACAGGGTGGCCCACGGGATGAACGAGAGCATGAGGATCAAGAGGGCCGAGACCCTGCTCGACGTCCACCTGCTCCCCCACCTCGGGGGTAGGGAGGGCAGGTACGACAAGGCCCTCTACCTGGCGGAGGCGGCGAGCAGGCTCCTGGAGCTCAAGATGGGGTGGATCGAGGAGGACGACCGCGACCACTACGGGAACAAGATAGTCAAGCTGGCCGGGGAGCTGCTCGCCGAGATCTTCAGGACGGCCTTCAGGAACCTCGTGAAGGACATGCGCTACCAGCTCTCGAGGATAGGGCAGCGCCGCGGCATAGGCGCGGTCGGCGCGGTCATAAAGCTCGGGATAATAACCGACAAGCTGAACAGCGCCCTCGCGACTGGCAACTGGGGGAAGGGGAGCGTGGGCGTGACCCAGCTCCTGGACAGGACGAACTACCTGTCCACCCTGAGCCACCTGAGGCGCGTCCAGTCCCCGCTGAGCAGGAGCCAGCCCAACTTCGAGGCCAGGGAGCTCCACCCGACGCAGTTCGGGAGGATGTGCCCCGTCGAGACCCCCGAGGGCTCGAACTGCGGCCTAGTGAAGAACCTCGCCCTCTACGCGGTCATATCCGTCAACGTGCCGGAGCAGGAGGTCCTCGACTTCCTGTACAGCTCGGGCGTCGTGCCGGTCGGATCCTCGGAGCAGCTGGAGGGGGCCGTCGCCAAGGTGATAGTGAACGGGCGCGTGGCCGGGTACGCCAGGAACCCGGAGAAGCTCGTGGAGGCGCTCAGGAAGGCCAGGCGCAGGGGGGAGCTGGACCCCGAGGTCAGCATCTACTACTACAGGCCGCTTGACCCGCGCGGGACCCCGCGCGTCTACATACACACGCACGCCGGCAGGGTCCTGCGCCCGTTGGTCGTCGTGGAGAACGGGAAGCCGAAGCTGACGAAGGAGCACGTGAGGAAGCTGAAGCGCGGGGAGATAACCTGGCGCGACCTCCTTAGGATGGGGGTCCTGGAGCTCCTGGACGCGAACGAGGAGGAGAACGCATACATAGCCCTGAAGCCGGAGGACCTAACCCGCGAGCACACCCACCTAGAGCTTTACCCGCCCGCCATGCTCGGCGTGGTGGCCTCCGTGATCCCGTACCCTGAGCACAATCAGTCGCCCAGGAACACTTACGAGAGCGCGATGGCGAAGCAGGCGCTTGGGTTCCCCCACACGAACTACTTCCTCACCCTTTACTCCAGGCAGCACCTCCTAGTCTACCCGGAGACGCCGCTCGTCAGGACCAAGATCATGGACCTGATAGGCCTGGACAGGCACCCGTTCGGACAGAACGCGGTGGTCGCGGTCATATCATACGAGGGCTACAACATAGAGGACGCGATAGTGGTGAACAGGGCCTCCATAGAGAGGGGGCTCGGCCGCTCCTTCTTCTACAGGACCTACGAGGCGGTGGCCCAGCAGTACCCCGGGGGGAGCAAGGACAGGTTCGAGATACCCAGGCCGGAGGACAACGTCAGGGGGTACCGCGGCGAGAAGTACTACAGGCTCCTGGAGCCGGACGGCGCCGTGATGGCGGAGGCCGAGGTCTCGGGCGGGGACGTCCTTATAGGTAAGACGAGCCCGCCCAGGTTCATAGAGGAGTACAGGGAGGCCGAGGCCAAGGGCCTCTACAGGAGGGACTCGTCGGTCGCGCTGAGGCCCAGCGAGAAGGGGGTCGTGGACTCAGTGGTGCTCACCCAGACCGTCGAGGGATATCGCATGTTCAGGGTCAGGGTCAGGGATCAGAGGATACCCGAGCTCGGGGACAAGTTCGCATCCAGGCACGGCCAGAAGGGCGTGATAGGGATGATCGTGGACCCGGAGGACATGCCTTACACGGAGGACGGAATAGTCCCCGACATAATAGTGAACCCGCACGCCTTCCCCTCCAGGATGACCGTGGGTCAGTTCCTCGAGTCGATAGCGGGCAAGGCGGCGGCCCTTAGGGGGAGGCCCGTCGACGCCAGCCCGTTCGCCGAGGAGCCGATGGACGAGATAAGGAAGGTCCTCATAGAGCACGGCTTCAAGCCGACCGGGAAGGAGGTCATGTACGACGGGAAGACGGGGAAGAGGTTCGAGGCGGAGATATTCATCGGCATAGTGTACTACCAGAAGCTGCACCACATGGTGGCCGACAAGATACACGCGCGCGCCCGCGGCCAGGTGCAGATGTTGACCAAGCAGCCCACCGAGGGGCGCGCCCGCGGGGGCGGCCTCAGGTTCGGCGAGATGGAGAGGGACTGCCTCATTGCCCACGGGGCCTCCATGCTGCTCAGGGACCGCCTGCTCGAGGAGTCGGACAAGACGGAGATCTACGTGTGCGAGCGCTGCGGGTACATAGCGTACTACGACAGGAGGCAGCAGAGGCTCGTCTGCAGGGTGTGCGGCGACAACGCTAAAATATCCAAGGTGACCGTGGCGTACGCGTTCAAGTTGCTCCTGCAGGAGGTAATGAGCCTCGGGATAGCCCCCAGGCTACAGCTGGGTGATAGGGCATGATGTCCTCCGCCTTCGAGGCCCCAAAGGTAATACGCGCGATAAAGTTCGGGATATTCCCGCCGACCGAGATCAGGAAGTACTCGGTCGTCGAGATAACAATACCGGAGACGTACGACGAGGACGGCCTCCCGATACCCGGGGGGCTGATGGACAACAGGCTTGGGGTCCTCGAGCCCGGCCAGGTCTGCGGCACCTGCGGGAACCCCGCGCCCGAGTGCCCCGGCCACTTCGGGCACATAGAGCTGGCCGAGCCGGTGATACACGTCTCCTTCGCGGACGACATCAAGCTGCTGCTCACGGCCACCTGCAGGTCATGCGGCCGCCTCCTAGTTCCCCAGGCGGAGCTGGACGCATACAAGAGGGAGCTGGAGGAGAACCTGCCCTACAAGCCGGACCTTCGCGAGAGGATAGCGAAGGAGATCTACGCGAAGGCGAAGAAGGCGAAGATATGCCCGCACTGCGGAGCCAAGAAGCTCGAGATAGAGTTCACGAGGCCCCACATATTCCACGAGATAATGGAGGACGGGAGCGCCGTCAGGCTGACGCCGGCGGTGATAAGGGAGCGCCTCGAGAAGATAACGGACGACGACTACCGCCTCCTGGGGTACGACCCTGCGTCCGCGAGGCCGGAGTGGTTCGTTCTCCAGGTCCTCCCCGTGCCGCCCGTCGCCATAAGGCCCTCCATAACGCTCGAGAGCGGGGTCAGGTCGGAGGACGACCTGACGCACAAGCTCGTCGACATAGTAAGGACGAACGCGCGCGTCAAGGAGGCGAAGGAGTCGGGATCCCCGCCGCTCATAATGCAGGACCTGATGGACCTCCTCCAGTACCACGTAACCACGTACTTCGACAACGAGGCCTCCAGCATACCCCCCGCCCACCACAGGTCGGGCCGCCCGCTGAAGACCCTGAGCCAGAGGCTCAAGGGGAAGGAGGGGCGCTTCAGGGGGAGCCTATCGGGCAAGCGCGTCGACTTCTCGGCAAGGACTGTGATATCGCCGGATCCGAACCTGGACATATCGGAGGTAGGCGTGCCCCTCGAGGTCGCCAAGAGGCTCACCGTGCCCGAGCGCGTCACGCCCTGGAACATTGAGTTCCTCAGGGAGCTGGTCAGGAACGGCCCCTCGAAGTACCCAGGGGCCAACTACATAATAAGGCCGGACGGCGTCAAGATAAGGCTGGAGTTCGTCCCGGACAGGGAGGCATATGCTAGCTCCCTCGACGTGGGCTACGTCGTCGAGCGCCACCTGATGGACGGGGACGTGGTCCTGTTCAACAGGCAGCCATCGCTGCACCGCATGTCAATAATGGCGCACTACGTCCGCGTGCTCCCGTACCGCACCTTCCGCCTGCACCCGGCGGTCTGCCCGCCGTACAACGCGGACTTCGACGGGGACGAGATGAACCTCCACGTGCCGCAGGGGGAGGAGGCCCGCTCCGAGGCCTACGAGCTCATGAGCGTCCACACCCAGATAATATCCCCCAGGTACGGCGGCCCCATAATAGGGGCGATAAGGGACTACCTGTCGGCTGCCTACCTGCTCACGAAGGACGACACGCTCCTCGACGCCAAGGAGTTCGCGCGCCTGGCGTACGAGGGCGGCTACGTGGGGCCCCTGCCCGAGCCCGCCGTCAAGGGGCCGGTCCCGATGTACACCGGCAAGCAGCTGTTCTCGCTGTTCCTGCCGCGCGGGTTCAACTACGTCCTGACCTCCAGGTGGGCGAAGAGCGTGAGGAGGAGGCGCGACGTGGTCGTGAGGGACGGGCAGCTCGTCTCCGGGGTCATAGACAAGGCTTCGATAGGCGCGGAGGAGCCGGACAGCCTGCTCCACAGGATAGTGAAGGACTACGGCAACGAGGAGGCCAGGAGGTTCCTCAACTCGATACTCAAGGTCCTCAAGTCCTACATAACCGAGAGGGGTTTCAGCTACGGCTACGACGACCTCGAGATACCCGAGGACGTCAGGTCGCAGATAAGGGAGACGCTCGAGGAGGCCTACCGCAGGATAGAGCAGTACGTGGACGACTACGTGAACGGCCGCATGACGCCCGTCAAGGGGCTGAGGCTCGAGGACGTGCTGGAGCACAGGATAATGGACGCGCTCGGCGAGGCAAGGGACCGCGCCGGCGAGCTCCTGGAGCGCGTCCTCCCGGACGACAACCCGGGGGTCATAATGAGCAGGACCGGCGCGCGCGGCAGCTCCCTCAACCTGGGGCAGATGATGGCGCTCCTTGGCCAGCAGGCTGTCAGGGGAAGGAGGATCAAGCGCGGGTACAGGCACAGGCCGCTGCCGCACTTCAAGGAGGGCGATCCGAGCCCAGACGCCTACGGGTTCGTCAAGTCGAACTTCAGGGACGGGCTCAACCCGATCGAGTTCTTCTACCACTCGATGGCGGGGAGGGAGGGCCTCGTGGACACGGCCGTAAGGACCCAGCAGAGCGGCTACATGCAGCGCAGGCTCGTGAACGCCATGGAGCACCTGAGGGTCGAGTACGATTACACGGTCAGGGACCCGGAGGGCAACATCATCCAGTTCCTGTACGGCGAGGACGGGGTCGACCCGGCGAAGAGCGACCACGGCGAGGCCGTCAACCTGGAGCGCCTGGCGGACGCCGTAATGATGGAGGACGACCCGAAGGAGCCAAGGGCCACGCGCGAGGAGAAGGAGGCGATACTCGAGAGGTACGCCGATAAGCTGAACGCGCGCCTCCGCGAGAAGCTCAGGTCCCTGCTCATGTCGAAGGAGATGAGCGCCAGGTCCGCGGAGGCGATCTGCTCCCGCGCGGTCCAGATGTTCGAGGCTGCCAGGATAGAGCCCGGCGAGGCCGTCGGCATAGTATCCGCGCAGTCGATAGGGGAGCCGGGCACGCAGATGACCCTCAGGACGTTCCACTTCGCCGGGGTGAGGGAGAAGGACGTCACGCTCGGCCTCCCGAGGCTCATAGAGCTGGTGGACGCCAGGAAGCAGCCGAGCACCCCGGTCATGGAGGTGTACCTGGACGAGGAGCACAGGAAGGACAGGGAGAAGGCCCTGGAGGTCGCGCGCGAGATACTGTTCACGAAGGTCGCGGACGTGGCCTCAAGCGTCGAGATAGACTACTCGACGGGGTCCGTGGTCGTCACCCTGGACAGGGAGCTCCTGGAGGACAGGGGGTGCACGGTCGAGGACGTCGCGAGGGCCCTGAGCGTGGGCAAGCGCGAGGTGACGTACGACGAGGAGTCCGCGACCGTCACGGTGTCGCTCGAGAGCTTCGACATAACCTCGCTCTACAGCCTCCGCGACAAGGTCCTGAGGACCCGCGTGAAGGGAATAGCGGGGATCACCCGCGTGAGCCTGGAGGAGAGGGACGGGGAGTGGGTCATAGTGACCTCCGGATCCGACCTGAGGAAGGTCCTCCAGATACCCGGCGTCGATCCCACCAGGACGAGGACGAACAACATAAACGAGATAGCCATGGTCCTCGGCATAGAGGCCGCTAGGCAGGCCCTGGTCGAGGAGATGATGAACACGCTGGAGGAGCAGGGGCTCGAGGTCGACGTCAGGCACATAATGCTCGTGGCCGACCTGATGACGCACAAGGGCATAGTGCAGCAGGTCGGCCGCCACGGCGTGGCCGGCACAAAGGCCAGCGTGCTCGCCAGGGCCGCCTTCGAGATAACGGTGCCGACGCTCGCGGAGGCAGCGGCCAAGGGCGAGGTCGACGAGCTGAGGGGCGTGACGGAGAACGTGATAGTAGGGGGGATAATACCCGTGGGCACGGGCATGGTCGACCTATATATGACCCCGACCGCGAAGGAGGGCGAGGGGAAGTGAAGGAGTACCTGAGGACCATCTCGGACTTCATGTACGTGGTCAGGAGGACCGGGAGCGCCGAGTACGGGCTCCGCGGGGCCCTCAGGTACGCGGCCTCCGCGAAGCTGATCCTGGCGTCGAACGGGCTCGGGGATTCCGAGTACTCGGCGCTCGAGGAGGCCGCCAGGGGCGCGAGGGCGGCCCTGGTCAAGCTGTCGGAGGTGTCGCCGGCCGAGCTGGGGAGGGCCGTCGGGAGGCCGCACCCGGTGAAGGCGCTGGCGGTGACCTCGCTGGGAGACGCGGACCTCGACAAGTTCCTGGCGTCCCTGGAGGAGCTGGGCTCCGGCGCCGTTTCCGTTGTCCGCCCGAGGGGGAGGAGGTAAATTGGGCAAGGAGGGAATAGTGCTCACCGAGAACGAGCTCAGGCTCATGTCGCTCTTCTCCACGCTGACGGGAGTCACGCCGAGGGACTGCATCATAGACGACAAGTTCGACAGGCTGATCTTCGTCGTCGACGAGAACGCGGAGATACCGAGGGACAAGATAGCCAGGGAGGCCATGGACTTCTTCAGGAGGAAGGTGAACAAGAACATCGAGATCGTCAAGTACTCGGACGACCCGGCCACGATGATAAAGAACTCGCTGGGGCCCGGCGTCCTGGACGTGAAGATAGTCACGCGCGGGAACTCGAAGGTCGCGATAGTGATCGCGGATCCCAAGGAGAAGGGCCGCGTCGTGGGGAAGCAGGGGAGGAACGTGGAGAGGGCCAGGCTGCTGGCCAAGAGGTATCACGACATAGACCGCGTCCAGGTCTCTTAGCGGGCGCCGCGCAAACGCTTTTATCCCGGACGTACGGTCGGTGCGCTGTGGGTAAGAAGTCGCCGCTGGGCGAGTTCGCGGCAAGGAAGCTCCGCATGAAGCGGAAGCGCTTCAGGTGGTCCGACAGCAACTACAAGAGGCGCGTGCTCAGGCTCGACGAGAAGTTCGACCCGCTCGAGGGCGCCCCGCAGGCGCGCGGCATAGTGCTGGAGAAGGTCGGCATAGAGTCGAGGCAGCCGAACTCCGCCATACGCAAGTGCGTCCGCGTCCAGCTAGTCAAGAACGGGAAGGTCGTGACGGCCTTCGTCCCCGGGGACGGCGGCCTGAACTTCATAGACGAGCACGACGAGGTCATAATAGAGGGGATAGGGGGATCCGAGGGGCGCTCCATGGGCGACATACCGGGCGTGAAGTACAAGGTCTCGATGGTGAACGGCGTCTCCCTCAAGATGCTCCTGCTAGGGAAGAAGGAGAAGCCCAGGAGGTGATGGGGATGTCCAAGAAGCGCGAGGAGCCGAAGATACTCCTGTTCGGGAAGTGGGACTTCGAGGAGGTCCAGGTCAAGGACCCGGGCCTCGTCAAGGCCATAAGCCTGAAGCCCGTATACATACCCCACAGCTTTGGCAGGCACGAGCACAGGAGGTTCGGCAAGCTGGAGGTCAACATAGTGGAGAGGCTCGTGAACCAGATGATGCACTTCGGCAGGAAGGACTGGAAGAACACAGGGAGGATGGGCGGCAAGAAGCAGCGTGCCATAAACATAGTGAGGACTGCCTTCGAGATAATACACCTGAAGACGGGGAGGAACCCCATAGAGGTGCTCGTGAGGGCGATAGAGAACGCGTCCCCCAACGAGGACGTCACCAGGATAACCTACGGAGGCGTGACCTACCACGTGAGCGTGGACGTCTCGCCCTCCAGGCGCGTGAGCCTGGCGCTGCGCAACATAGCCCTGGGGGCGAGGGAGGCGGCCTTCTCCCATCCAAAGACCATAGAGGAGTGCCTCGCGGACGAGATAATAGCTGCGGCGAACGGGGACACGAACAGCTACGCCATAAAGGCGAAGATAGAGACCGAGCGCGTCGCGGCGGCCTCCAGGTGAACTCCGACGGCGGAACAGTTATAGATCTTCCGAAAATATAAGGGATACGTGATACCGGTTCTTCTGGCGTTCGCCGCCATAGCCGCCATAATATTCATAGGGTTCTTCGCGAACATGTTGCTCAAGAGGGCCGGGATACCGGAGGTCTTCTTCCTGGTGCTCGTGGGCGTCCTCCTCGGCCCCTTAACCGGGCTGTTCCCGGGCTCGCTCGCGAGGGCCGCCATACCTTACTTCAGCCAGTTCACCCTCGTGATGATATTGTTCAACGTGGGGCTCGAGCTCGACCTGAACTCCATGGTGAGGGAGGGGCCGAGGACCGCGGCGAGGACCCTGATCTACGTCCTCCTGAGCATAGCGCTGCTCACTCTGGCGTTCCTGGAGCTGCTCAGGTGGCCGCTCTATCAGTCGCTCCTGCTGGGCAGCATACTGGGGGGCGAGACCACGACGACCGTGGTCCCATACGTCGCCAGGGAGCTCTCGTCCAAGAAGGTGTACGCGAGCCTATCGCTGGAGTCCGCGCTGAACAGCGCGATACTCATCATAATATTCTCGGCGGTGCTCTCCAGCTACCTGGCCTCGGTCCCCCTTGAGCTCTCTACC
Source organism: uncultured Nitrososphaerales archaeon (assembly GCA_964342765.1). Taxonomy (GTDB): domain Archaea; phylum Thermoproteota; class Nitrososphaeria; order Conexivisphaerales; family Conexivisphaeraceae; genus Conexivisphaera. The sequence continues at coordinate 47,269 of CAYFFS010000003.1, read as the reverse complement.
GCCTACTCCGTGATCTCGGAGTTCTTCTCGCAGCTCTCCATAGGCGTGGTGGCGGGGATCGTAGCGGCCGTCCTCTGGGTCAAGGCGATGCGCGTCCTTCAGGACGCGGACTACCTGTACATAGCGACGATAGGCTTCGTCCTCGCCATTTACACGTTGGTGGACGCGGTCGGGGGGAGCGGCGTGGTGGCCGTGCTCACGATGGCGTTCACGATGTCCAACATCAGGTTGGTCTCGGACCCCCTCCAGATATACCTGAGCGTGCCGGCCGAGCTCAGGCAATACATAGTGAACTTCCAGGACGAGATAGCCTTCTTCCTGAGGACGTTCTTCTACGTGTTCCTCGGGCTGGTCCTCGAGGTCAGGTCCTTCCTCTCCCCTCAGATATACCTGATATCGCTGCTCGTCATGGGGTTGCTGGCCGCCTCGAGGTTCGTGGCCACGTGGAGCGCGAACGCGCGGGACAGCCGCGAGGACAAGGCATTCATATTCTCCATGATGGCGCAGGGCCTGACGCCCGCGGTGCTGGCCACCACGCTCCTGTCCTACGGCGTCCCCATGTCGCACGAGATAGTCATGATAACCACTATGGTGATAATACTCACGAACGCGGTCACGGTCCTGGGGGCCAGGATCTACGCATCCAGGGCCCTCAGGGTCCCGAGGGCCTGAGGTACTCGGCCCTTCCCCTGAGGGCCGAGGCGACCGCCGCCGCGGCGGCCATGGCGGCCGACGCGTAGAAGGCGGCGTGGAGCGCTGACATGAAGGGCGGCGCTATCACCCTGGGGAACCAGTAGGTGCTGGTCACCTCCGCGTACCCCTTCGGATCTGAGATCGCTATGGCGGTCGCGTTGACGCCCGGGAGCATGTAGAGCAGCGTCCTCATGGGGTTGTAGCCCAGGAACGCCGCGAAGACCGCCGCGTCGGGCGGCACGGAGGCGGCCTCCCTTGCAACCTCCGCCGGCATGCCAGCAGATATCAGCGCCGAGTAAAGGGCGGACGGAAGGCTGGCCGACATGGCGGTGAGTATCATAGCGAAGTAGATCACCATGCTCGCCGTGCTGGCCATCAGCGTCATGACGGACCTCATGCCCGAGGCTATCCCCCTGCGGTTCGGGGGGACTGAGCTGACTATGGAAGCGGTGTTGGGCGACGTGAACATGCCGTTCCCGAGGCCCGCCACGAATATCGCGGCTGCGAACGCGGGGTACTCGAAGTCGTAGGGGAGTAGGCTCAGCCAGACGAAGGCCGCGGCGAATATCGCCATCCCGAGGGTCGCCAGGCCCCTGGCCCCATATCTATCAGAGAGGGCGCCGCTCAGCGGCCCCATGACGACGAACCCGAGCATCATGGGGATCAGGTAGATGCCGGCCCAGAGGGGCGTCTCCTCGTACGGTATGCCGTGGAGGGGGAGCCAGATACCCTGGAGAAGGATCGTCAGGACCAACATGAGGCCGCCGTAGGCGAGGGACGCCAGGAACGCGGAGAACACGCCGGCGGAGAACATCCTTATGCGGAAGAGGCCCATGTCCATCATCGGGTCCTTCACGCGCATCTCGACGAACGGGAAGGCGACGAGCATGGCCGCGCCGGAGGCCATCATGGCGATCACCATGGGGTTTCCCCAGCCCATCTCGGAGCCGCCGTAGGGCATCAGGGCGTACGTGAGGCCCATGAGCACCAGGACGAGGCCTCCCGCGGATAGGACGTTGCCGGCCACGTCAACCCTATGGCCGGCCTCGGGCTTCACGACGTCCCTCAGCCTCGCGTAGGCCCAGGCCGTCCCCAGGACGCCGAAGGGGACGCTGATAAGGAAGACGAGCCTCCAATAGTACACGGCGAGGACGCCGCCCGCCAGGAGGCCCACGAGCGACCCCACTATGCCAGCCACCTGGTTTATTCCGAGCGCCTTCCCCCTCTCGTTTATCGGGAAGGCGTCGGCTATGAGCGCGGTCCCGTTCGCCATTATCATGGCGGCGCCCACGGCCTGTATAGCCCTGAAGGCTATCATCAGCGAGGCGGCCGTCGTCCCCGAGCCCGGGGTCAGGGACAGGAGGACGGATCCCGCTGTGAATATCGCGAACCCGAGCCTGTACATCCTGGCCCTCCCGTACATGTCGGAGAGCCTGCCGAACGTTATCACGAGGGAGGCGGCCACCACGCTGTAGCCCATGAGGAGCCAGAGCAGGTAGGCGAAGGAGCTCGGCAACAAGGGGTTCAGCCCTATCCCGCGGAACACGGCCGGGAGTGCTATCACGAGGAGCGTGGAGTTCATCATGGCCATCAGTATGGCTATCGTCGTGTTCGTGAGCACGACCCACTTGTACTGCATGGGGCGGCGGCCCATCCCTCCTCTCTTAAGCTTAGCGAGGGCTTAGCGGGGCGGCGGCTAAATCCTTAAATATAGAGGGGGTTGCGAAAAGCGGCGGAGAGCGCTATGTCCGAGAGGCAGAAGCCGTCTAAGCCGCACCTTAACCTGGTGATAGTGGGCCACGTGGACCACGGGAAGTCCACCCTGACCGGCCACCTGCTATACCTGCTGGGCAAGGTCGACGAGAGGACCATAGAGGAGTACGCGAAGCTCTCTGAGAAGCTGGGCGCGGGCGACACCTTCAAGTTCGCCTGGGTCCTCGACAGGCTGAAGGAGGAGAGGGAGAGGGGGATCACGATAGACCTGGCGTTCCAGGACTTCGAGACCAAGAAGTACTACTGGACCCTGATAGACGCGCCGGGCCACAGGGACTTCGTGAAGAACATGATAACCGGCGCCAGCCAGGCCGACGCCGCGATACTCGTCGTGTCCGCCAAGCCGGGCGAGGCCGAGGTGGCGCTTTCGGACGAGGGCCAGGCGAGGGAGCACGCGTTCCTCCTCAAGACCCTCGGGGTAAACCAGCTGGTGGTCGCGATAAACAAGATGGACGCCACCACGCCGCCCTACGACCAGAAGCGCTACGAGGAGGTGAAGGAGAACGTCTCGAAGCTCCTAAGGCTCGTGGGGTACAAGGTCGATAAGATCCAGTTCATCCCGGTCTCCGGCTGGAAGGGCGACAACCTCGTCCAGCCGTCGCCGAACATGCCCTGGTACAAGGGGAAGACGCTGGTGGAGGCGCTCGACGACTTCGAGGAGCCCCCGAAGCCCATAGACAAGCCGCTCAGGATACCCGTCCAGGACGTGTACTCGATAACCGGCGTGGGCACGGTGCCGGTGGGAAGGGTGGAGACCGGCGTCCTCAAGGTGGGCGACACCGTCGTCGTGATGCCCTCCGGGGTGGTCGGGGAGGTCAAGTCCATAGAGACCCACCACACGCCCATACAGGAGGCGATACCCGGCGACAACATAGGGTTCAACATAAGGGGCGTCTCGAAGGAGGACGTCAAGCGCGGATACGTGGTCGGGCATCCGGACAACCCGCCGACTGTGGCGAAGGAGTTCCTGGCGCGCATAATAGTGGTCTACCATCCGACCGCAATAGCGGCCGGATACACGCCGGTGCTCCACGCCCACACGGCCCAGGTCCCGGCGCAGATAGTCGAGCTCGTCAAGAAGCTCGACCCGCGCACCGGTCAGGTCACCGAGGAGAACCCGAAGAGCCTCAAGACCGGAGACGCCGCCATAGTGAAGATCAGGCCCCTGAAGCCGCTGAGCATAGAGGAGTACAACGTGATACCCCAGCTCGGCAGGTTCGCTCTGAGGGACTCGGGCAGGACAATAGCCGCCGGCATCGTCGAGAAGATAACCGAGGTCCAGGAAGTAAAGATAAAGAAGTGAAATATTATAATTCTTATTTACAAAAATTTTAAAACGTTGTTTAGATTAAACCTCCTTCGCGAAGACCGACGTTATCTCCCTGAACCCGAGCCTGCGGTAGAAGCCCTCGGCAATCATGTTCTTCGAGGGGAACTCGGCGAATATCATCTCCGCGCCCTTCGAGCGGAGGACCTTCTCCGCCTCCTCTATCAGCCTCAGCCCCAGGCCGCGCCTCCTGTACTCGGGCATCAGGTAGACGTCCGATATCTGCCCAACGAGGCGCGGCTTGTAGAAGCACCTGTCCACGAGCCTTGCCACGAGGACCCCTTCCACCTTGCCGCCCGCCTCCAGGACCAGCACCACGTAGTTGGGGTCCTTCATCGTGTTCTGGAGGTACTTCTTGACCTCCTCCTCCAGGTCGTCGACTGGCGTGAGCAGCGGATCGAACTCGCCGTTCAGGCGCTTGAGCCTCGACACCAGGTCGATCAGCCTGTCCAGGTCGCCCTCCTTGGCAGCCCTGATGACCACTCCGCTGGCCAACTCGCATCACCCAACGGGTATAGGGTTAATTAGGTTGCTCCTCACCAGGGCCTCGAGGGTGTCCCTCGACAGCTTTATCATGCGGTAGGCGCGCTCGTATATCTCGTCCCTCGACAGCTTTATCCTGGCGAGGCCCATCTCTATCGCCTTGAGGCCCACCACGGTCGCAACCCTCGGGTAAACCTCCCACTCCTCCATCGTCGGTATTATGTAGTCCTCGGATATCCCGCGCTCCTCGGCGAACCTGGCCAGCTCGAGGGCCGCCGCTATGACCATCTCGTCGAGTATCTTCTTGGCCCTGACGTCGAGCGAGCCCCTGAACACGGCCGGGAACACGAGGCTGTTGTTTATCTGGTTGGGGAAGTCGCTCCTGCCGGTTGCCACTATCCTGGCCCCGGCCTCCTTCGCCTCCCACGGCCAGATCTCCGGCACCGGGTTGGCCTCCGCGAAGACTATCGCGTTGTCCGCCATCTTCCTGACGTGCTCCTTCTTGACGACTCCCGGGCCGGGCGTGGAGGCCGCTATCAGCACGTCCGCCCCGGATATTGCCTCGTCCAGCCCTCCCCTGACCCTCTCGCCGTTCGTCCTGAGGGCTAGCTCGTACTTCCACGGGTGCGTGAGCTGCAGCTTGTCCATGTCCTCCCTCTCCGGGTGAAGCGTGCCCTTGCTGTCTATCAGTATTATCTTCTTGGGGTCCGCGCCCGCCGCGATCAGGAGCCTCGCGCCCGCGATGTTGGCGGCCCCGGCGCCGAGCATCACTATCTTGACCTCGCTCAGCTTCTTGCCTACCACCTTGAGCGCGTTTATCAGCCCGGCCAACGTCGCCGCCGCCGTCCCCAGCTGGTCGTCGTGCCACACCGGTATGTCGAGGCTCTCGCGCAGCCTGTCCAGGAGGTAGAAGCAGTCGGGCTGGGCTATGTCCTCCAGGTTTATCCCGCCGAAGGCCGGCGACACGCGCTCGACGACGTCCGCCAGCTCCTCCTTGGTCCTGGCCCTGACGACGAGCGGGAACGCGTCAACTCCTCCTAGGTACTTGAATATCAGCGCCTTTCCTTCCATGACTGGGAGGGCGGCCTCTGGCCCTATGTTGCCCAGCCCCAGGACCCTCGTGCCGTTCGTGACTATCGCTATCGTGTTCCACCTGCTCGTCAGCTCGAAGCTCTTGTCCGGGTCCTTGGCTATGGCGTTCGAGACGCCGGCGACGCCCGGCGTGTACCATATGGAGAAGTCGTCCAGCGACCTCACGGGGACCTTGGGCACGACCTGTATCTTGCCGCCGTAGAACTTGCTCAGCGAGATGGCCATCTCGTAGTACTTCTCGGTCTTCTCGCTCATCGATGGCGCTCCTCAGCCCCCTCTTTTACGCTTATCGTTCGGCGCGCAACTCCAATACGACGAAAGCCGATGGACGCGGGCCTGATCCTGCGCGGTGGCGGGCCCGACGGGATTCGAACCCGCGACCGACCGGTTAAGAGCCGGTCGCTCTACCTGGCTGAGCTACGGGCCCAGGGGAGCCCGCCCAGGGGCCATATTTAAGCTATAGCCCGGGCTCGCCGCGTCCGAGGATCTATTTTAACCGGCCCGCCCCTGAGGCCCGCGTGCTGCTGCTGGTCGGCATGGGCGTGCACGGGGTGCGGGGGATCCCCCTGGGAGCGCTGGAGGACCTAAGGCGCTGCGACGTCGTGCTCCTCGACTCCTACACGAGCCCCATAGACGTGGGGAGGGCCCTGGAGGACCTCAGGTCCCTCCTGGGCGCTGAGGTGAGGGAGGCCACCCGCGACGTCCTGGAGGACGTTTCCGGGATCGTGAGGGCGGCGTCCTCCAGGTGCGTGGGCCTGGTGATCCCAGGCGACGTGTTCGTGGCTACCACCCACGACGCGCTGAGGCAGGAGGCCCTCAGGTCGGGGGTGGAGGTGAGGGTCTGGCACTCCTCCAGCATAGTCAACGCGGCGCTCGCGAGGGTCGGGCTGCACGTCTACAAGCTGGGGTTCGTGGGGACGCTGGTCGCCGGCCCCCCGCAGGCCGCCTACAGGCCCTACTTCGGCGTGACGGCCGCCCTCAGGGGAGGAATGCACTCACTCCTGCTCCTTCAGCACGACGGGAGGACAGGGGAGGGGATCGACGTGCCCCAGGCGCTCCGCGCGCTGCAGGAGGCCGAGGCCTCCTGGCGCCTGGGGACGTTCGGGCCTGACCGCGTCCTGATAGTCGCGTCCAGGCTGTTCTCGGCCTCGGAGTCCGTGAGGGTCCTGAGGCTGGGGGAGGCACTCGAAGAGGACTTCGGCGACCACCCGCACGTGATAATAGTCCCGGGCCGCCTGCACTTCACCGAGTCGGAGTCCATGGAGGCCCTGATGGGGGTTCCCGCGGACCTGAGGGAGGACATGGGGAAGGTTCCCAGGCCGCTCGCGGCCAGGATGGCGGAGACCGCAATCGAGAAGTCCCGGGCCGCCCTCCCCAGGTTCAGGAGGGCGCTGGGGGAATCCCCAAGGTTCAGCGCGCTCCTCGAGAACGTCGAGAGCTACCTCATGGACGCCGAGAGGTTCCTCTCCGAGGGGAACCTGGAGCTGGCGCTGGCCGAGGCGGGATACGCCGAGGGGCTCCTGGACTCCCTCAGGCTCCTTGGGTACGCCGACGTGAGCTGGCGACGTCGCCTGGCCAGGCCCGAGCCGACGGGGTCCTCCGGCTTCATCAGCTCCCTCAGGAACACCGTGGCGTAGCTGCCGCGCTGCAGGAGCAGCTTCAGCTCGCCGTCCCGGCCCGCGCGCGCCTCCCCCAGCAGGGCGGCGGGCCTCCATCCCCCCTCCGCGCTCAGGTTGGGGGCGTCGTCCATGTAGAAGTCCCTGGGGCTGACCCCCTCCTCGCGCATCACCTCGTCGAGGGCGCGGGAATACGCGTCGCCCCTGCTCCTGTACGAGTACCCGGGCACGGGCGCGGAGGGGACGGTGGAATCCAGGTGGGCGGGCGCCGCCATGGGCTCCTCCATCGCCCTCAGGAAGGGCCGAGGGACGACGCGGTGCACTACGGCCGCGCGCCTCGGCAGCCCGCCCTCCTCCATCAGGACGCGGCTGATGGACAGGTTGAAGAGGTAGGACTGATAGGCGCTGATCGCAAGCCTCCTCACGCGCCTCGGCATGCCCTCGACGAGCCCCCTGCACTCGCCGCGATCCCTCCTGACGATGCACCTGCCCAACAGGTGGTTCTGGTTGGCGGCCCCGAACCTCTGGTACCCGAAGAAGTTGGCCATCGCGCCCGAGCGGAGCGCCTCGGCGGCCTCCGCCAGGCGCTCCGCAGGGATCCCAGACCCCCTTATCCTTATCGAAAACGCGTTTCCGGCGAAGTGCTCGGAGCTGAGCTCCCTCCACATTCCGACCAGCCTGGCCGACCATCCGCGCCCGCTCGCGGCCTGCGTTGGCCTCGACCTGGGGACCGTGCACTGCATGAACTGCGTCGAGATGGACCTCCTGTCCTTGAGGCCCCAGAACTTGACCCTGCACCTGATGGCCCTCTCCAGCTCCTCCGCCACGTCGATCGTGTTCCTGTTGGCCTTCTGGACCACGTAGGTCGGCAGGTCGCCCGCGGGGGGCCTCGAGGAGAGCACCTCGGACACCACGAAGTCGCTTAACCTCTCCTTCACGCGCCCGCCGATCCCCCCGAAGTCGGTCGAATACGCCAGCATGCCGAGCTGGGCGTCCAGCTTCGGGACATCGGGGCGCACGCCCCCGGATCCCGGGCGCGGGTAAAATCCGTTGGCCCTAGAGCAGCTTGAGGTCCCCGGTTATCCTGTCGATGATCTCCACCGGGGCCGGCCCTATGCCCGCGCAGGTCGTCGTGCCTGGCTCGAGCTGCGTCAGCCCCCTGTCCACTATGAGGGCGGCCGGGAGCCCCGCATCCAGCGCCGCCCTGTAGCGGCGAAGCAGCTCCTCCAGCCCGCCCACCTTCGTCACTATCTTCGGCTGGCCCTCCGAGAGCCATGCCTGGGCCCACTCGGGCCTGGACCTCTCGGCCTCCTTAAGCGATGAGACGGCGGCGTGGGCCACCTGGGCGGCAAGCTTCCCCTTGCCCATGCGTATGTCGGTGCGGACGATTATCACCTGTTTATACCTATATGAGTACTCCTCCAACGGCCGCTTCGCAGCGGCCCCTTCTTAAAAGCCTAGGCCCGACAAGCCAAACGCATTTTTGCGCGGCCCATTGATACCCGTGGCCCCGGACGTCGTGGTGGCCGGCGGAGGGCCCGCGGGCCTCGCCGCGGCCTCGGAGCTGGCCCGCGCCGGCTACTCCGTGCGCCTCCTGGAGGAGGACCTGGAGATAGGCTACCCCGTAAAGTGCGCCGGCATAGTATCCCGCAGGGGCGCGGACGCCCTCCGCGGCGCGTGCGGGCGCGACGTCACGTGGAGCCGCATTGCCCGCGGCGTCGTGGAGGTGAGGGGGATGAGGTCCTTGGAGGTCGACATGGGCGGCCTCGACGTCGTGGCGATCGACCGCAGGGCCCTAGAGAGGTGCCTCTTCGAGGCCGCCTCCTCCAACGGCGCAGAGGTCGCCCTGGGCGAGAGGGCGGTCTCCGTCAGGGGGACGGAGGTGCTGGCCAGGGGAGGTACCATCGCCGCGAGGGCCGTGGTCGACGCGCGGGGGGCCTCCGCCTACCCCAGGCGCGGGCGCGTCCTGCACGCGGTTCAGTACACGTGCCGCGGCGGGTCAAGGGATGGGAGCGTGCGCGTGCTCATAGACAAGTCCGTGACCCGCGAGTACTTCGCGTGGCGCGTCGACCTCGAGGGCGGCGACGTGCTCCTGGGGGGCGCCGGCTCCTCGCCCTCCCGCGTCGAGGCCCTCCTGGGCTCGCTGGCCCGCGAGGGCGGCTGCGCGCCCTACAGGATAGTGCGCTCGCCCATAGTCGTCGGGGGGTTCGCGGGGCCCGGATCCGGGGGCGCGTTCCCGGTCGGCGACGCCGCTGGGGCCACGAAGCCGCTCACGGGGGGAGGGGATGTCTGGGGGTTCGAATCATCCCTGATGGCGGCGCGCCACATATCCCAGTACCTATCGGGCGAGATAGGCCTCGAGGAGGCCCACAGATCGTACTCGAGGTCCTGGAGGAAGGCGCACGGGAAGGAGGAGTCCCTCCAGCTGCTCCTGCGCTCGGCCTACGAGCGCATGGGGGAGGCGGACGCCTGGAGGGCCCTCGTCGCGATGCGCGACGCGGGCGTGCTCCGGAGCCCCCGCGCGGACTTCGACGCGCTGGGCTCCTGGGCGCTGGCCTCGCTGGGCGCCAGGGCGATCGCCTCCATGGCGATAGGGCGCATCCGCGACGCGCTCGGGATCGGCCGGGAAACGCATTTATAGAATGCCCCTCCCCCTGCCGGGAGGCGCAGGGTTGAGCGAGCTGATAGAGAGCGTGAAGGCCACGTACAGGCCGCCCAGGTGCACCTCTTGCCATAAGCCGATACTGCCGGGCGACGACGCGGTCAGCTTTTACTGTCCTCAGTGCGGCCAGGTCCTGATATGGCGCTGCAGCAAGTGCAGAAAGGGCGTCGTGAAGTACAAGTGCCCGAACTGCGGGTTCGAGGGCCCGTGAGGGGGTGTTCGCTTGCCCAAGGTCCTGGTCAGGGTTCGCGTGCTCCCCACCGACACCTCGGTTAACCTGAAGGAGCTCCTGGGGCGCATATCCGAGGGGCTCAGGGGCGTGGCCGACGTGATCAGGGCGGCGGAGGAGCCGATAGCCTTCGGCCTGAGCGCGCTCATAGTCGACCTGGTGATGGAGGAGAGGGAGGGCGGGACCTACGACGTGGAGCAGGTCCTGACGTCGATAGAGGGCGTCAGCCAGATAGACGTCATAGGGGTCAGCCTCATCTCGGGCTCCTGATGGGATGAGGGCAGAGCTAAAATAGAGCGTCCGAGGTCGTTCGCACGTTTTGAGCAAGGAATGGCTGAGGCTCATAGCGAGGGAGGCGATGCCGAAGGACGTGGGGAAGTCGAGGGCCAGGCTCAACCCCAAGGTATTCGAGGAGCTGGGCCTGAAGTCCGGGGACATACTCGAGATAAGGGGCAGGTCCTCAACCGCTGCCCAGGCCTGGCCCTCGGAGGAGACCCCCCCTGACTCAATAAGGATAGACGGGATAACGAGGAGGAACGCCGGCGTCTCCCTCAACGACTACGTGGAGGTCCGCAAGGTCAGGCGCAGGAGGGCCGAGAGGGTCGTGCTCTCCTCCGTGGGCGAGGAGCTCAAGGTGGACGAGGACTTCCTGTCCTTCCTCAAGAACCGCCTGCTAGGGATACCGCTCCACCAGGACAACGTGATATCCGTCGTCCTCCTCGGAAACCCCGTGCGCTTCAAGGTCGTGTCCCTCAAGCCCGCGACCATAGCCGTGGTGGACGAGTCCACTGAGATAGTGTTCGAGAAGTCCCTCCCCGCCTCGGAGGGAGAGCGCGTCACGTACGACGACGTCGGCGGGCTCAAGGACCAGCTCACGAAGCTCAGGGAGATGGTGGAGCTCCCCCTCCGCCATCCGGAGTTCTTCAGGCGCCTCGGTATAGATCCGCCGAGGGGCGTCCTGCTCTACGGGCCCCCCGGCTGCGGCAAGACGCTCATAGCGAAGGCGCTCGCCAACGAGTCCGGCGCGAGGTTCTTCGTGATATCAGGGCCGGAGATAATGAGCAAGTTCTACGGGGAGTCGGAGGCCAGGCTCAGGGAGATATTCAGGGAAGCGAAGGAGAAGGCCCCATCGATCATATTCATAGACGAGATAGACGCGATAGCGCCGAAGAGGGAGGAGGTGACCGGCGAGGTCGAGAAGAGGGTGGTGGCGCAGCTCCTGGCGCTGATGGACGGCATGGAGCCCATGAGCAACGTGATAGTGATAGGGGCCACGAACCGCATAGACGACATAGACCCCGCCCTCAGGAGGCCGGGGAGGTTCGACAGGGAGATAGAGATAGGGGTTCCAAACCAGCAGGGCAGGCTGGAGATACTCCAGATACACACGAGGGGGATGCCGCTGGCGAAGGACGTCGACCTGGTCGAGATAAGCAGGCTGACCCACGGCTACACCGGCGCGGACCTGAAGGCCCTCTGCAGGGAGGCGGCCATGAACGCCCTCAGGAGGACCCTTCCGAAGGACTACCTGGAGATGGGCGAGATCCCCTCCTCCGTCCTCGAGAGGATAAAGGTGACGCAGGCCGACTTCCTCAACGCCATGAAGGTCGTCGGGCCCTCCGCCCTCCGCGAGTTCTACGCGGAGAGGTCCTCCATATCGTTCGACGACGTCGGGGGGATACCTCAGGTCAAGGCGAAGCTCCACAACAGCATAATAAAGGCGATAAAGGATCCCGAGTCGTTCAGGCGCCTCGGTATAGATCCGCCGAGGGGCGTCCTGCTCTACGGGCCCCCCGGCTGCGGCAAGACGCTCATAGCGAAGGCGCTCGCCAACGAGTCCGGCGCGAACCTGATAATGGTCAGGGGGCCCGAGCTCCTGAGCAAGTGGGTGGGGGAGAGCGAGCGCGCAATACGCGGCATATTCAGGAAGGCCATCAGCGCCTCCCCCACCATCCTCGTGTTCGACGAGATAGACGCGCTGGCGCCCTCCAGGTCGCACTTCTCCGGTAGCTGGTCCTCCGAGACGATAGTCAGCCAGCTGATAACGGAGATGGACGGGCTCGAGGACTTCTCCGGCGTCTACGTAATAGGGACGACCAACAGGCCCGACCTGCTGGACTTCGCGCTCCTGAGGCCAGGAAGGTTCGACCTCCTGATGTACGTGCCGCCCCCCAGCGCCACCGAGAGGGAGGAGATACTCAGGATACTGACCAGGAAGGTGCCCCTGGAGGGGGACGTGGACCTGGGGGACATGGCGAGGAGGACTGAGGGCTACACCGGCGCGGACCTGAAGGCGCTCGTCCGCGAGGCCGCCCTGTTGGCGATGTCCGAGGGCAGGCAGTCTGTGAGGCGCGCCGACTTCGAGCGCGCGCAGCAGTCCGTGCGCCCCTCCGTGACGAAGGAGATGCTGGAGTACTTCTCGAGGGTCGAGCAGATGCTCAGCAGCAGAATTTATAGCGAGAGGAGGCAACCCTACCTATGAGGGCGATGAGGAGCATCTACTGGCAGGTGTACGACCTGCTCAGGGGGGCCAAGGTCATGGACGCCAACGAGCTGTACAGCGCCCTGAGGAGAAGGATCCCGGACCTGACGAGGCGCGAGCTCGACGACGTCCTCCTCAAGATGGAGTCCGCGGGTTTCATAGCGGTCGTCCAGGTCTCGAGGGACCAGAGGAGGGTGGAGCTCCTGGAGAGGCCCGAGGAGGCGGCCCAGGCGGAGGAGGGGGCGGAGCCCGAGGCCCCGGAGCAGGGCGAGGAACGGCCCTAGGCATCCTTAAAAAATGAATAAATATTGGGTTAGGCCGCTCTGAACCGGCTTGGGAGTAGACCTGGGGCCCCTCATACGCAGGAGGAGGGAGGTGAAGCTCGAGGAGCTGCACGGGAAGGCCGTGGCGATAGACGCGTACAACGCGCTGTATCAGTTCCTCGCCGTAATAAGGGGTGAGGCGGGGGAGCCTCTGACGGACTCGAAGGGCAGGGTGACCAGCCACCTGAGCGGGCTCTACTACAGGACGCTCAACCTCCTGGAGAAGGGGATAAAGCCGGTCTACGTCTTCGACGGCAAGCCGCCGGAGCTCAAGTCCCAGGAGATAGAGAACCGCATCAGGCAGAGGGAGGCCGCCAGGGCGAAGTACGAGGAGGCCCTGAGGCAGGGCGACCTGGAATCCGCGAGGACTTACGCAGCCCTCAGCGCGAGGCTTAAGGACTACATGGTCAAGGACGCGGAGCAGCTCCTCGACGCGCTCGGCGTGCCCTGGGTCAGGGCCCCCAGCGAGGGCGAGGCCGAGGCCGCCTACATGGCGGCCCGCGGGTACGTGTGGGCCTCGGTATCCCAGGACTACGACTCGCTCCTCTTCGGCTCGCCTATCCTCGTGAGGAACCTGACGATATCCGGGAGGCGCAAGCTGCCCAGGAAGGACGTGTACGTGGAGGTCTCGCCGGAGGTCCTGGAGCTGAACGAGATACTCGGCGACCTGGGCATAACGAGGGAGCAGCTGGTCGACATAGCGATACTGATCGGGACTGACTTCGACCCCGAGGGGGTGAAGGGGGTGGGCCCCGCCAAGGCGTACAACTACATAAAGAGGTACGGGAGGCTGGAGAACATACCCGAGCTGAGGGAGGAGCTCAGGGCGATAGATTACGAATCCATAAGGAGGATATTCCTGCAGCCCGAGGTGGCGGATCCCGGGAAGCTCGAGTGGAGGGAGCCCGACGAGGAGCGCATAGTGGACTTCCTCTGCCGCGAGCACGACTTCTCGGAGGAGAGGGTGTTAAACGCCCTGAGGAGGCTCAGGTCGAGCGAGTACGCCCGCACGGAGAGCCTGGACAAATGGTTCGGATGAGGCCCCGGGAAGGGCTGCGCTCCCTCGTGGAGTCCCTGAAGCGCCAGGGGATAATCAGGTCGCGCAGGGTCGAGGAGGCGATGTTGAAGGTCCCTCGCGAGCTCTTCGTCTGGCCCGGGACGGAGGACAGGGCCTACGAGGACGTGCCCCTCCCGCTCGGGGACACGGAACAGACGATATCGGCCCCCCACATGGTGGCCATAATGCTGGAGGAGCTCCTCGTCGAGGAGGGGCAGAGCGTGCTCGAGGTCGGGACGGGGAGCGGCTACAACGCCGCCCTGCTCGCCGAGCTAGTTGGACCGAGGGGCAGGGTGCTGAGCGTCGAGCGCATACCGGAGCTGGTCGAGTTCGCCCGCTCGAACCTGAGGAGGGCGGGCTACGCGGACCGCGTGGAGGTCGTGCTGGGCGACGGGTCCCTGGGATATCCCCCGAGGCACGAGGGGCCCCTCTACGACAGGGTTGTGATAACGGCGTCGGCGCCGCGCGTGCCCAAGTATCCTCTTGCCCAGCTCAAGGAGGGCGGGATCCTCCTGGCCCCGATCGGGCCCCCCGATTACCAGGTCCTGACGAGGGTTAGGAAGGTCGGCGGCTCCTACGTCGAGGAAGAGTTAATGGGGTGCGTGTTCGTGCCCCTCATAGGAGAGGATGGATATCGTCCGAATGGACGAGATAAGGTTCGTGGGCCATCCAAGCGTCAGGGCGACCCACCGCGGGACGATGGAGGTCACTAAGGAGGACTACCTGACCCCTAGGGGCGACTGCATAATAGGTGTAATGGCCGACAAGGGCGCGGCCGACCTCGACGAGGGGCTGAAGCGCCACATAAGGTCCGGGGGCAGGCTGCGCTTCGAGCTCGTCGTGGGCGCCCGCGCGTTCTCCTTCGAGGCGTGGGGGTCGGCGGCACTCGAGCTCTCGGATCCCAGGTCGGCCGTCATAAGGAGGAGCTCCTTCGCCAGCCCCAGGACGATAGCCGTCAGGTCCACGGCGGCCGCCCGCGACGTGCCCAGGGAGATCGTGGAGGAGCTCAGGGCCGGGGCGCCGGGGAGGCTCTTGATCTACGCCGTCCTCCCGCGACCCCTCTGAAGGACTTTATCAGGTCGTCGATCGCGGAGAAAGCCCTTGCGGCGTCGCGCGAGTCCACCAATATTATGGTGTCCGTGTGGCTGCTGGTCATGTCCTCCACGTTTATGCCCTCCTCGTAGAGCCTGACGAATATCGGTATTAGGCAGCCCGGCGTCCTCTTGATCTCGGCAGGGCTCGATATTATTATGGCGGCCAGCCCGTCCTTGCGCTCGAGGACCTCGGCCGCGCCGGCGACCGCGTTCAGCACGTCCGTTCCCTCGGAGTCCACGGCTATCGTCACGGACTCCGTCCCCTCCGTCAGGTGCACCAGGTGCTCGTGGGAGCGCCTCAGGACCTCGATTATCACCCTCACGGACGCCCTGCTCCTGGCTATCGATATCCTGGATATGTCGGTCTTGACCGAGACTGTGCTCCTGGCTAGCACGTCCCTGACCTCGTCCGGGAACCCAGCAGTTCCTCCCCTGTTGCGGATCCTCCTGAGCGCGACGACCACCGCGTCGAGGCTCGCACCGGGGCCGTGCAGGCGCTCCACCTCCGGCATGAGGGAGCGCGCCAGGGCGGACAGGTTCGCGTAGCCCCTGAGCAGGGCCAGCTTGGCCGGAAGGTTCGGCTCGAGCGCCAGGCGAACGGCGTCCGCGACGCTCATGCCGCCCTTTCCATATTGGGTCCTTCTGACCAATTTAGGACATTTTTTGGCCAAAAACAATAATTAAAGGCTGTCGCGCCGACCCCCGCGTTGGCCTCTGGAATAGGGAAGGTCGTGCTCGCCTACTCGGGCGGGCTGGACACGTCCGTGATGATAAGGTGGATAGCCGAGAAGTACGGAGCCGAGGTCTACACCCTCACCCTGGACCTCGGGCAGCGCGACGACTTCCGCGAGATAGAGGAGAGGGCGTACAAGATAGGCGCCAAGCAGCATTTCTTCGTGGACGCTAAGGCCGAGTTCGTGGAGCGCTTCGTCTACCCGGCGATAAAGGCGAACGGGTTCTACGAGGGCAAGTACCCGCTGAGCACCGCGCTGGGCAGGCCCCTCATAGCCGAGAAGCTAGTCGAGGTGGCCCACAGGGTGGGCGCGGACGCGGTGGCCCACGGATCGACCGGCAAGGGGAACGACCAGGTCAGGTTCGACGTGACCGTGAGGGCGCTCGACCCTGACCTGAAGGTCCTGGCGCCCGTCAGGGACTGGGGCCTGACGAGGGACGTGGAGCTGGAGTACGCGAGGAGCAGGGGGCTCCCGATATCTGAGAAGAGGAGCAAGTACAGCATAGATCAGAACCTCTGGGGCCGCTCCATAGAGAGCGGCCCCCTCGAGGACCCGTTCTCGGGGCCGGAGGAGGACGTGTACGAATGGGTCACCCCGCCCGAGAGGGCGCCCGACGTCCCGCAATACGTCACGCTCACGTTCGAGCGCGGCGTGCCCGTGGCGATCGACGGCGAGCGCCTCCCGCCCGTCGAGCTGATACAGAGGCTGAACGAGCTGGCGGGGAGGAACGGCGTGGGCCTCGTCGACCACATCGAGGACAGGCTAGTGGGGATAAAGTCCAGGGAGGTCTACGAGGTCCCGGCGGCCCTGACGATCCTGGAGGCGCACAGGGACCTGGAGAAGCTCACGCTCACCGTCCACGAGCTGGCCGCCAAGGCGCCCCTAGAGGACCTGTGGTCGAGGCTCGTCTACAACGGGCTCTGGATGGAGCCCCTCAGGCGCCACATAGACGCCTTCATAGAGTCCACCCAGTCGGTGGTGAGCGGCGACGTCAGGATCAAGCTGTACAAGGGCAGCCTGTCGGTCGTCGGGAGGAGGTCCCCCAACTCCCTCTACAGGCTGGAGCTGTCGACCTACGCGAAGGAGTCCAAGTTCAACCAGCAGCTCGCCGTCGGATTCATAGAGCTGTGGGGCATGCAGACAATCACCGCCAACTACGTGAGGTCCAGGGTGAACCAGTAGGGGATGGCCTCGGACATCTACAGGGAGGGCAGGCTGGGCCCGTCCGTCCTCGGCGACGTGGTCAGCTACATAAGCAGCTACTCGGACGACGTCGAGATATTCGACGCGATAGTCAGGATAAACATGGCCCACGTGATAGCCCTGCACCACGCCGGATACGTGGGGAGGGAGGACGCGGCCGCCATCCTGAGGGCCCTCCAGGGGCTGACGCCCGACGTCCTCTCCAGGATGCCGAGGATGGAGGACGCCCACATGGCGGTCGAGGCCAAGGTCCTGGAGTCGGCTGGCCAGGCCGGCGGGAACGTGAACCTGGGCAAAAGCAGGAACGACCAGGTGGCGGCCGCCATACGCATGCGCCTGAGGGACTACCTGATAGACATCGTGGGCTCTGGGGCGAGGCTGGGCCTGGCCCTCGTCGGGAAGTCCAGGGAGTTCAGGGACCTGGTGATGCCCGGCTTCACGCACCTGCAGCCCGCCCAGCCCGTGACCCTGGGCTACGTGCTCATGGCCCACGCGGAGGAGCTTCTGAGGGACCTCCACAGGCTGATCCAGGCCTACAACAGGGTGAACGTGTCACCCCTCGGCGCGGCCGCAATGTCGGGCTCCACCGTCAGGCTGAACCGCCGCCTCCTGGCGTCCCTGCTGGGGTTCAAGGACGTGATGCGCAACGCGGTCGACGCCGTCTCCTCGCGCGACTACATGATAGAGGTTCTGGCCTCCCTCCTCTCCATGTCCGTGGAGCTCTCCCGGCTTTCAGAGCACCTCGTCCTCTGGTCCTCCCAGGAGTTCTCCTACGTGGAGCTCCCGGACGAGTACTCGGCCACGAGCAGCATAATGCCCCACAAGAAGAACCCGGTGGTGGCTGAGCTCGCCAGGGCTAAGGCGGCCTCGCCGCTCGCGTCCCTCGTGGCCGTCGCCTCCATACTTAAGTCGCTTCCCTACTCATATAACCTGGACCTGCAGGACGCGACGCCCTACCTGTGGAGGGCTTCGAAGGACGTCCTCTCCACGCTAAACGTGCTCTCCGGGGCGGTCGAGGGCCTCAGGGCCAACCCGGACAGGATGGCGAGGGACGCCGCCCTGGGGATGGTCACGGGCAGCGACCTCGCCGAGTACCTGTCGCTCAGGTTCGGGA
This sequence comes from uncultured Nitrososphaerales archaeon, assembly GCA_964342765.1. Taxonomy (GTDB): domain Archaea; phylum Thermoproteota; class Nitrososphaeria; order Conexivisphaerales; family Conexivisphaeraceae; genus Conexivisphaera. The sequence goes on along the minus strand of CAYFFS010000003.1, from coordinate 29,387 downwards.
TACCATTCAGGGCCGCCCACAGGATAGTCGGGAGGGCGGTGAGGCGCGCGCTCGAGATGGGCGTCGCCTGGGGGCCCTCAATGAAGGGCGTCATAGAGGAGGCCGCGGCGGCCGAGGGGTTCCCCATAGAGCTGCCCGAGGGGGAGCTTGCGTCCATAATGGACCCGGCGGAGGCGGTCAGGAGGAGGGGACACGTGGGCATGAGCGGCGAGGGGTTCGACGCGATGGCGGCCGACCTGGAGGCCAAGCTGCGCCACGTGCTAGCCTGGAGGGACGTGGTTATGGAAGAGCTTAAAAAATCCCAGTCGCTCCTGGAGGAGCGGGCGCGCGAGATAATGGGGGGTGTGTGAATGCCGATAAAAGTTCAGTGTAGTGAGTGTGGGGGGACGATATCCGTCCCGGACGACGCCCTGCCGGGCGAGATAGTCTCCTGTCCCGACTGCGGCACCGAGTACGAGGTCGTGTCGATAGACGCCAAGGCCGGCCGCGTCGAGCTGAAGCCGGCCGAGGAAGTAAAGGAGGACTGGGGCGAGTAGTCGCGGTTGGCCGTTAGCCTGGCCATACTGACCGATAGGCTGAGGTGGGAGGAGAAGGCCCTTTACAGCGCGGCGTCGTCCGCCGGCCTGAGGGCGAGCATAGTCGACGTGAAGGCGAACAGCGTGGACCTGTCCGACGAGTCCTCCCTCCCGGAGGAGGTCAGGGGATCCGACGTAGTGCTCCAGAGGTGCGTCAGCCACTACAGGGGGCTTTACTACGCGGCGATACTCGAGCGCTTCAACCGCGTCGTGATAAACTCGTTCAACACGACCCTGGTTACGGGGAACAAGCTCCTCACGTCCCTGGAGCTCGTCAAGAAGGGGATACCGACCCCCAAGACGTACGTCGCTTTCTCGGACGACGCGGCCATCGCGTTCATGGAGCGCCACGGGTACCCTGTCGTCGTGAAGCCGGTGGTCGGGAGCTGGGGGCGCCTGGTCACGAAGGTGGACGACAGGGACGACGCCAGCGCCCTCGTCGAGTTCAGGAGGATGATAAACGACCCCACGTACCAGGTGTACTACCTGCAGGAGTACGTCAGGAGGCCCCCCAGGGATCTGCGCGCGGTCGTGGTCGGGGACGAGCTCGTGGCGGCCGAGTACCGCTACCAGCCGCCCGACGACTGGAGGACGAACATCGCGAGGGGCGGAAGGGCCGAGCCTGCCCGGCTGGGCGACGCCGAGCGCGAGATAGTGTTAAAGGCCGCGGAGGCCGTGGGCGGGGGCGTGCTGGGGGTGGACGCGATGGAGACGGAGGAGGGGCTCCTAGTGCACGAGGTGAACGGCGGCCTCGAGTTCCACGGCGTGTCGGCCGCCACCGGCGTCGACGTGGCCGCTAAGATAATAGAGTACGCGGTCAAGGTGGCCCGGCGGTGACGTCCTTGGTGAAGGTCTCGATAATAGGCGCGTCCGGCTACGTCGGGGGCGAGCTCCTTAGGATACTCTCGAGGCACCCGGGCGTCGAGATAGTGGCGGCCCACTCCCGCCAGCACGCCGGCGAGTACGTCCACAGGGTGCACCCGAACCTCAAGGGCGTGCTGGACATGCAGTTCACGGGGGAGGACCCCGTCAACCTGGCTTCCAGGTCGGACGTCGTCTTCCTCTCCGTCCCCCACGGCGCCTCCGTTAAGATAACGCCGCGCCTCGTCGAGCTCGGGGTGAGGATAGTCGACATGAGCGCCGACTTCAGGCTCAAGGACCCATCCGCGTACAGGACCTGGTACCACTACGATCATCCGTACCCCGACCTCCTTGGGAAGTTCGTCTACGGCCTCCCGGAGCTGCACAGGGAGGAGCTTAGGAACGCCAAGTACGTGTCAGCCCCCGGCTGCAACGCGGCCGCCGCCATACTCGGCCTGGCCCCGCTCGCGAAGCACGGAATAATATCCGGCGAGACGGTGGTCGTCGACGTGAAGGTCGGGTCATCGGGGGCCGGGGGCCGCCCGTCGCCCGCGACGCACTTCTCCGAGAGGTTCGGCGTGGTGAGGCCGTATGCCCCGGCCGGCCACAGGCACGTGGCCGAGATAGAGCAGGAGCTTCGCCTGGTCTCGGGCCGCGACTACAGGATAGCCATGAGCGCCCACGCGGTGAACATGGTCCGCGGCATACTCTCCACGTCCCACGTGTTCACGGACGGCGGGAACATGGATCAGATGAGGATATGGAGGGCCTACAGGGAGACCTACCGCGGGGAGCCATTCATCAGGTTCATAAGGGACAAGAAGGGCATATTCAGGTATCCGGATCCCAAGATAGTGATAGGATCCAACTTCGCCGACATAGGGTTCGAGCTGGACCCCCACACGAGCCGCGTCGTCGTGCTGTCCGCGATAGATAACCTGATGAAGGGCGCGGCAGGGAGTGCCGTGCAGTCCATGAACGTGATGCTCGGGATGGACGAGAGGACGGGCCTGGACGCGCCCGCCCTGCACCCGGTCTAGGGTGGTCGCGTTGATAGTCGTCAAGGTCGGGGGAAGCCTCGTGCACGGCGGCCATCTAAACGGCATACTGGACGACGTGGCGCGCGTCGCGAGGGAGCGCGGCCTCGTGCTCGTGCACGGGGGAGGCGCGCTCGTCACGGAGGTCGCGGAGAGGATGGGGATAAAGCAGCAGTTCATAACGTCCCCCACGGGGATAAGGAGCCGCTACACGGACCTCGAGACCGCCAGGGTCTTCACGATGGTCATGGCCGGCAGGATAAACAAGGAGATAGTGGCGGCCCTCCGCTCGAGGGGCGTGGACGCGCTGGGGATATCCGGCGTCGACGGGGGCCTCCTCATCGCGGAGCGCAAGAAGCGCCTCATAGTGATAGACGAGCGCGGCCGGAAGCGCGCCATAGACGGCGGCTACACCGGCAGGATAGTGGAGGTCCGCCCCCGCGTGCTCGAGGTCCTCCTCGGGTCAGGCTTCACGCCCGTCGTTTCGCCCGTGGCCCTGGGACAGGAGGGCGAGGTGCTGAACGTGGACGCTGACAGGGCGGCCGCCCACGTCGCCTCGGCGCTGAGGGCGGAGGCCCTCGTGATACTGACCAACGTCGCCGGGCTCCTGGACGAGCGCGGCGAGCTCGTTAGGGAGCTCACGGCCGCCGAGGCCAGGGACCGCATGAGCAAGGTCGGGCCCGGCATGGACAAGAAGCTCCTGGCGGCGGCGGAGGCGCTCGAGGGAGGGGTCGGAAGGGTCCTGATATCGGACGGGAGGGTTGAATCCCCCGTGAGGAGGGCCCTCGAGGGCGCCGGGACCCTGATAAGGGGTGTCTGAATGGATCCCTCCAAGATCAAGGAGGTCGAGGACCAAAGGCTAGTCCGCACCTTCCAGAAGTTCGGCGTGGTCGTGGACCGCGCCTCCGGCGCCTACCTGTGGGACGCGTCGGGCCGCGAGTACCTCGACTTCATGGCGGGGTACGGCGTGGCTATACTGGGCCACGGCAGAAGGGAGGTCCTGGAGGCGATAAGGTCCCAGCTCGAGAGGTACGCCATATGCCACGGGTCGCTCTACAGCCGCCCGAGGGCCGAGTTCCTCGAGGAGCTCTTCGAGTCGGTCCCGGGCAACATGTCGTCCGCCTACCTGGCGAACAGCGGGGCGGAGGCCGTTGAGGCGGCGATAAAGGTCGCGGTGAAGGCCACGGGGCGCACGCTCCTCATGGCGGCCAGGGGGTCCTACCACGGCAAGACGCTGGGGGCCCTCTCGATAACCTGGGGGGAGAAGTACAGGAAGCCCTTCCAGGGCCTCCTGCCGAAGGTCCACTTCGTGGGATACGGCGACGTGAGGTCCCTCGAGGACGCCCCGTTCGAGGAGGCGGCGGCCCTCTTCCTCGAGCCGGTCCAGGGCGAGGGCGGCGTGAACCTGCCGAGCGCGGAGTTCATGCGCGAGGCCGAGAGGCGCTGCAGGTCGAGCGGCTGCCTCCTCGTCATAGACGAGATCCAGGCCGGGCTCGGCAGGACAGGGAGGATGTGGGCGCACGAGCACTGGGGCATCAGGCCCGACGTCATGACGATAGGAAAGGGGATAGGCGGAGGGGTTCCGATGGGCGTCACGGTCGTGTCCTCCGAGTTCTCCGACGCCCTCAAGCTGGGCGAGCAGACGTCGACATTCGGTGGGAACCCCCTCGCCACGGCCGCGGGGACGGCCGTCCTCAGGGTGATAAGGGAGGGGAGGCTCTGGGAGAACGCCGCCAGGATGGGGGAGGAGTTCCTGCGCGGCCTCGAGCGCATCGCGTCATCCTACAGGCTCGCGGAGTCCAGCAGGGGGCTCGGCCTGATGGACGCCCTCGACCTGAGGATAAGCGTCGCTGAGGCGCTGCCGGCCCTGATATCCAACGGCATGATAGCGGCCTACTCCGGGCTCAGGACCCTCCGCTTCCTCCCCCCGATAACGATAGGGGAGGAGGAGGTCGAGAAGGCCCTGACAATAATCGGCAATACATTGTCGGAAATCGAGAAGAGGAAGCGCGCTAGCTTGGGCGAAAAAGATTAATCTATGTCCGTTTTGCGCCCACTCAATGTCGATGGACGAAATAGATTCCAGGATAATAGGGCTCCTGAGGGAGAACGCCAGGATGTCCTTCGTCGACATGGCGAAGGAGCTCGGCATATCGGAGGCCGCGGTCAGGAGGCGCGTCAGGCGCCTGGTCGAGTCGGGCGCGATAAGGAGGTTCACGGTTGAGCTGGGGAGGAAGGGGGGCGCGAGCGCGATAACGCTCGTCGCCGTTCAGCCCGGCGTCCAGATAGGCGAGATCGCCAGGCGCGTCAAGGAGCTCCAGGGGGTCGAGCACGTCTACGAGATAACGGGGCAGTACGACATGGCCATCTTCGTGACCGGGGAGACCATAGCGGACGTGAACGCGACGATAGACAGGATAAGGTCCATGGAGGGCGTCACGGGCACGAACACCGTGATAATATTGAAGGAGGATTGACCATGGAGCTCGGCGCAGAGGAGTCGGGGCTCGGCGAGTCGGGAGTTTACAACGCGCAGCCCAGGTCCGCGCTGGCTGGAAGGAGGATACACATACTGGACAGCACCCTGAGGGAGGGGGAGCAGGGGGCCGGCGTCTCGTTCACGACGAGGCAACGCCTTCAGATAGCGTGGATGCTGGACTACTTCGGGGTCGACGCGATAGAGATCAGCCCCGTTGTCTCCGAGTCCCACATGGAGAGCTGCAGGGAGATGGTGAGGGCCGGCCTGGGCGCGCAGATAGTTGCGCACGGGAGGGCGCTGAAGCAGGACATCGACTTGATGATCAAGTGCGGCGCCAGTTACGGCGCGATCTACCACTCCGTCTCCGACATACACCTGAGGTACAAGCTGAAGGTGGGCTTCGAGGAGGCCGTCAGGAGGGGAGTGGAGGCCGTGGAGTACGCCAAGGCCCACGGCCTTAAGATCAGGTTCACGCTCGAGGACGCGAGCAGGACGTCGCCGGATCGCCTGGTGAGCTACGCGAGGGCTGTCGTGGAGGCCGGCGCCGACAGGCTCAGCGTCCCCGACACCGTGGGCGTCATGACGCCGGGCGGCATGTACAGGCTGGTGAGCGTCGTCAGGGGCGCGGTCGACGTGCCCATAGACGTCCACTGCCACAACGACATGGGCCTCTCCCTAGCGAACGCCCTGGCCGGCCTGGAGGCCGGCGCGGACCAGGTGCACGTCACGGTGGGCGGAATAGGGGAGAGGTCCGGGATAACGGACCTGGCCCAGCTCGTGGTCAGCCTCTCGGTTATATACGGGGCCCAGATGAGCGTCAGGATCAACATGCTGAAGGACCTCTACGACCTCGTCTTCGGCTACCTGGGATTCAGGCCGTATCCGTTCATGCCGATACTGGGCGAGAACGCCTACAAGCACAAGGCTGGCACGCACATAGCCGCCGTCCTCAGGAACCCGGCCGCCTACGAGGTCGTCCCTCCGCGCCTCGTGGGCGCGAGGAGGAAGCTCGTGTTCGGGGAGCTGCTGGGCAAGAACGGCGCGGCCTTCTTCCTGAAGCTGATGGGCCTGGAGCCCACGGAGGAGTCCGCGAGGGCGTTCGCGGATTCGATCAAGAGGCTCCAGATGGGCGACCTGTTCGAGATAGAGATGGACGAGCGCCTCGAGCGCATGTTCCTGGAGGCCCAGAAGGGGGTGGAGGACTAGATGGTCACCGTGACGATGCTCCACGACGTCGTCAGGGTCGAGGAGAAGATGTTGGTCGAGGCCGCCTCCAGGAGGGGAATAGACCTGAGGCTCGTGGACACGAGGAACCTCAGGCTTGACTCGCACGGGATGCCGGAGGGCGTGGAGGGCGTCGCCTTCCAGCGCAGCGTCAGCTACTATCGTCACCTGCACGTGACGGCCTACCTGGAGTACAAGGGGATACGGGTGGTCAACGGCCTTCAGACGGTGATCGTGGCCGGCAACAAGATGCTCACCACGATGGCCCTCGTGAGGGCCGGGGTCCCAACGCCAAGGACAATAGTCGCCTTCTCGATAGAGGGCGCCCTGGACGCGTTCTCCGAGCTGGGGGGCAAGGCAGTGCTGAAGCCGGTCATGGGGAGCTGGGGGCGCCTCGTGGCCCTCCTGGACTCGCGCGCCTCCGCCAAGTCGGTGCTTGAGGACCGCGAGGCCATGGACCCCATATACCAGGTGTACTACCTGCAGGAGTACGTCAGGAGGCCCCCCAGGGATATAAGGTCGTTCGTGGTCGGGGACCGCGTGGTCGCGGCGATCTACCGCTACCAGCCGCCCGACGACTGGAGGACGAACACGGCCAGGGGCGGAAGGGCCGAGCCATGCGAGATAACGAAGGAGCTGGAGGATATCTCCCTGAGGGCCGCGGAGGCAGTGGGCGGGGGCGTGCTGGGAGTGGACGCGATGGAGACTGAGGAGGGGCTCCTAGTGCACGAGGTGAACCACAACCCCGAGTTCAGGAACAGCGTCAACGTGACCGGCATAGATATTGCCGGCCACATGATAGAGTACGTCGCGGAGCAGGCCAAGAGGTAAGAGCATGAGCCTCGAGGAGCGTGAGGAGGTAAAGTTCCTCGTCGACCTAGTGAACATTTACTCGCCGTCGGGCCGCGAGGCCAAGATAGCGAAGTACCTCTACGAGAGGATGGAGTCGGACTTCGAGTTCGACGACGTGAAGCTGGACGACGTCGGCAACGTGGTCGGGGTCTACAGGGGGAAGCGCCCATCGGTCCTCCTCTGCGGCCACATGGACACCGTTCCCGGGAGGCTCCCCGTCAGGGTCGAGGGCAAGTACCTTCTCGGGCGCGGGTCCGTCGACGCGAAGGGATCGCTCGCCGCGATGATACTCGCGGCGCACGAGCTCAAGAGGAGCGGCTACGAGGGCGAGATAATAGTGGCGGCGGTCGTGGACGAGGAGGGCAGGGGGAGCGGCGCCAAGCACCTAGCCAGGAGCGGGCTGAGCGTCGACTACGCACTTCTGGGGGAGCCGAGCGGCATCGGCCAGATAACCGTTGGATACAAGGGCCGCGTGCAGCTCAGGATCAACGTGGAGACGGAGGGCTTCCACGCGAGCTCCCCATGGCTCGGGAAGAGCGCCCTCATGCACTCCCTGGACATAATAGCACGCATACGCGAGTACGTGGAGAAGGAGGGCGGCTCCAGCCCCTTCGACTCCCTCACGATGTGCGTGACCCTCATGCAGGCTGGCGTGGCGACGAACGTCGCGCCCCCGAACTGCGCGTTCACGCTCGACATAAGGGTCCCGCCGAGGCTCAGGTCCTACAGGGTGGTCAACGACATACTGTCGATAGTCAAGGGATACGTGGACTCCACCGAGCACGGCGTCGACGTCCAGGTGGTGCCCGAGGAGATAACGGAGGCGTTCCTCGTCGACAAGGCTAACCCGCTCGTCAGCGCCCTCTCAGCGGCCATCCACAAGGTCACGGGCAGGAGCGCCCAGCTGGTCAGGAAGACCGGGACCGGCGACATGAACATACTCGGATTCTCCCTCAGCATTCCGGCGGCCACCTACGGGCCCGGGGACCCCAAGCTCTCGCACACTAACCACGAGCGCCTGGACCTCGAGGAGTACCTGCAGAGCATAGAAGTGATGAAGGAGGCCCTCGAGATACTCTATCGCAGGCACGCTCCCAGCGATTAGGGGTCGGTTCGTCGCGAGCACATCATTGATCAGACTGGGACGGTGGCCCTCATCCCCCCTTCCCTCCGGCCCGCGCCCGGCCTATAACCTTAGCGCGAAGGCCGCGCACGGTGCCTGAGATCATCAGCGGCCTCAGATACCTTCCGCCGACGCTGGAGATGGAAGCGGCGAATATCACCGCGTCCAGCAGCCCGCCGCGCGGCAGGTCGATCCGGACGACGCAGGGATCGCCCCTCTCCTTGATCTCCAGGTCCACCTCCGCCTCCCCGAGGGCCCCCAGGAGCCACCTCAGGTTGCGCTCGACCTCTTCGAGCGCCTCCTCCGCGCGCCCCCCGCAGCCGGCCAGCGCCAAGTACCTCCTTATCCTGCGCATTCAGGTCACCACGAGCTCGCGAAGGTAGGAGAGCAGCGAGCGGTACTCCTTGAGCCCCTTGGCCTGCACGCCGAGCGCCGCGAGGGGGCTGTAGAGCGCCCTGGCCCCAAGCAGGTCCTCGGGGCGCCTGGCCCCAGATCCCACGAGGACGGGCACGCGGCGGTCCAGGGCCACCTCGACGAGGCGCCTGAGCGCGCGTAGGTCCAGGGAGCCCGAGCGGCTCAGATCCCTGAGCTCGCTGAACCTGATGACGATGGCCCTCACCTTGTTGGGGCGCCTCGAGAGGTAGACCTCCAGCTCCTTCAGGTCCACGTTCCCTAGCTCGACCAACAGGGCGTTCACGGGCTCCAGCGCGCGGGGCCCGGGCCCCGCGCCCACGGAGCACGGGATCACCTTCAGATCCCTCCAGAGGCCCCCCCTCGCGCCGCATCCGGGAAGGATCCTGGCCAGGGCCACCTCGAACCCCAGGTCCGCCAGGGAGTCCAACGTCTCCTCGCAGCCCTCGCCGAGCTCCACGTACGCGTCGATCGGCATCATTCCAGGTCACCCAGCAGCCTCATGAGCTCCGAGAGGGGCTCGTCCCTCCTCGGCGACGAGATCACGAGCTCCACGGGGTCCCTGCGGCCTATCCGGACCTTCCCGAGGACCAGCCCCTGCTTGTCGAGCCTTATGTAGACCCTTCCGCGCTCGTCCACCGCCTCCCTCGCGTAATGGCCCAACGCCCTCCTCTCGCCCTCGTCCATGCGAGCCACGAGGCGGCCCAACGCCTCCAGGGCCCTCTCCCCCTCGAGGATCGCCCGGAATATCGTGACCGGGTTCCCGTAGTGCCCGCTCGCCCTGCTGACGTAGAAGTCGGAGCGAGGTATCCCCAGCGCCTCCTCCACGCTCCTCATGACCTTCTCCTCGTCCTCCGTGGCGTGTAGGTAGAGGCTGACCTCCAGCCTCAGGCCGGGCCTCCTCACGCCCCTTCGGTCCCACCCGCTCTATTTTAGCGTGGGCCTCTTATTTCGCCGCAGCCTCCCACGATCCAGCGGCGTGCGGCGTAGAAATTCGTGGCCGCTCCACGTCGAAGGGCAGCTCGAGGAGGCCCTTCGACGCCCTGAAGCGCGGCTTGTCCAGCCTTATCCCGCCCACCTCCCCCGTGCTCCTCGTGTGCTCCTTGTTGCACGCGTTGACGTTCCATATGCTTCCGTCCAGGTCGCGTATCAGCACTATCCGGAGGATCGTGACGTCCGCCGGCACAGGGAACAGGTCGTAGATGGCGTCCCCGAACGTCGACTCGGCCTCCCTCCTCTCCAGCTCGAGGACCTCCACCCTCAGGTCGCGCCTGACGCAGGCGTTTGCCTCCTCCTCTATCCTCGAGATCTCGTCGCCCGTCGGCTTCCTGTCGAACTTGAGCGTGAGCCTGCCGTGGATCCCGTCGACGAACGTGCCGGCGGTCCACCTAGCGCCCTCCCCTAGGACGCGGACGGCCGCCCCCTTCAGCACGTGGAGCGCCGTGTGCGCCCTCACGTGGTCAGGGTAGCCCGAGCTCATCCCGGTCCTCGGCCCGGGCGCGCTTATTTAAGAGGTAGCCCCCTGCGCGCCCGGCTTTCCGAGAATTGCGTGCAGCAACGCGTAAAAGTCCATTGCGACATGCGGCCCTCATGGCCGACAGGACCGTGGTCGTCGTGGGCGCCGGCATCACGGGCGCATTCGCCGCCCTGGACCTGGCCCTGAGGGGCGCCGAGGTCCTCCTCCTGGAGAGGGGGAAGGCACCTGAGGGGGCGACGGCCTCCATAGCCGGGGTACTCCACGGTGGCGCCAGGTTCCTCGTGTCCTCGCCCCAGACGGCAGCCGTCTGCAGGGAGGAGTCGGAGACGATGAGGCGCATCGCGTCGGACTTCCTGATCGCGGACCACGGGTACTTCCTGGTCACGGGCTCCACCCCCGACGATTACCTCGAGAAGTTCCTCTCCTCGGCGGCCCGCGCGGGGGTGAGGGTCGAGCTGTCCCAGGCGCCCAGGTTCGAGGGGCTGCGCGAGGGCTCCGTGCGGGCCGCCTACAGGACCTCGGACTCCGTCATAGACCTGCAGGAGTTCCTCCTGCACCTCATCTGGCGCGCGCAGCGCGAGGGCGTCGAATACCTTAACTCCGCAGAGATCAGGTCGGCTAGGAGGGTCGGGGACGACGAGTGGGAGCTACTGGTGCGCAGGGGCTCGGCGGAGCGCCTCGTCAGGGGATCCGTCGTGCTGGCAGCCGGCCACTGGATACCTCAGCTGCTCGGCGAGGTCTTCGGCGCGTCGATCCCGGGGCTGGGCAGGGCGCGCGGATCCCATGCCCTGATAGCTCGCCGCGTCCCGACGGTCATACAGCTCGTCAGGCCCCCGGGCATAGGCGACCTGGCCGCGCCGGTCCGCGGCGGCTCCTTCGTGGGCCCGACGCTGGTGCCCGGCGGGGATCCCTCTTCGCCCTCCGATGAGGAGATGAGGTCCCTGATCTCCTCGGCATCCGAGTTCCTAGAGCTGTCGCCGGGCGACGTTTTGGGCTGGAGCTCCACCGGCAGGCTCACGTTCGACCAATCATTGTCCATCAGCCCCCCGGACCTCGTGGCCGCCGTTTCCGGGCTCGTCCTCGCCTACAGCTCCAACATGACGTGCGGGAGGAGGACGGGCGAGGCGGCGGCCGACCTAGTGTCCGCCCGGCTGGGCCTGGGCCGCGGCAGGACCCGCGACATAGTGATAGGGAGCGAGCGGCCGAGGTTGACCGGCCCTTGATAGCGATAGTCTACTCAGCAAGGGACCCCGTCGGGCTGGGCGTCGCCTCCAGGATCCTCTCGACCACCAGGTGGGCCGAAGCCTCGTGCGCCAGGTCCTTCCTCTGCCGTCGCTCGGAGGACCTGCAGGCCTACCTAGCGGGATTTCCGGAGGATAGCATATACATGGAGTTCCTCGACGAGGTCTTCGGGGGCCTCGGGGTAAGCGCGTACCTGGTGCTCTCGCGCCACGCCTCCAGGAGCGGCCGCCCCAGCCTTACCGTGCACTCGACCGGCAACTACGGCGAGGCGGAGTACGGCGGCCGTCCAAGGGAGCTGGGCTGGAGCAACCCGACCTTGGAGGGCGCCCTCCTGAGGAAGTACTTCGAGGCCGCGCGCTCCCGCGGCCTGCTCGAGAGGTACTGGATAGGGCTCGAGGCGACCCACCACGGCCCCACGGGCCTCAGGACGCCCATAACCTTCATCGAGATAGGGAGCACGGAGGCCGAGTGGTCAGACGCGGCCGCCCAGGAGGCCATGGCGGAGGCCGTGGTCGAGGCCCTGTCCTCGCCGGCTCCGGCGTGCGAGCGCGCCGCCGGGTTCGGCGGCACGCACTACCCGGAGAGGCACACGAAGCTGATGCTCGAGGGAGGGCTGTGCTACGGCCACGTGCTCGCGAGGTACGCGCTGCAGTACCCGGATCGCCGGGTCATAGGGCAGGCCATGCAAAAGAACAGCGGGGGCATATCGAAGGTCGTCGTGGAGAGGAAGTCGGTGGGGGCTGAGGCCAGGAGGGCGATCGAGGAGGAGGCGGCCGCCAGAAAGCTAGACATAATGTACATCTGATGCCGACAAACTTGTAGACATTTCAAGAATAATCCGCCCAAATGGCCAGATGCATCAGCAGTTTGGGGGCCCGTTGTGGCACAATTCTTATAAGCGGTGCCCACGGGGGCCCCCCACTAGGACGGCTGGATGTGCGGGATACTGGGGCTTTACAGCATGGACGGCCGCGACCTGCCGGCGGAGCTCGTCCTCAAGGGCCTCGAAGCGATGAAGGAGCGCGGGACGCCGCACGGATCCGGGATAGCGCTCTACAGGCCCGTCGAGGTGCCGAAGGTCAAGGCGTTCTCGGAGGAGCCAGCGGAGGACGGGATATCGATCAGGCTGCCCAACGGCCTCTACGACATCACCTTCTTCGGCCCCTCCGCGAACGTCAAGGGCTTCGTGTACATGAACAGCAGGTGGCTCGACGTCTACAAGACTGTGGGCTGGCCGTGGGAGCTTTACCAGGTCTACGACATAGGGTCGCTCTCCAGCCCCGCCTGGCTGGGGCACACGAGGTACCCGACGAACAGCCCGGGGAGGTACCCGTACTACTCGCATCCGTTCACGGCCGGCGACTTCGCGATAGTCCACAACGGGGACCTGAGCTCCTACGGCGCAAACGTGAACCTCCTCACCTACGGGATGGGCTACAGGGGCTTCACGGGGAACGACAGCGAGGCCATAGCGTTCCTACTCAAGGAGCTCTCGGAGAGGCTCGGGCTGGAGGGCGCCATAAGGGAGCTGATGTACGGCGAGAGGATAAGGTGGGCCCGCCTCGACGGCCCCTACGCGGTCGTCTTCCTCGTCGGGGGCCCCACTCCCATATTGGGGGCGTTCGTGGACGTCCAGCACTTCAGGCCCCTGTACGTGGGCCTATCAAAAGGGATCCTGGCGGTGGCGAGCGAGGCCGCCGCGATAAGGGCGATGCTGGGCGACGCCAAGTACTGGGCCCTCAGGGGAGGCGAGTACCTGATAGCGGAGGGGGGAGAGCTGACTGGGAACTTCAGGCGGCGCTACTCGTATTCCCCGCTCATGCCCCACGAGCCCCAGGAGGGCTACGTGGACGCCTCGAGGTTCGGCGCCACGGAGCTCGCCCCGCACCTAAGGCGCATGCTGGACGCCGGCCAGGAGGTCTCCGTCGTCAACGTGAACGGGCACCGCTACCTGGGCAACGGGATGAGCCGCGGGGTCCTCAGGATCTGGGGGGTGGTAGGCAACGCGTCGGCTAACGTCATGTCGGGCGGGCTCATGTACGTCTACGGGGACGTCCAGGACGACTTCGGGGACGCGATGAACGGGGGATCCGCGTTCATCTATGGGAACGCGGGCGACACCCTGGGGCAGGCGAAGAGGGGAGGGGCGATCTACGTGTACGGCGACGCCGGCAACAGGGCGGGCATCCAGCACAGGGACGGGGTCCTCATCGTGGGCGGATCGGTGGGCGATTACGCGGGCGAGTACATGGGGGGAGGGACGCTCGTCGTCCTGAGGGCAACGACAGACGGCGACATCGGGTTCAGGATAGGATCGGGGATGGTGGGCGGGCGCATACTGATACGCGGCAGGGTGCCTCCCGAGAGGATAGGGCGCGTCATGAGGCGCGGCCCCCTGGAGAGGTACCTCAAGTCCCTCCTGGAGGACGGGGCCATAAGCCGCCAGGCCTACGAGCGCGCGCTCCAGGGCGACCTGAGCCTCCTGACGAGGGCGGCTAGGAGGATCCTCGCGGGCCCGAACCCCCTATCTATAGAGTACAGGCCCCTTAGGGAGGAGGAGCTCTCGGAGCTGGAGCCTCACTTCAGGGAGTTCGAGGCCGCGTTCGGCGTCCCGGTGGACGCTTCGGAGGAGTTCACGGTAATTTCGCCCCTGAGGTCGAGGGCCTCGGAGGAGCCGTCGGTGGGTGAGTGAGATGGCGACGAGGGCGGACGAGGGACAGGGCCAGCTCCCCCGCCAGCTGCCGCCGGTGAGGCACAGGATACCGGAGTTCTGGTCCCCCGAGCGGGTCGAGTACATAAGGCGCATGGCGATCACGGGATCCCCGCCCTACGTGGCGGACAGGGGCCCGAGCAGGACGGGGAGGCTCCTCGACCGCATGGTGTTCAAGGGGGTCAGGCCCGAGGACTTCGAGGCCGCGATGGAGGAGGGCACGGACGTGGACGTGGGGATGGAGCTCTTCGGCCTAAGGCTGGAGCTCCCGATATACATAGGGGACATGTCGTACGGGGCGCTGAGCGGGGGCCCGAACATAGCGATAGCCAGGGCGGCCACGGAGGTGGGGGTCCTCGCAGGCATAGGGGAGGGAGGGCTCCACCCGGAGGTGGCCAAGTACAGGAACATCGTGGTCCAGTGGGCGTCCGCCAGGTTCGGCATGGACTTGGAGCTTCTCAGGTCAGGGGTGGCGGTGAACCTGAAGATAGGGCAGGGGGCGAAGCCGGGCATAGGCGGGCACCTGCCGGGGTCGAAGGTGACGGAGGTCATATCGAAGCTAAGGAAGATACCCGTCGGGAGCGACGCCATATCCCCGGCACCCCATCACGACATATACTCAATAGAGGACCTGGCGCAGAGGGTGAAGGCCCTGAGGGACCTCTCGGGGAAGCCGATCCTAGTCAAGGTGGCCGCGGTGAACAAGATAATGTTCGTGGCCGTGGGCGTCGCCAGGTCCACCGCCGACGGCATAATAATAGATGGGGCAGGGGCCGGCACGGGGGCCGCCCCGGCGGTGATAAGGGATCACCTGGGGATCCCGATAGATTACGCCGTCCCCGTCTCCGACATGTGGCTGAGGGAGAACGGGGTCAGGGAGGGCTTCTCCATGATAGGAGGGGGGCTGATATACAGCCCCATGGACGTGGCCAAGCTGATAGCCCTGGGCGCGGACGCGGCCAACGTGGGTACGGCGGCCCTCCTCTCGTTCGGCTGCACGATGTGCCACTCGTGCCACACGGGGAGCTGCCCCACGTACCTCACCAGCCTCGCGCTGCCGGTTGGGCGCTTCGACGTGGAGGCGGGGACGAAGGCCCTGGTCAGGTACCTGCGGGCCATGGAGAAGGGGCTGCGCGCCATACTGAGGGCGCTCGGCATGAAGGACCTGCGCGAGCTCCGTGGGCGCCGCGACCTCCTGGAGCTGCACTACGTCGACGAGGACGTGGCGCGCGCGGTCGGCGTGGAGCTCGTGGAGGGAGGCGAGCTCGCCTGGTACCAGGACTACGAGCCAATACTGTACAGGGAGGTGTACGAGGAGGGATCCGTGCACATAACCGGGATGGGGGGCGTCATACCGGGCTACACGTCGCCCGCCAGGAGGCCGTTGGACCTGCTGAGGATAGAGGCCGCCCAGGTCACGCACCCGCCCGTCGACCCATATAGGGAGGACATAGACGTGTCCGTGCGCACCCCGCTCGGCGTATTCGACCTGCCGATAGTGATACCGGGCTCCGACCCAGCCGCCGTGGCGGCGGCCGAGGCCCTGGGCGCTCCCGTCGACGGGGACCTGTGCAGGAATCAGTCCAACTGCATAGGGGGCTCGGACTCCTTCAGGACGTCCCCGGGCGACGACGTGGAGCCTCGCCCCGGGTTCGTGCTGCTGGACGAGAGGAAGGGTGGATCGGAGTGGCTCGAGGAGACCCTCTCAAGGCTCGACCGCGACGCCAGGCTCATGGGCCTCAGGGATCGCATGATAATAGTTGCGATAGGGCGCTTCAACAGCGGGGCGGACGTCTACAAGCTGGCCGCGCTCGGGGCAGACCTCGTGGAGCCCGTGGAGGCCTACGAGCTGCTGGAGCGCAGGATAAAGGGCATGAGCTACCTGGCGAGGAGGGAGCGCTACGAGAACCTGACCATAGCCCTGACGGAGGAGCTCCAGCTGTCCATGGGGGCCGGGGGCCTCACGAACTACTACCACATGGTCGGAAACAGGGACCTCGTGAGGTCCCTCGACGGATCGGTCGCCAGGGCCCTGGGCGTGCGCGTGGCTGGGACCTAGCGCCCTTATATCCGGCCCGGACATCCGCGCGCGTGCGCGCCAGGCTCCTCGCCCTCCTCTCGGCGTACACGGTGAGCGGATCCCTCGGGTACTTCTTCGCCAAGTACGCGCTGGAATATTCGTCGCCGATGTTCCTCATGGCGCTCAGGTACGCGATAGCCGGCGGCGTGCTGTTCGCGCTGGGGGGAAGGCTCGTGCTAGGGCGCGACGTCGCGGTCCTGGCGGCCCTCACGGCGTCCTCGAGCGCGCTTTGGTCGCTCGGGCTCGAGTACGTTTCCCCGGCGTCCTCCTCGGTCCTGAGCTACACGATGCCGTTCTTCTCCATCCCGCTGGCGTACCTCATCCTGGGGGAGAGGCCCACGCGCTGGGAGATGTTGGGCATGTCGCTCGGCTTCCTGGGCGTCTCGATATACAGCGCGCCCCTCATGCACGGCCTGAGGCTATTGGGCGCCCTTCTGACCCTGGCGAACGCCTTCTTCTGGGCCTCCTACACGATCTATTACAGGAAGCTCAGGTCGATGGACGCCCTGTCCGTCAACGCGACCCAGTTCCTGCTGGGATCCGCAATGCTCCTCCCGTTCTCCTGGATAGGGTTCCGCCTCGAGCCAACGCCCGACTTCTTCGCGTTCCTGCTCGGCCTGTCGGTGCCATCTGGCGCTTTTACCTTCTTCCTATGGAACCTGGTGCTCAAGGAGGAGAGCGTGGGGCGCGCCTCGGCGCTGGCCTTCTCGGTTCCTCTCTTCTCCGTCGCGCTGCAATCCGCGATGGACCTCAGCGTGCCTCCAGCCCCGGAGATCCTCGGGATGGCTGTGATGCTCGCAGGAATTTCGCTCTCAAGGAGGGGCGCTGCTAAACGAGCCGCCGAAGCTCGATAGACGATTCTAGTAATGTAGGGCGCGCTTTGGACATCGGGGCGATGGAAGCCGCGTTGGGGCGTCCCAACGCGGACGCCTGCTTTATCCTTAAAGAATTACTTTATCTATCAAGGAAGGGGTCCTGCGGCGTGCTGAACTGGCTCAGGGGGCGTCTATCCAAGGCGCAGGACGTCCTAGGCCGCGCGGCCTCATCGTTGCTGCCGGAGCCTTCGGCCTGGACGCTCATCGGGCTTCTCCTGTCGGTTTTGGCGGGGATCGCGTATTGGTCGTGGCCTCCCTGGTCGGGAGGGCTCCTGGTGCTTGCCTCCGGCTTCCTCGACGTGGTGGACGGGGCCGTCGCCAGGTTCACCGGAAAGGCCAGCCCCGCGGGGGCCCTCCTGGACTCCGGCGTCGACAGGCTAGCCGAGGTCGCAATATACGCCGGCATAGCGGCTGGCTCCCGCGCCCCCTTCCTGTTGGTCCTGTTGGCGTTGGCGTTCTCCATGATGGTCAGCTACCTCAGGGCCAGGATGGAATCGCTCTCGAAGGAGAGGCCCAGGGGTATAGAGCTTGGGGAGAGGGCGGAGCGCCTCCTGGCCCTCGGCGTGCTGAGCATAGCTGGGCTGATATACGTGGGGGTGGCGCTCGTGCTGGCGCTCGCCCTGGAGACGAGCTGCGAGAGGTTCGCGCTCTACTGGCGGGCGCGGGGCGCCGCGCCCCCCACCTCAAAAAAATTATTTTAAAAAAATTTATTTTTTTGTCAAAAGGTTTTTTTTTGGGTCGCCCGGCCCCGCGGGGGGCGGTACACAGGTGTATACTACGAGAAGGGAGGGGGGGG
>CAYFFS010000003.1:0-11635 GCA_964342765.1 uncultured Nitrososphaerales archaeon | reverse complement strand
CGCCCGCCCGGGAGACGAGCTGCGAGAGGTTCGCGCTCTCCTGGCGGGCGCTGCGCGCAGCGCCCGCCAATTAAGAACATTTATTCAAATATCTTTCATGTTATGGCAAATGGTTTATTTCGGGAGCCCCGAGGCCCCGCGATGCAGTTCACGAGGTTAATCTACGAGAAGAGGGACGGCGTAGCCTGGATAACGCTCAACAACCCGGAGAGGTACAACGCGCTCGAGAAGCAGATGAGGGCCGAGCTCAAGGAGGCCCTCGAGGACGCCTGGAAGGACGAATCGGTTAGGGTCGTCGTGATAAGGGGATCCGGCAAGGCGTTCAGCGCCGGCGGCGACATAAAGGCGATGATGGAGTGGACGCCGACCGTGGCCATGAAGGAGCTGAAGGAGCTGGGCACCGCCTTCGTCATAGAGAGGATAATCAGGGAGATGCCGAAGCCCGTGATAGCGATGGTGCACGGCTACTGCCTGGGAGGGGGCTTCGAGCTGGCCATGTCCTGCGACCTGGTGATAGCGTCGGAGGACGCCAAGTTCGGCAGCCCCGAGGTGGGGATAGGGCTCATGCCGGGGAGCGGCGGCACGCAGATGTTGCCGAAGCTCGTGGGCGAGAAGAGGGCCAAGTGGATGATATTCACGGGGGACCAGATATCTGCCAAGGAGGCGCTTGAGATGGGGATAGTGAACATGGTGGTCCCGAGCGATCGCCTGCAGGAGGCCGTGGAGGAGGTCGTGGAGAAGCTCAAGTCGAGGGCCCCGCTCGCCATAGCGGCCGCCAAGGAGGCGATAAACGCGTCGCTCGACCTGGGGCTCACGCAGGGGATAAGGTACGAGTCCCAGGTCTTCTCCTCGCTCTTCTCGACGGAGGACCAGAAGGAGGGGGCCAGGGCGTTCCTGGAGAAGAGGAAGCCCGAGTGGAAGGGCAGGTAGCCCCAAGGCGCCGAACCTACGTCGGGGTCCCTGGGCGATGATAGAGAGCTGCATGTACTGGGCCGAGAGGGGAAGGCTAGCGGGGAGCTGCATGCCGGGGGACCTGGGGGACCTGATCCGCGTGAGGAGCTCGGGCGTGCGCCGCGTCGTCGTCCTCCCCGAGGACTACGAGATAGCCGACCGTTGGGGGAGCTCCTCGGCCTACTTCGAGGCCCTCTCGGCCCTGGGCCTGGAGTTCCTGCACGAGCCCGTGCCGGACATGGAGGCCCCCACGTTGGAGCAGCTGCTGGAGATTCTCAGGTGGATAAGGGAGGGCCCGACGCTCGTCCACTGCGTCGGGGGGCTGGGGAGGACCGGGACCGTCGTAGCCTCATGGCTCGTGGTGGAGCGCGGCATGTCGGCGCGCGAGGCGATCGAGAGGGTCAGGTCGCTCAGGCCCGGCAGCGTGCAGAGTTACTCTCAGCACCTCTTCCTGGTGAAGGTAGAGGGCATGAGGGAAAGGATAAGGGCCCTGCTGGAGGGCGGGCTCACATCATCTGCTTGAGGTTCTTTATTATCTCCTGCGTGTACTCCTTGCTGGAGACCGGCTCCACTCCCTTTATCCTCGCCAGGTCGTAGGTCAGCTTCTTGCCCTCGTTCAGCGTCTTGAATATCGCCGCCTCTATTAGGTCTGCCTTGTCGTTCTTCCCCATGTAGCGCAGCATGAGCGTCGCGGTCAGCATCAGCGCGGTCGGGTTGACCTTCCACTGGCCGGCGTACTTGGGGGCGGAGCCGTGGACTGCCTCGAACATCGCGTACTTGTCGCCTATGTTGCTGGAGGGCGCCACGCCGAGCCCCCCGATCAGCCCGGAGGCCAGGTCCGACTCTATGTCGCCGAACATGTTCGTCATCAGGAGGACGTCGTACTCCTGCGGCTTGAGGACGAGCTGCATGGCCATGTTGTCGACTATCCTGTCCTCGAACTGTATGTCCGGGTACTCCTTCGCGACCTCCGAGGCGACCTTGAGCCAGAGGCCGTTCGTGTACTTCAATATGTTCGCCTTGTGGACCACGGTGACCTTCTTCCTCTTGAACTTCCTCGCGTACTCGAACGCGAACCTCGCGATCCTCTCCGAGTTCTTCCTGGTCACTATGCTTATTGTCTCCGCGGCTATCGCGTTGTCCAGGGTGGCGCCGCTCGGTATGAGGTGCTCGACGCCCGAGTAGAGCTCCTCGGTCGCCTCCCTTATTATCACCAGGTCGACGTTCCTGAACCTGGGGACGTCCTCGTAGAGCCAGGGGACGGGCAGGGACTTCGCGGGCCTGACCACGGCGTAGGTGTCCAGGAGTATCCTGAGGGTCACGTTGAGGCTCCTGTACCCTCCCCCAACTGGGGTGGTGAGCGGTCCCTTGAGTATGACGGGGTACTTCAGTATCTCGTCGATCGCCCACTTGGGAAGGGGCTCCCCGTACTTGGCGATGGCGGGCTCCCCTATCTCCACCACGTTCCACTCAATGCCCGCGTCCGCCGCGTCGAGGAGCTGCCTGGTGAGCTCCGCCAGCTCGGGCCCCGTTCCGTCTCCCGGTATGAGGGTGACCTTGTCGGCCAAGTCGCGAGGGGCTCCAAAACAGCCCTAAATATCTTTTCCTCGGGCGGGCCTAAGGGGCGCGCTTAATAGCCCTGGCTTGCTCCCCCGGGTCGTGAGGGACCTCGTCCTGGTCGAGGGGCCTGGGGTCTCATCCCTCGTCAGGTCCCTCTCCGAGCTGCTCAGGGCCAGGGTTCGCCCTTGGAGCGAGGTGGGCGGCGACGATGTGGAGGGCATGGAGGCGCTCGTCGTCTACCCGATGAGGGAGCCCTTCGAGCGCTACCTGGCCGGGGCGGTCTCCGTGGCCGAGAGGATATCCGGAAGGGCCAGGAGGATCGTGCTGGCCGTGCCCTACGTAGGCCTGAGGGCAAGTGGGAGGGTCCTCCAGTACCTGGCGGGCGGGCTGGACCTTCTCGGCGCCGACCACGTGGTGGTCGCGGATCCCCCTCCCGACTTCGTGACCTCCATAAGGACGCCGCTCGTCGCAATATCGGCGTACCCCGGCATGGCCCGCTGGCTCTCGTCCCGCGCCAGGGGCCTTCCAGTGATGGCCCCCCCGAGGCTCGTGAACAGGGCTGAGGCGTTCTCGAGCGTGCTCGGGTCCGAGCTGAGGCTGCTGCCGGACGACGACCCGGGGAGCTGGGGGGAGCTCGAGGGATCCCTCCTGCTCTGGGACGTGGTCAGCTCGTGCGAGGAGCTCCGCGGCCTCGCGCGCCTCCGCGCCGCCTACTACGCGATACCCCACGTGGGCTGCGGGGAGGAGGTGGAGGGGCTTCTCGACCTGGTGGCGGCATCCGACAGCGTGGACAACCCATACGCCAAGTTCACGATCTCGTCCGAGCTAGCCTCGGCCGTCCTGGCCATGTGAGCGGGCCTGGCTTCGGGGCCCGCGCGAGCTCAGCGGGCGCCCGGGCCGGCGAGGCGAGCCCCTTCGCCCTGAACGGCCGTCTGAGGCAGCCGATGGGAGGCTGATATTAAATCGCGCCCCCAACGCCCCGGCGTGCTCCATTTCGTGAGGCTCAGCGGGGACAACCCGGACATCGGCCTAGGGGAGGCCAGGGCCCTCTGCGAGGCCAGGGCGGGCGGCTTCTCGCTCGTGGAGCGCTCGGGCCTAGCGGCTGTCGTCGAGTGCCCGGCCGACCTGGACCTCGCGGACCTGGGCGGCTTCATATCCGAGTCCGGCCGCCTGCTTTGGAGGGGCCCCGCCGACTCGCTCGACGTCGGATCACTAATGTTGCCCTCCCCGCTCGGGCCGGCCAAGGCAGACGCCGAGGGCTTCGGGGGCGAGCGCAACCTGGAGATGGCCAGGTCCCTCGGCGAGGCCCTCTGGAGGGCCGGGGCCGAGCTCGACCTCAGGAGGCCGTCCGTGGTGCTCAAGGCCTACCGCTTCGGGGACGTGGCCTACGTCGCGCTCGTGCGCCCGAGGAGGAAGGGAAGGTGGAGCCAGAGGGACCTGCGCCTCAGGCCATTCCGCCATCCCTCGATGCTCGTCCCCAGGCTGGCCCGCGCGCTCGTGAACCTGAGCAGGCCACGCCCGCGCGGCTTGTTCCTCGACCCGTTCTCGGGCACGGGCAGCGTGCTGGCCGAGGCCGAATACGTCGGGTGCCTGCCCGTGGGCGTCGACGTCGACTGGCGCATGGCCCGCGGTTCCTTGGACAACATGAGGTGGTTCAGGTCCGCGTGGGGCATCGTGAGGGGGGATTCGAGGTCCCTGCCGGTGCGCCGCGCCGACTGCGTCGCCTCAGACCTCCCCTACGGTAGGATGAGCAGCGCGAGGGGCTCCACGACGGACGAGCTACTTGCGGACCTCGTCAGCCAATTGCCCGCGGTCCTAGGGCCCGGGGGCCACGCCGCGCTCATGGTTAGGGAGCGCGTGGAGCCGGTGATCGCTTCCGGCGTGGAGCTCCGGGAAACCTATTTACACAGGGTGCACGACGCGCTCACGCGCAAGATATTGGTGTACAGGGTGACCGCGCGCTGAGCCCGTACGAGATAACGTTCCTGGGAACGGCCTCCGCGTCCCCGGGGTATGGCAGGAGGCTTCCGGCCGCGCTCGTGAGGTCCGGCGACTTCCACTACCTGCTGGACTGCGGCGAGGGGACCCAGTACTCCATGAGGGAGCTCGGCGCCAAGTACGTGAACAAGGGCCTCTGCGTGCTCATCTCGCACATGCACGGGGACCACGTGCTGGGGCTCCCCGGCCTCCTGCTCAGCCTGAGCCTTCAGGGGAGGACGAGGGAGGTCCACCTGCTGGGCCCCAGGGGGATAGGCGGGTTCGTCGAGGAGGTCCTCAGGCGCATAAGGGCGGGGCTCACGTTCGACGTCGAGGTGCGCGAGGTCAGGGACGGGCTGGAGCTCGAGGCCTGCGGGGCAAGGATCCGCGCTGCCCTCGGCAGGCACGGGATCCCGAGCTACGCGTACAGGATGGAGTTCAGGAGGCCCGGCAAGTTCCACCCCGAAAGGGCGAGGGAGCTGGGGGTGCCGATGGGCCCCCTCTGGAAGGCCCTGCAGGGGGGATCCCCCGTCAGGGTGGGGGATAGGATAGTGAGGCCGGAGGACGTGATGGACCCGGTGGAGGTGCGCGTCTCCATAGCCTACTCAGGCGACACGCGCCCCTCCCGCAGGCTCCTCGAGCTGTTCAGGGGGGTCGACCTCCTAATACATGAGGCCACGTTCTCGGAGAGGGACCGCCGCAGGGCCCTGGAGGACATGCACTCGACGGCCAGGGAGGCGGGCAGGGTGGCGGCGAGGGCTGGGGCCAGGTACCTGATACTCACGCACTTCAGCAACAGGTACAGGGACCTGGAGGTCCTGCTGAACGAGGCCCGGAGGGAGTTCCCGAGGTCGTACTTGGCGAGGGAGGGGGCCACCTTCCGCCTAACGCCTGAGGGCCTCTTCCTCGGGGACCAGCCACTCTATTAGCGAGTCCAGGTCCTCGGACTCGAGCCTGAGCACTATGGGCCCGAGCGTGGACTCCTCGTCGCTCTCCACGAAGGATATGCGGCCCACGTAGGCCGCCTGCCTGTTCAAGTACACGTGAGTCCTGTCGCCCGTCCTGTTCTCCAGCAGAAGGCGCCTGAGGACCGCCATGACCCTCCTGCGCCTGGCCTGCTCGCGCACGACCGCCAGGGAGCGCGCGTCCTCGGCCTCCAGGACCAGCAGGTTGCCCTCGGCCCTCTCGACGGCCTCAACTCCTCCGCCCAGGACGTTTCTCATCGCCCTGAGCACCTTGGACGCGTCCTCGCTCGGGTTGAGCCAGGCCTCAACCCTCACCCTGACCTCTGGCAGCACCCTCATGGTCCTTCACCCAGGGCATCACGACCTCGAGCGCGGCCCTCTCCAGCTCCTCCAGCGATATGCGCTCGTTCACTATCATGCCGTCGGCCAGCGCTATGACGTCCCCTATCCTCAGGGCCAGCTCGGCGGAATCCCTGGACCTGAACTCCTCCCAGCTCCTCGGGTCGTCGTGCCTTCCCCTCCTCCTGAGGTACTCGAAGCGCCTGGCCGGCGAGGCGTGGATCGCGAGCACCTTAAGCTCGCCCAGCTTCCTCAGGTGCTCGACCTCCTCGGGCGACCTCACGCCGTCTATGACGACGACCCCCTCCATAGAGGCTATCTTGGGCTCGAGGAGGACGGCGAGCGCGGCGGGCCCGTGCTCCTTCCTCACCTGCTCCATGACGTAGAGCTGGCTCTCCAGCCCGGGCCTAAGGCCCCTGCGCCTGACCTCCTCCCTTATCACGTCGCCCATCGAGACCAGCCCGTATCCCAGCTTCGCGAGGAAGCCGGCCGTCGTGGTCTTGCCGGCGCCCGGCATGCCCGTTATGCCCACTATCAGGGGCCTCCGCGCCATCGTCCGGCGGGGGCGGCCCGTCAATTTTAGCGTTTAGCCGCGGCTCAGCGTATCTCACGGCACCCGGGGCCGGGCCCCGAGACTATCGGCATGGCGCGCACGCCCTCCTCCTCCATCGCCGACGCCATGGCCCTCGCTATCGCGCCTGCCGAGCGGTCGTCGCGGGCGAGCGCTATCATGGAGGGCCCCGCCCCGCTTATCGCGACGCCGAGCGCCCCCTCCGAGAGCGCGGCCTCCCTGGCCCTGGAGTAGCCGGGCACCATGGCGCTGCGCCTCGGCTCCACGACCCTGTCGGCCATCCCGGCCCCCAGGAGCCCCGCGTCCCCCCTCAGGATCCCGGCAACTATCATGGCGACGGAAGCCGCGTTCCAGACGAACAGCTCCACGGGAACCTCGCGGGGGACGAGCTCCCTCGCCGCCCTCGTCTTGCCGCGGATCCTCAGCCCAAGCGGGACGGCTATCGCGAAGCGGAACCTGGAGCCGGGAGGGGGCCTGAGGTTCACGACGCGGGGCGGTGACTCGGGCCTCACGACGTTGAACCATCCGAGGAGCGAGGCGGCAACGTTGTCGTAGTGGGCGACGCCCGCGGCCGCCACCTCCCCCCTGCCGGCGAGCTCCACCAGGCGCCCCTCCTCGATCCCCAGGCCCAGCATCCTGTTCAGGGCGAAGGCCGCGCAGGCGGCGCCGGCGCCGCTGCTCCCCAGGCCTGAGGACGTCGGTATCCCCTTGTGTATCACTATGTGCACGTGCGCCCTGACGCCCGCGGCCCTGAGGACCTCCGCTGCAGCTATGCCGGCGCTGTTCCTCGACGGATCCTCGGGGACCCCGTCCGAGTACCTCCCCCTGACCTCTATCGATATCCCAGATCCCTCCTCCGTCCTCACGTCGAGGACGTCGTGCACGCCCCTTAGCGCGACCGAGAGGACGTCGTATCCCGGGCCGAGGTTGGCTGAGGAGGCCGGCGCCAGTACCCTCACGGCGGCCGGGCGCCATCCCGCTTATTTTTCCTTGTCGCGGGAAGGCTAATATTATGAGGTCCCCGCCTGGGGCCGTGTCGACCGTCCTGGAGGGGGATCACGTCCTGCTCCTCGCGCCCAGGGGGGTCACGTGGCTGGTCCGCGTGTCCCGCGGGTCGGAGCTGCACACCCACCTGGGCGTCATAAGGCACGACGACCTGATAGGGCGCCCCTACGGCTCCTTCGTGGAGGCGCCGACCGGCCAGAGGGTCTACATATTGAGGCCGTTCCTCGAGGACTACGTCATGCTCGGCGAGAGGCCGACCCAGATAGTCTACCCGAAGGACGCGGGGCTAATAGTGGCGAGGATAGGCGCCATGCCCGGTTCCAGGGTCCTCGAGGTAGGCACCGGGAGCGGCGCGCTCACAGCGTTCCTGGCCAGCGTCGTGGCCCCGACGGGCCGCGTCTACAGCTACGAGGCGAGGCCCGAGTTCGCAGAGGCCGCGAGGAGGAACCTCTCGAGGTCCGGCCTCCTGGCCTACGTGGAGCTGAAGGTTAGGGAGGTCGTGGACTCCGTGGACGAGAGGGACGTCGACTCAGCCGTGGTGGACGTCGGGGACCCGCTTAAGGTCCTGGGGGCCGTGGGGGAGGCCCTGAGGCCCGCCGGCGGAATAGCGGTCGTGGTCCCCACGTTCAACCAGCTGGAGAGGGTGGTTTCCTACCTGCGCTCGGAGGGTTACCTCATGGTCGACGCGTTCGAGACTACCTACAGGAGGGTCGAGTCGAGGCCGGGGGCCACGAGGCCGTCGAGCGTGACCATATCGCACACGGCGTTCGTGGTCACGGCGAGGAAGGGCCTAAGGGAAGCTCGATCGTCGCCCGATAAACGCATTTAAGCGCAGGCGGCGACGGTGGCGCGTTGTCCGCGTCGCCGGAGCCGCCGCTCCCCGACAAGGAGCGGGACCTCAGCGCATGGTACGACGAGGTCCTGAGCAGGGCGGAGCTCGTCGACGTCAGGTACGGCGTCAAGGGGTTCATAGTGTACAGGCCCAACGCGATGAGGATCGTCAAGCGCATATACGCGATGTTCGAGGAGGAGCTCGAGAGGAGGGGTCACAGGCCGATGCTGCTGCCCCTCGTCATACCCATGGAGAACTTCAGGAGGGAGAGCGAGCACGTCAAGGGCTTCGAAGGGCAGGTCTTCTACATAACGGAGGCCGGCGACAGGCGCCTGGAGGAGAAGCTGGTCGTGAGGCCCACCTCGGAGACCGCAATATATCCGATGATGGCGCTTTGGATACACAGCTACGCGGATCTCCCCATGAAGCTCTACCAGAGCGTGGCGGTCTACAGGTACGAGACGAAGGCCACGAGGCCCCTCCTAAGGGGGAGGGAGTTCCTCTGGATAGAGACCCACGACGCGTTCGCCACGAAGGAGGAGGCGCTATCCCAGATAAGGGAGGACCTGGAGGTCGCCAGGAGCGTCTACGAGAGGCTCGGGCTGGCGTTCCTGGTCGTCGAGAGGGAGCCGTACGACAAGTTCCCGGGGGCTGAGAGCAGCTACGCCTACGACGCGCTCCTCCCCAACGGCAACGTCCTCCAGATAGCCACGACCCATTACCTGGGCGACCACTTCACGAGGGCGTTCGAGGTGACTTTCACCGATCGCGACGGCTCCCGCAGGAACCCCGTGAGCACGTGCTTCGGAATAGGCATCTCGAGGACGCTGGCGGCGCTCATCATGACCCATGGGGACAGGTACGGGCTCGTGCTCCCCTTCGGCCTCGCCGTGCACGACGTCGTCGTTGTTCCGATACCGCGCGGGGGCGGGTCGGCGGATGTCCTTGCCAAGTCCAGGAGGATCGAGGAGGAGCTGAGGTCGTCGGGGTTCGACGTCTACTTGGACGACTCGGAGGACACGCCCGGGAACAAGTTCTATCGCTGGGAGATGCTCGGGGTCCCGGTCAGGATCGAGGTGGGCGCCAGGGAGGTCGAGGGAGGCTACGTGACCGTTTTCAGGAGGGACGAGAGGAGGAGGGAGAAGGTCATGGACGGGGATCTGCCCGGCCGCCTCCGCGAGCTCTCGCGCGAGATATCCGAGAACCTGAGGAGGCGCGCCTGGGATCGCCTGAGCTCCTCGATAGCCGAGGCCAGGAGCAAGGACGAGCTCCTGAGGCTCTCCAAGGAGAACCGCATAATAAGGGCGAACTTCTGCGGCAGGGAGGAGTGCGCCAAGGAGATCAAGGAGGCGACTGGCTACGAGGTCAGGGGGAGGAGGATAGACGTCGACGAGAGGCCCGAGGGGACGTGCGTCTGGTGCGGCCGTCCGGCCACGAGGGTCGTCTACATGGCGAAGGCGTATTGACGTCGGAGCGCACGTTTTTTATTGGGGTAGGGCTAAGGAGGCGCGTCTTGGCCAAGAAGAGGAAGAGCAGGGGAAGGGCGAAGGGCGATAGGGGCAGGAGCGACCTGGTCCACTGCAGCAAGTGCGGCGCCCTAATCCCGAGGGATAAGGCGATCAAGGTGACGGCGAACTATTCCCCGGTGGACCCGGCGCTCGCGAAGGAGCTGAGGGAGAAGGGGTCCTACGTCCCCACGACCAAGGTGACGAAGTACTACTGCATATCCTGCGCGATCCACTACGGAATAATAAAGGTGAGGCCGGAGGAGGAGAGGAAGGAGCCGGGGAGGCTCGTCAGGAAGTAGCCCCAAGGAAACTCCTGACCGCCTCCAGGGCCCTTTCGAGGTCGCCCGGTCCCCCGCACTCGCAGAGGACGTCCAGGCCCTCCAGTTCCCTGCCGCCCATCGAGATGACGCCCACGCCCTCGAGCCCCCTGATCTCCTCGCTGAAGCCCTCCAGCAGGGCCAGCTCCGGCCCCGCCAGCTCCTCCACGGCCCTCAGGAGGGCGCGCAGCCCAATGCTCCCCCTGAGCTCTATGAACGACTTGGAGCCCGAGGCGCCGACGACCGCTATGGCCCCCGCCCTGGCGGCCCTCCACGTGTCCTTGCCCGGCACGTCGAACTCGAAGTCGTCGTGGTGGATGTGCTTCAGGACCGCCACGCGGTAGCCGAGCCTGGAGAGCTCCCTCACGAGCCCCTCTATGAGCGTCGTCTTGCCGCTCTTCCGGCCGCCGACGACCGCGATGACCTTCATTGGGCAGCCCACGCGCTCAGTGGCGCCTGATAACCCTTCTCCCGCAGCGATCGCAGGCGAAGGTGACCTCGTAGACGCCGTTGCGGTACCTCTCGCCCACCACCTGCATCGTGCCCCCACATAGGCACACGCTTCCGTAAGCCTCGGAGTACCTCCTGAGCGGGCCCTCAGGCGCGGCCAGCTCGAATAGGGCGTCCTCCAGCTCCCCCAGGGAGGCGGCAGAGGAGGGGAAGTCCGACAGGACGTCGACGCGCGCCCTCCTGTAGCGCTCGACGATCCCGGCGAGCGCCTCCACGACCGCCCCTATGTGCCTGTGCCTGGCCATGAGCAGCATGGAGGGCAGGGCGCGCTCCACCAGGTCCCTTATGATGGGTATGAGCTGCGCCACGTCGCCCAGCGTGTCCTCGACCTCGCTGCCCGGCGCCCCGGCCAGGTCCCCGAGGAAGTACGACGGCGCCCCCCTGGGCAGCTCGTCGCCCTCGTACCTGGTGAAGTAGACGTAGGCGTCCGCTTCCTGCCTCCCCAGCTCGACGACCCTCGCGGGGGGCACGTCTACCCCTCCCTTGGAGAGCGCCTCCAGGGTGCGCGAGACCACGAGGTCGACGTCCGCGCCCACGCGGTCCACGAGGACAAGCCCCCTGACCGGGACCCTCCCCCCGTACCTATCCTTCACGATGCCGTCCAGCGTCGCCGATGCTATGAGCCCCCTGACAGGGCTCTCGCCGGAGTAGAAGCCGAACGTGAATGGAGCGAGCTCCACGCGCCCGGTATGTCCGCGGCGCGATAAAGGCTTGATGGGCAAAAGTGGATGAGCGCAAGAACCCGCGCTTGGGCTCGCGCCCCGGGACGTGCCGAGGCGGGTTCGGCTGGACCTGGGATCCGTCGGGGAGCGCCCTGGGCCGGATCCCGGAGGGCCGGGATTCGGCCGAGGGGGACTCCCGGAGGGATCCCGCGGCCACCCTCCCCCTGCTCGGTCGTCCCTGTCCGGCGCCTTGAGGCCGCCTCGGGGGTTCGGGATCCCGCCCTGCCCCCCCGGGCAGGGCAGGGGAGCGCGCTCGGAGCCCCCTGCGCGGCCCGCGGCCCCGGACGGGCGCGGGTTCGCTGAGCCATTCCCCGGGATCCGTCTAATCCTTTAATGGCTGTCCGCCTGATCGAGGAGCTCAAGGGGCCTTGACAAGGC
>CAYFFS010000002.1:0-63124 GCA_964342765.1 uncultured Nitrososphaerales archaeon | reverse complement strand
CCCAGCGGGGTGGGGAAGCTAGGTCTATCCCGCGGGGCTCATAACCCCGAGATCCCAGGTTCGAATCCTGGCCCCGCTACCAGTCTCGCTTGTCCCCCATTGTTTGAGATCTCGCTTTGGCGACATGAGGCGTTAAAGGCCCTTCCCCAGGCCGCGCATGGAGGGGAAGTTGCAGGAGGATACTTGGGCCGCCCCGAGCCGGACGCGCCCCGTGATTGCTACCTAGGGCGGGCAGGGACTCACTGGAGCTCGTAGCCGGTCCTCAGGGCCCTCTCGTTGACCTCGACCCAATTGGGGTTCGTGACCGAGCGCATGGCGCTGACCAGCGTGTCGATCCCGACGAGCCCTACCTTCGACGCGAAGTAGCCAAGCATTACCATGTTAGCCGTCCTTATGTTGCCGACGCGCTTCTCCGCGACCTCCGTGAAGGGGGCCATGAGGACCTTCCCGGCGTCCTTCGGCGCCTCCTTTATGAAGGTGGAGTCCAGGACGAGGGTGGCCCCCTTCCCAACGAGCCTGTAGTACTTCGAGAGCTGATCCGTGTACATGAACACGGCGATGTCCGCCCTCTGCACCGTCATGAGGTCCGGCTCCTCGTCCTTTGCCACTATGAGCTCCGCCTTTGAGTCGCCTCCCCTGGTCTCCGCGCTGTATTCCTCCGAGTTGACGACGTAGTACCCCTCGTCGACTAGTGCCTTGCCGAGTATGTAGCCGGCCAGGAGTATTCCCTGGCCTCCCCTTCCGGCGATCACTATCTCGTGCTTGGAGCTCATGGCGCCAACACCTCCAGCTTCT
This sequence comes from uncultured Nitrososphaerales archaeon, assembly GCA_964342765.1. Classification (GTDB taxonomy): domain Archaea; phylum Thermoproteota; class Nitrososphaeria; order Conexivisphaerales; family Conexivisphaeraceae; genus Conexivisphaera. Next base: position 62,329 of record CAYFFS010000002.1, on the reverse strand, counting down.
CCTTGAGCCCGTACATGGACAGGTAGTTCTCCATGTAGCTTGGGTTGTTCTTCTCCAGGAAGACGCCGCAGGTTATCTCGCTGTTCCAGTCGTACTTTATCTCGTCAGCGTTCGACACCTTCTTGAACCTCACGACCTGCTTCAGGCGCGAGTACAGCTCGTACGGGTCCCTCATGTTGATGTGCCTCCCGAATATCTCCGGGCACGTGGAGAGCACCTCTATCCACCTGAACCCCTTCATGAGCAGCGCCTTCTTCACCGTCTCGCGTATCAGGTTGGGGTGGGTTATGCTCATCCTGGCGACGAAGTTGGGCGAGAGCGAGTAGACGACCTTCGTGGCGTCTATCGGGGCCTCCGGGTTCCCCTTCGGGGTCGTCGTGGAGTAGATCCCGTGCGGCGTCGTCGGGGCCAGCTGGCCGCCCGTGAGGCCGTAGGTCATGTTGTTCACCATTATAACGAGCATGTCGAAGTTCCTCCTAGCCGCGTGGATCATGTGGTTGCCGCCTATGGACGCTATGTCGCCGTCCCCGCTGAAGACGACCGGTATGAGGGACGGATTTGCCAGCTTAACCCCTACGGCGAACGGTATGGCGCGGCCGTGCGGCGTGTGCGCGGAGTCGAACTTCACGAAGCCTGAGGCGCGACCGGTGCAGCCTATGCCGGTCACGAAGACTATCTTGTTAGGGTCGAGCTTCCCCTCCTCGTGGAGCTCCTTCACGGCCCAGAGGAACTGCTGGAGCGCTATCCCGATCCCGCACCCGGGACACCATATGTGGGGCAGCCTGTCCGTCCTCATGTAGGCGTCCAGCGGGTGCGAGGGCCTCTCCTGAAGCATCACCATAGCTTCCACCCCCTCGACTCTATCTCGCCCAATATCTCGTCCGGCGTCGGGAGCGTCGGCACCGGTATATCAAGGTTGTAGATCGCCGGATCCCCTATTCTCTTTCTGTTGTCCCACAGTATCCCCTTTATTATCTGATAGAGCTGGCCCTGGTTGAGCTCCACGGTCACTATGCTCTTGGCGCGGGCGGCCGCCGCGACGAACGCCTCATCGTCGAACGGCCAGAGCGATATCGGGCGGAACATCCCGGCCTTCACGCCGCGGGACCTCAGGTCCCTCACGACGGCCAGCAGGTTCCTGGCGAGGGATCCTATGGCGACGAACAATATCTCAGCGTCCTCGACGTGGTAGGACTTGGAGGCGACCAGCTTCCCCTTGTTCACCTCGACCTTCCTGACGAGGCGGGAGACGAGCGCGCGGTAGGTCTCGTCGTCGGTCTTGTAGTAGCCCTTCTCATCGTGCGAGAGGCTCTCAGCTATGGGATGGTAGCCCTCGCCGTAGAACGCCATCGGCGGGACCAGGTCCTCAGGATCCGGGCGATAGGGCCTGTACTGATCCGGCGGGACCTTCGGGACCTTGCGCCCCACGATGCCTATCTCGTTCGGATCCCTTAGGACCACCCTCTCCCTTGTGTGCGCAAGTATGGCATCGGTCATGAGTATCACGGGAGTCCTCACGGTGTAGGCGGCGTTGAACGCCCTTATCGCGTACTCGTAGGCCTCCTGGGCGCTGGCGGGGGCGTACGCGACCAGGTTGTAGACGCCGTGGGAGCCCCATCTGGCCTGGTATATGTCGCCCTGCCCTATCTGGGTGGCTATTCCGGTGCTGGGCCCCGCCCTCATCACGTCCACCACGACCAGGGGGGCCTCCACCATAGCAGCGAAGCCTATCCCCTCCATCATGAGGCTGAACCCTGGGCCGCTCGTCGCGGTCATCGCCTTTGCGCCCGCAAGGGAGGCCCCAACGAGCGCGTTTATCGAGGCTATCTCGTCCTCGGCCTGGAAGACCACGCCGCCCCTCTTCGGAAGCTCCTCGGACAGGTACTCGAACATGTCGCTCGACGGGGTTATCGGGTAGCCCACGTACACTCCCAGGCCGGCGGCCATCGCCCCCTCGGCCACGGCCTGGTTCGAGTTGAGGAACTCGGCCCTCTGGGAGCTCAATGCGCTATCACCTCCTCCTCGTTAGCCCACACGACGCGGCCCACGGGCCTCTCGGAGGGCCTCACGAAGAGCGCGAAGTCGGGGCACGCCCACTCGCAGACGCGGCAGCCCACGCAGGCCTCTGGCTTGACGGGGACGGTCGCCCTGTAGCCCTTCCTGTTCATCCTCTGCCCCCTGGCGAGGACGTCCTTCGGGCACACGTTTATGCAGAGAGAACACTCCTTACACCTGTCCCCTATCACGACTATCTCGTAGGACTTGGCCGGCGAACCGACCACCCCCTCCGGTCCCCGGTCGAACCCCCTCTCTATAAAACCGTTTTCTAAGGTGCGTCGAAATTCGAAATTATCCCTTACACGGCGACCACGCGCTAACGGATGAACCGGTTGAAGCCGAACGGCGTCACTCGTACCTGAGGGCTGTCACGGGATCCATCCTAGCGGCCCTGTACGCTGGCACGAGGCCGGCCACGAGCCCTATCGCGACTGAGAGGGCTAGGGTGAGCGCCATCGCGAAGGGGGAGAAGGCCGGCGCCACGTGCCCCAGCGAAATCCCGGCGGCCGGCGCCGAGCCGGAGTGCGCCGATGGGGCGGCCCCGCGCGGATCCCCGCCCCCCAGCATGTAGGGCATCAGGTCCGTGAGCGCGTACGCGACCCCGACCCCGAGAGCCAGGCCGGCGAGGCCCCCGAGCAGCCCCATGAGCGCGGACTCCGCGAGGAACAGGTACATCACGTCCCTGTTCGTGAAGCCCAGGGCCTTCAGCACCCCGATCTCCCTGGTCCTCTCCACGACGCTCGTGTACATGGTGGTGGTCACGCCGACGAACGCGACTAGCAGCGAGACGCCCGCCGCCGAAACGAGGAGCATGTTGAGGTAGCCTATTATCGTGTTGGCTATGCTTATGCCCATCTGGGTGGAGAGGACGTTCACGTCGTTGCCGTAGATGTCCTTTATCCTGGTCTCCGTGGCGTTGACCGCGCTGGAGCTCGACACGTAGACCAGGATCCCGGAGTAGTAAGGGCTGCCCGTGAGCTCCCTCCCGGCGGCCAACGGCACGAATATCGACTGGTCGAGGTCGGCTATGAACGTGGGGCCGACCTCCTGGAAGACGCCCGAGACCAGGAAGCTCCTGGTGCTGGCTCCCTGCGGCGCGAGGACGTTGACTGTGACGACGCTGCCGACCGAGTACTTGGGCATCTGGGAGTTCTGGGGGTTCGCGACGTAGTAGCCGAGCACAGCCTCGGCCGCCTCCGTGGGCGGGGGAAGGGATCCCGATTGCAGCTGGAGCCCCGGAAGGGTCCTCACGAGCCCCTGCAGGTCTATCGCTATTACGCTCACCTCCTCCCTCCCAGCGGGGGTGTTTATGTAGCCGGGCACGTCGTAGAACGGATAGGCCCCGGCCACCTCAGGCAGGGAGGATATCACCTGGACGTCGCGCTGCGTGAGCGAATAGCCGTTCGAGGGCGTGACAAGTATTGTGTTCGTGCCCAGCTTGAGCAGCTGGGATTGTATGGAGGCGCTGTAGCCGCCCGTGAGCGAGGTTATCCCTATTATCGCGGCCGGCCCTATCATTATGCCGACTATCGTGAGGGCGGACCTTATCCTCCTGTCGCTGAGCGCCTTGAGTGCGAACGCGAGGGCCTCCAGCGCGTTCAGGCCTGGCTCTCCCTCCTGCGGCGGCGCGCCGCGACCACGGAAACCGCGACCGCGACCGCCACTACCACAGCCGTGAGGGCATAGGCCGCGGCGGATCCGTGCCCGTACTCCGCGCGCTGGGCCGACGGGGCCGGCACGACCTGGACCAAGAGCTGATAGGAGACGGCGTGCGCGTTGCCCAGCTCGTCCTGGTACGAGAACGCGAGATGCACCGTGTAGAATCCGGGCGCCACGTCGGGCGGCACGTAGAAGGAGACGCTGAAGGGGGTGGGCGAATTCGTGGGCAGGTTGCCGACGTACTCGGGCTGGGCGTTCCCCACTATCGAGCCGTTAACGTACACGTATCCATAGTAGGCCTCGTCGGTGCCCGTGTTGAGCAGGATCCCGGACACGGTTGCCATGGATCCGTTGAACAGGACGTCTGAAGGCTGAGCGGCGGAGTTCGCATACTGGGACGGCGAGGCAGAGACCTGGCTGAAGGACACGTCCGCCAGCCCCTCCAGGTAGATGGGGACCGTGAGCACGGCCTGCCGCTGCACCCCCTCAGGGTCAACGTATGACACCTGGAGCTCGATGTTCGAAGGCCCCGGCGAGGATGCCAGGGGTATCACGTTCAGGGATATGGCGGAGGAGGACCCAGGGGGCAGGGATCCCAGGTCGAATTGCCTGTAGCCCTGGGCTATGAAGAACTCCTGCGAGGGCTCCAGGGACGCGACCACGTCGCCCACGGCGCCGCTCAGCCCGTTCACCACGTATATGGTAACGCTGTCGTTCCTCTGATATGGTATCGTGGAGGGCACTGCGTAGGCGTAGAGGGATCCCACCTGGGACATGACGTCGACGCGCGCGTAGTACGTGGAGGAGTACTGTGCCCCTCCGCTCCAGTAGCCTACTATCACCTGCACAGGGTAGTAGCCGGGGGGCTGCGACTGCGGCGCGCTCAGGTAGAACCTGAACGCCGCGGAGGATCCGGGAGCCAGCTCACCCAGGGAGCTGGCGTTGCCTCCGACCAATGGTAGCTCGGACTGCACGGACACGGTGAGGTCGTCCAGCGCGAACGGGCCCGTGTCGTTGACGAGGACGACGAGCTGCCCGATCCCCCCGGCGTAGATGTCCGGCGCCCGGACCTCGACGGACGCCGAGGGCCTCTGGTAAACGGTCACCGTCAGGTTATCCGAGTACACGTAGTAGTTCACCACTGTCGTGGCGCCGCTCGAGGACGTCGTGGTCGTGGCCTGGCTGTAGTATACGTTCAGGGTCGCGTTGTAAGGGCCCGGGGGAGCGCCCGGCGGTATCTGTATGTAGAACGTCAGCAGGTAGACGTTGGACGACATCTGCGTGGGCGCCGCGGTCACGATGTAACCCCCCGTGGAGTTTGTCAGGGGCGTGCCCGTCAGGTTAAGCGTGGCGTAGTCCACGACCGTAGGGGCTCCGCTTCCGGTGGGGGCCGTCACCACCTCCACTGTGAAGGGGACCTGGCCCGCGCCGGACGACGGATACATCGGCGAGGAGGGGGTGCCCCACCCGTAGTAGGAGATCGTGACGGGGGGCACCGTGGTGAGGACCTGAGCGGATGCCGGGATGGCCGCGGCCAGGACGATGGCCGCGGCGAGCGCCAGGGCTAGGTTGCGCCCAAGCCTCATTCTCCAGCCGCCCCCTTCCTCGGGATCTCGACGCCCTCTATCCTGCCGTCCCTTATCCTGTAAATCTTGTCGGTCATGTTGGCGAGCTCCATGTTGTGGGTCACCATTATCACCGTCTTGCCGGCCCTCCTGTTGACGTCCATGAGGGCGCGCATTACCACCTCCGCGTTCTTGGAGTCAAGGTTCCCCGTCGGCTCGTCCGCGAGTATGAACTCCGGATCCTGGGCGAGGGCCCTCGCTATGGCGACCCTCTGCTGTTCGCCCCCGCTCAGGAACCTGGGGCTCTTGGCCCACAGATGGTCCACCCCCAGGAGCCTCAGCGCCTCCATCGCGCGCCTCCTCCTTTCCTGGGCGCGCATCCCCCTCGCGATGAGGGGCAGCTCGACGTTCTCCAGGACGCTCATGCGGTTTATCAGGTTGAAGGCCTGGAAGACGAACCCTATGTAGCGGTTCCTTATCCTCGATAGCTCCGCGTCCCCCAGGCCGCTGACCTCGCGCCCCGCTATGTAGACCCTGCCGCTCGTGGGCCTGTCCAAGGTCCCCATCACGTGCAGGAGCGTCGACTTGCCGGATCCGGAGGGCCCCACGATCGACACGAACTCGCCGCGCCTCACGCCGAGCGTGACCCTGTTCAGGGCAACCGTGGGGACCGCCCCCCTGTAGACCTTGGTCACCTCCTCCAGATATATCGCGAACTCCTCGGAGGGAGCCTGCACGTGGCGGCGCGCGGGCGCCTCAATATACGCGTTATGCGATTTCGACTCGCTTGGCGGCCCTCGCCGCATGCGGCGAAAAGGTTTTAGCGAGTTCCGAGAAGAACGCCAAGAGCCGGGGTGCCCGAGCGGCTAAGGGGCAGGCCTCGAGATCCTATGGAGGGGCTGGAGAGCCTGTGGGCGAAAGCCCGTGTGGGTTCGAATCCCACCCCCGGCGCCACGCGCTGTCCCTTCCTGAGGCAACCGCGGCCGCAAAGGTAATACAAGAAGGTGCGGCAGGGTGGACGGAATGCCGTCCTGCGCCTACGAGGCCGCGCTGAGGGAGAGGCTGCTAGATCACCTAGAGGTGCTGGGCAAGGACAGGCTTCTCGAGGTCCTGGGGAAGCTCGTCTCCATACCAACGGTGAACCCGCCTGGGGAGTCCTACGGCGAGATGGCGGAGGCCCTTCAGGAGATCATGGAGGACTCGGGATATGACGTAAGGGTGGTCGAGGTGCCGAGGAGCTACCTGGAGAAGTACATACCGGCGTACGCCGATCATCCTAGGTATATAGTGCTGGCCCGCCTTGGCTCAAAGGGGCCCGTCCTCCACTTCAACTCCCACTACGACGTGGTCCCGCCGGGGGACGGCTGGTCCAGGGATCCCTTCAGGCTAACGGTGGAGGGGGACATCGTCTACGGGAGAGGCGTGGTCGACATGAAGGGCGGAATGGCCACGGCGATACTGGCTGCGCACGCTGCCTCCAGGGCAGGCGCGGAGGAGCTCGGGTCGATCGAGCTGTCCTTCACGCCCGACGAGGAGACCGGAGGGGAGACGGGCGTCAAGTACCTCGTGGATTCGGGCCTGGTATCCCCGGACTACGTGATAGTGCCTGAGGCCAGCGGCTCGGGCAACGTCTGGATAGGGAACAAGGGCAACCTGTGGGCGGAGGTCGAGGTAAGGGGGAGGCAGGCCCATGGCTCCACGCCTTGGCTGGGGCTTAACGCGTTCGAGGGCATGGCGAAGCTGGCCGCGGCGCTCTCGGGGGCGCTGTCGAGGAGGCTATCGGGGCGCATCAGCTCGTACCCCTTCGAGGACCCGCGCGGCGCAAGGCCCACGGTGAACCTGGGGGGCGAGGTCCACGGAGGGGCGAAGGTAAACGTCGTGCCGGGTCGCTACTCCTTCACGATAGACAGGAGGCTCATACCGGAGGAGGACCTGGAGTCCGCGGAGGCTGAGCTCCGCTCCGCGCTCGAGGAGGCGGCCGCCCCCCTAAGGGAGGAGGGCTACGAGGTTGAGATGCGCGTCATCTCGCGCTCCCCGCCCTCGGTCGTCGATCCGAGGGGGCGGCTGGCCACTGCCCTCTCGGAAGCCATAAGGGCGGTCAAGGGCAACGGCCCCAGCCTCACGGTCTGCCCCGGCGGGCTTGACACAAGGTACTTCCAGATGGCCGGCATCGAGGCGCTGACCTATGGCCCCGGGGATACATCATACGCCCACGCGGCCGACGAGAGGAACAGCATAAGCGAGATGCTGGACGTCGCCAAGGCTTACGCGCTGCTCATCCCATCGCTTTTTGCGCCTTGCGCGTGAGCCGCGGTAATGATCCCTAAGGAGGACGGCGTCGTCCTCGAGTAGCGGTGACTCGCAGATCAGCGCCCCCTTGGGGTCGAACTCCTTAAGCGCATCGAGCGCATCCCTCCAGCGAAAGTCGGACTCCTCGAGCGGCAGGTGCCTCCTCTCCCCCTTGGGGCCGTACTCCATACCCGATATGTGCGCGTGGAAGTTCTCGAAAGCTATCCTCCCAAGGCGGGATTCCACGCGCGAGAGTGCCTCCCTTATCGACTCGCGCGTGTTTAGGGCGCCGAGCGACCTCGCGTACATGTGCGCGAAGTCCAGGCATGGCAGCGCCCCCTCCAATCCATCCACTATGTCGAGCACCTCGTCAAGGTCGCCGACCTCGGCCAGGCCCCCCATGACCTCCGGCCTTACCCATATCTCGACGCCCTCGTCCCTGAGCGTCCTCGTTATCGCGCGCAGGTGCTCCCTTACGCGCTCCACGGCCTCCTTGGACGTGAGCTTTCCATAGTAGCCCGAGTGAAAGACGACCGACCATGCCCCGGCCGCATGCCCGACGCGCGCCGAGCTCAATATCCTGTCCACGGAAGCCCTGACCTTAGCCTCGTCGTCCGACAACAAGTTCACGTAGTAGGGCGCGTGCACGGTGAGCAGGATCCCAGCCGAGGACGCGGCCTCCTTGACGCGCTCTGCGGAGTCCGCCCCCATCTTCACGCCACGCACGAACTCTATCTCCATCGCGTCGAGGCCCATCTCCGAGACCCTCAGGATGCCGGCCTCGGTGGTGCGCTTGGCGGAGGACCTGGGAACGCCCGCGGGGCCGAAGGCGAGCCTGCTGGGCCTCAGCAATCCCATGAAGTTCTGGGCGGGTCGATATATTCCTTTACAGCCCTGCCCTAACCAGGCGCATGCTAATGCGAACTAACTATGACGAAGCAAAACGTGCGCCTTTCACGCCAGGTAAGTCCTCCTCACGAGCTCGTCCTTCACGAGCTCCTCTGGAGTGCCCTCCTTCACTATGGAGCCCCTGTCCATCAGGTAAACGCGGTCCGCCACCTCGAAGACCAGCTGGACGTTCTGCTCCACGAGCAGTATGCTCATGGATCCCTTGAGCGACTTGAGCGCGTCGTAGATGTTATCCACGATGCGCGGCGCCACGCCGGTCGAGGGCTCGTCCAGCATCAGCAGCTTCGGGCTCGATATCAGCGCCCTCGCTATGGCCACCATCTGCTGCTCCCCTCCGCTCATCGTGCCGACCCTCTGTGACATCCTCCCCTTGAGGGGCGGGAAGAGCGCCATGACGCGATCCACCGCGGACCCGAAGTCCTCCTTCGACCCGAGCCTCGAGTGCGCCAGCCTCAGGTGCTCCTCGAGCGTCAGGTTCGGGAAGAGCTCCCTGCTGTCCGGCACGTAGCCCAGGCCCATCCTCGCTATCCTGTGAGGGGGGAGACCGGCCACGTTCACGCCGTCGAGCAGGACGCTCCCCGACCATGGGCGCACCACACCGGCTATTGTGCGAAGGGTGGTCGTCTTACCCGCCCCGTTGGGCCCGATGATCCCGACGAGCTCCCCCTTCCCAACCCGCAGGCTAACCTCGTTCAGCACCTTTATCTTGTAGTACCCGCTCACCAGGCCGCTGACGGAGAGTGTGTCGCTCATATCTCGGACCACCTCCTTCCCAGGTAGGACTCCACGACCCTGGCGTCCGACGCTATCTCGGAGGGCTTCCCCTCCGCCAACTTCTGCCCGTTCATCATGACGACTATCCTCTCGGCCAGGTTGAATATCACCTTCATGACGTGCTCTATCATCACGATCGTCATCCCGCCCTCGTGCAGCCCGCTCACGACGGAGAGCACCTCCCTAAGGTCCTCACCAACGAGCCCCGCGCTCACCTCGTCCAGGAACACGAGCTTAGCTCCCTGGGCGAGCGCCCTGGCCAGCTCGAGCTTCCTTAGCTCGACGACGCTCAGGGACTCCGGGTAATCCTCAGCCCTCTCGGAGAGGCGCACCTTCTCAAGGAGCTCCGACGCCACCTCCCTGGCCTCCCTGACAGAGAGCCTCTTCGATCCGTACATGGCGGCGACCGCGACGTTGTCTATCACCTTCATCCCGTTGAAGGGCCGGGGGACCTGATAAGTCCTAGATATGCCAAGGGTGGCCCTCCTGTGTGGAGGCATCCTGGTTATGTCGTGGCCATCGAAGGTTATCCTCCCCGAGTCCGGGTAGTAGACGCCCATGACGACGTTGACTAGCGTCGTCTTACCCGCCCCGTTGGGCCCGATGATCCCCAGTAGCTCGCCGCCCTGCACCGAGATGTCCACGCCGTTCAGCGCCGTGAGACCGCCGAACCTCTTAACAACACCGGAGACGTCCAGAAGCCCCATCCTCACGCCCTCCGGCGAGGCCTCCTGCTGAGGCGGCGCTCAAGCGAACCATATATACCCTTTGGCGCCTCGAGGAGCACCAGGATCAGCAGGAGGCCGAAGATGACCAGCGCGAGGTTCCCTCCGACGACGGAGATGCCGCTCAGCCAGGACCTTATGGCGGTCTCTATAGGATCTAGGAGTATAGTTCCCACTAGGACGCCCTCGGGCGACCCGAACCCGCCTATCATGGAGTAGAAGATGGGCCACACGCTGTAGCTCAGGTCAGGGTAGCCGAAGTAGTCCGGGGCCACGTAACTCGTGTAGAGCCCGACGAACATTGCCCCCGCGAGCGCCCCCAGGTATCCCGCTATCCCGAAGATCAGGGTCTTGTAGAGGAGAGAGTTTATGCCGACGGTCCTCGCCGCGACCTCGTCGTCGTTTATGGCGGACATGGCGTAGCCCATCCTGCTCCTCTTGATCAGCGTCGCGACCATGTACACAGCGAACGCCAGCGCAGTGGCCAGGGGCAGCCAGTACTCGGTGGGAAGGGGGAAGGGAGGCGTGGCCAGGCCTATCGCGCCCTCCGTCCACGGCGAAAGCTGGCTGGAGACGGCAAGCGCGTATCCGGCCGGCGTCAGGGCGAACGTGAATATCCCGACGTACCAGTCCCTGAGCCTCGAGGATATCGCCCCGACGACTAGGCCCGCCAGCGCGCCCATCACTGGACCAACGAAGAGCGCTAATATTGGGTTCCAGCCGTAACGCGTGATGAATATCCCGTACGCGTAGGCGCCCAGCGCGAAGAACAGGGCCTGGCCCAGCGAGACCATCCCAGTGTTGGCCAGGAGGGACCAGGAAATCGAGTACACGAAGAAGACCATTATCGTTATGGCGACGAGGGTAGGATATGATCCCATGAAAGAGGAGACCGCGGCCGTGATCGCCAGCGCCGCGGCCACCGCTATCGCGCGAAGCGCGAGCGTTCCCAGGCCCCACTTCAACTCAACCACCCCTGAAGATCCCTGAGGGCCTGACGAGCAATATTATCGCCAGTATTATGAACGCTATCGCCTCACCCCACGTCTGTCCCATGTAGTAGCTCGCGTAGCTGGTGGCGAACCCTATCACTATGCTGCCCACGATCGTGCCGGGCACGCTCCCGACGCCCCCAAGTATCATCACCGCGAACGCGTCGAGCGTGAGGATTATGCCGGTGAACGGATCGAACGTGAACGCTATTCCGTAGAGGGCCCCGGCTATCGCCGCAAGCGCGCTGCCCACTATGAACGTGACGTAGCCCAAAGTCCCCACGTTTATCCCCGATATATCTGCCCCGATTGGGTTCTGGCTCAGGGCCCTTATCGCGATGCCTTGGTTGGTCTTGTACAGCCAGTAATACAGCGCCAGCATTATAACCCAGGAGGTAAGTATTATCGTCAGGTCGTCGTAGGTCAGGAGGACGTTCCCGGGCAACAAAATTCCCCTTCCCCTTAGGGGGGAGGGTATCTCCACGCCGGTGCGGTAGACCGGTAGGAAGTAGTACGCCAGCCCGTTCTCCAAGACGTACGAGACGCCGATCGTCAACAGTATCTGGTTCACCGGGCCCACCTTGACCGCGGGCCTCAGGACGAACCTATAGATCAGCACGCCCATTCCGACTATGACGAACACCGCCGGCACTATTGCCATGTAAGGGCTCCAGCCCAGCATCGTCACGAACAGGAAGGCGATGAATGCCCCCAGCACCATCAGATCCCCATGGGCGAAGTTGACGAGCTTAAGGGTGCCGAAGATCAGCGTCAGCCCCGTCGCCAGCAACAGGTAGATGCTCGTGAAGAGGAGGCCATAGATCGATATAGATATTATATAAGAAGGCACTACGAGAGCCGCCATTGCCTCGCCCTACTTGCTTATCCCTGATATAAAGATTAAGGTTATGCATGTGAGCCCTTTACATGAAAATAAAATAAATTTTTTAGTAGCGTATGCGCTTGACATTGTTAACGATTTAAGGAAGCGACGTCCCTCCAAGGGATGTGCAGAAAAGGCCCATAACTCTTGTAGCCACCTCGACGAGGGACTTCGTCCTCGGATCGGAGAGGATCGGAGGGCCGGCTTTCTTCGCCGGAATTGCGCTTCACCTCCTGGGAGCGGAGGCGGTAATTTTGACCGTCGAAGGAAAGGCGGCGGGACGCCTGAGGAGGCTCCCAGGAATAGAGGTCAGGGCCGTCAAGGGGCGCGAGGCCATTTTCTCGATAGACGTCGACGGCCGGGATAGAACTCTCAAGGCCTTGGAGAGCCCGGAGCTGGAGCCAGAGCTTCCGGCCGATTGCGGCGGGCCATACGTTATTTCCGGAACCCTGGGCGAGATTTCGCTTGAGCTCGTGGAGCGGGCGGCGTCCAGGGGGACGACGATCGTTGACGTCCAGGGCTTCGCGAGGGCGCTGGCGGACGGCGGAAGGGTCGTGAACTCCGCCGACAGGGTAAGGGAAATCATGGCTAGGTTGAGAGGAAGCGGCGTCATACTGAGGGGCGAGAAGTACGAGTTCCCGCCTGAATGCCGCGGGGAATCAATAGCTGAGTGCTCCGAGCGCTACCGGCTCGACCTCATCGTGACTGACTCGGGCGACCCATTTTACGCGGCGCTCGGCGGCCACCTCTACGTGGGCCATCCCATACAGGGCTTGGACGGGGAGCCCATAGGCCTGGGGGACGTGTTCACCGCCGCCCTGTGCAACTACATGTGCTCCGAGGGCATGAGCATAGAGGAGTCCCTGGCCAGGGCCTCGGCTGCCGCGACTCTTAAGATGAGGGACAAGCAGCCCTGGTTCACCCCCCTGGAGGTCGAGGAGGCCGCGCGCAAGGTCAAGGTGCTCAGGGAACCCGCTGGGCAGACGCAATTTTAAACGAGAGTAGGACTCAGGAGCCAACGGACGATGGATCAGTCTACAATAATACTGGTCCTGGACCTATTGAACTATGTCGGCATAGCGTCTTTCACAATGTCGGGCGTCGCGAAGGGCGTCCAGAAGGGGTTCGACGTGTTCGGGGCGATGTTCCTAGGGGCGGTTACCGCGTTGGGAGGAGGCGTGATAAGGGATCTAATAGCCGGCATCATACCACCGACCGCTTTCCGCTACGAATACTACGCGGGCTTCTCGTTGCTCGTCGGGCTGCTTTACTTCGCGCTTGCGCCCGCCCGCCTCGTGGGCAGAAGGGGCTTCCTGTACGCCGATGCCCTGGGACTCGCGACCTTCTCCGCCCTGGGGGCGGACGTGGCGTTCTCCAGGGGGCTCGGCCCCCTCGGCGTCTCCTTCGCCGCGATGATAACGGGGTGCGGCGGAGGGATAATGAGGGATCTGCTGGCTAACGACGTCCCAGTGGTCATGCACAAGGAGGTCTACGCCACCTTGGGGCTCCTAGGGGGTTTCGCCTACTACGTTCTCGCGATGTTCGGCGTTGGGCGCGCGCAGGCGGCGCTCGCGGTCACGGCCCTCGTCTTCGTGCTGAGGATCCTGGCGCTTGAAAGGGGGTGGTCCCTCCCAAAGAGGGGGACGAGCGGCTCCTAGTGCTCCAGCTCGTCGAGCAGGGCCTTAGCGCGCCCCAGCAATTCCCTGTCCCCGCGGGCTCCGGCGTCCCTCAGGAGCTCTATTATGGGCGCTGACACCTTGTTCACGATGGCCTTCGTCATTGCCTCGAGGACCTCGGCCTCCTCGGTTCTTCCGATTATCCTAAGGGCGCGCTCGAGCTCGTTCGCCCTTATCGACTCCGCCCTCTCCATGAACGACCTTATCACGTCGTCCGCGGCCATCCTCCTTACGTGCGACTCGAACTCCTCCGCCTCTACCTCCACGATCCTTCCGGCCTCCTCCGCCTCCCTCTCCCTCCTGCGGCGATTTTCGTCCGCCAGGCCCAGCAGATCATCTATGGTGAGGACGTTGCCCTGGCAGGGGCCGCGCTCAACCGCCCCCGGAATCGATATGTCCAGCACGATCCTCCCGGGCCTCAACATGCCGCGCCTTATCAGGGGGGACGGCGATGAAACGGCCACCAGCACCGCGTCTACCTCCTCCAGCGCGCGCGCCAGGTCGTCCAGCCCTATCGCCCTGTAACCAAGCCTGGAGGCTAGCGAGGCGGCCCTCTCATACGTCCTATTGGCTATCACGACGTCCTCGAAGCCGGCCTCCCTTAGGTAGGACGCTATCAGCGAGCCCATGTGCCCTGCCCCAACGACGAGCACGCGGCCCCTGCGTTTAAGCCTCCTCGAAACCTCCTCGACGGCTAACCTGGCCAGGCTGACCGACCCGCGGGAGATGCCGGTCTCCGCCCTCGCGCGACGTCCGGCCTTGACCGCCCAGTCGAAGAGCGCCTTCATCATGGGGCCCGCGGATCCGGCAGAGCTGGACCTCAGGAAAGCGTCGCGCACTTGTCCAAGTATCTCGTACTCGCCGACGACCATCGACTCGAGGCCTGAAGCCACCCTGAACAGGTGGACGACCGCCTCGCGGCCCATCAGCTCGTAGGGCTCCACCCGAGCCCTGCGCACCAAATAGTGCTTGATCCTGCCCAAGGACTCCTCCGGGTCGCGTGAGTATAGGTAGATCTCAAAGCGGTTGCAGGTCTGCAGGAGCACGACCTCGTCGGCCCCGGATTCCTCCAGGAACCTCAGGGAGGCTGAGCCGGGATCCGGCTCCTGAAGAGCCGAGAGGACCTCGGAGGAGGCCAGGCGGTAGTCCACGCCCGCGCACGCGTAGCCGTCGATCGAGGGAATGGCCGCCCGACCCCCAAGCACGTCGGGGCTCAGCTGGGGGAGCTTAAACGTGTTTGGGCCTCGTCGGAGGGTTTTCTAAAGAGCTTCCATATGACGCGCCCTCTCAGCCGCGCGCTATCTCCAACATCACCCTGCCGTCCCTCTCCGGGGAGGAAAGGGCCTCGAGCGCGGCCCTGACGTCCTCCAAGGGGTACCTCCTCCAGACGCGGACCCTCAGCCCGCGCTGGGAGGATATGCCTACGAGCCTCATGAGCTCCGACCTGCTGCCGCCCGTGGTCCCCACTATCGATATCTCCCTGGAGTAGACGAACCTCATGTCCACCGCGACCGACTGGCCCGTGAGGGTGCCGTAGCTGACAAGCCTGCCGCCGGGGCCGAGCAGCCCTATGCTCCAGGTAATGGTGCCCGAGCCCAAGGGATCCACTACGACGTCCGCCATCCTGCCGTCGGTCAGCCTTGACACGAAATCCCTCGCCGATGCGGCGTCCACGACGTAGTCAGCGCCCATTTCGAGCAGCCAGTCCCTGGACCTTCTGGAGATCGCCACCACGCGGGCCCCCATCAGGCGCGCTAGCTGGACAGCGAACATTCCGGTGTTGCCGGAGGCGCCCACAACCACGACAGTTTCGCCCTCCTTGAGCCCCGAGGCGCGCAGCGCGTGATAGGCCGTGAGCGCGGCGACCGGCAGGCTGGCCAGCAGGTCCCAGCCCAGGGATCCGTCCACCTTCACCAAGGAGCCCTCGGGCACGACGGCCAGCTCGGAGAATCCGCCCTGGGACGCGACCCCCAGGACGCCCCCCACGCGGCACAGCATCTCCCTGCCGGAAGCGCACATGTCGCAGTGGCCGCAGAACACCCTGGGGTAGTCGATCACGACGTCCCCCCTCGAAAACCTCGTGACGCCCTCGCCCACCTCCTCCACGATCCCTGCGAACTCGGCGCCTGGCACGTGCGGCATGGGGCTGGCGTTCCTCGCCCCGGTCACCGTCAGGTAATCTATTGGGTTCACGCCGGCACGGACGACCCTCACGAGTACCTCGTGAGGGCCGGGGCTTGGATCCTCCAGCTCCCTCACGCCGAGCCTCTCCAGGCCGGGGCTGTCGAAGACCGCAGCCTTCACGAGGATCCGGCGGCGGAGCCATCATATAAATGAAGCCGAATCAGCGCAGGCGCGCCACGCGATATCCGCCGTAGTCCTCAACTCCCTCGCACTTGACCTCCAGGCTGACCCCCAATTTCCCGACCTTAGTCACGAGCGAATGGTATTCGCCAGCCTCCCCTATGGGATCTATGCCAAGGCGCTCTATCGAGGCGAGGAACTCCTTGTAGGTCGCCCCGTCGACGCGCGAGCACATCAGCTCGCGCGCCCTTTCCTCGGCCCCTATGACGACGAACGAAAGCTCCCTGAGCTCGGCCTCCAGGACCTTCCACGGATCCATTCCCCATATGGGCTCCCTGAGCTCTGCCCCCACCATGCCGGCCAGCTCCTCCATGTACCTCAGGTGATCCTCGACGTTCTGATCGCCAGCTATTATGCGCGATGCGCCTATGGAGCTCAGGAACTTAGCTTCCTCCTCCTTCTCCCTTCCCCTATGCACCCTCAAAACCACCATCGGCACGAACATTGAGTTGGCCAGCTCCACCACCTTGTGAAGGTTCACCAGGTGAGGGGATGGCCGGGGGAACTCGTAGACGAAGGTCACAAACACGTCGACGGGCCACTCGAGCAGCGCGGCGTAAACCGAGTCCTTGCCCCCCGAGAAAAGCGCGACCCTCAGGCCCACGTCCATCCGCGAGGCCCTGGGCGTTTAAGCGTTGAGATAGCGGGCAAGGAGACTGGTAAACGTCGGATTTCGAATGGACGCGCCATGCGCCGCAGTCGACCTCGAGGCGCAAAGTTGCTTTCAGCTACTCGGCATCCGAGGCATCGAGGCGTGGACGGCGCATCACGCTTATATCGCTCGCGCGATGCCGATCCTGAGGATGCACGAGGCCGTCTACTCCATATTTCGCGTGCCGATAGAGAGCGTGGACGGGAACTCCTACCTGGTGCTCAGGGGGAAGGAGGCCGCGATCGTCGACACGGGCGTGCCGGGAAGCGCCGGCCAGATACTGGAAGCCATAAGGAACGTTGGAAGTCCCAGGGTCTCCGCGATAATACTGACCCACTACCACATGGATCACACGGGATCCGCCGCCGAGCTAAAGGAGGCGACCGGGGCCAAGGTGTACGTACATGAGGCGGACGCCCCCTTCGTGAGCGGCAGGGAGAGGCCGCCCTTCCCCTCAACCGTGCCGAGGGACGTCGTCGAGCGCTACTCCCGCATGAGGCACGTGGAGCCCGACGCCCTGCTGAAGGACGGGGACGTCGTGTTCGGCTTCCGCGTCGTGCACGTCCCCGGGCATACGCCGGGATCCATCGCGCTCTACGATGGCAGGTCGCTTTTCGCCGGGGACAACATGAACGTCAGGGAGGGATCCATACAGGGATCCCCCGCCCCATACGATTGGAACAACGAGATGGCGAAGGAGAGCCTCAGGAAGCTCCTGAGCCTGGATTTCGACGTCCTGCTCCCTGGCCACGGCCAACCAATAGTCGGCGAGGCGGCGGAGGCCGCGAGGAGGGCGCTCCTGAGCAGGTGATGGAGTTGGGGCCTTACCTCATCATAGGGGGCACCGGCTTCATAGGGTCGCACCTGACCAGGATGCTCGTCGAGGCGGGCGAGGAGGTGACGGTGTTCAGTCCCTCGGGGAACACTTCGAGGCTGGGGGACGCCGCCGGAAAGGTCAAGGTGGAGAGGGGATCCATCACGGAGCTATCGGACATACTCCACGCGCTGAAGCGCAGCTCGGCCCGCAGGATCGCCTACCTGGCGGCGGAGTCCCCGCCCTGGACCCCGATGAACGTGACCAAGACGATGGTAATCGGGTTCCTGAACGTCCTGGAGGCGGTGAGGATAATGGACGTGGACAGGCTCGTGTGGGCCAGCTCGTACTCCCAGCTAGGCCCCCCGGAGCTCTACTGCCGCGAGAGGGTGGACGAGGACGCGCCTGTGAAGCCCGTCAGCCCTCACGGCGTGAGCTACGCGGCCAACGAGTTCGCCGCGAACTTCTACGCCGAGAACTACGGCATCGACGTCCTGGGGATGAGGCTGGGGCTCGTGTTCGGCCCCCGCAGGGAGCGCTCCGGCTTCATGGACGTCCTGGTGGACCTCTTCGAGGGCGCGGCCTCGGGGAGGCCCGTGAGGGTCCCGGAGGGCGACAGCGTCTGGGTCCTCCAGTACGTGAAGGAGTCCGCGAACGTCATGAAGTTCGGCCTGGAGGTCGAGCGCCACGGGAGGCGCGTCTACAACACGTGCGACGAGGCGATCAGCCTTCGCCAGCTCGCCATGATGGTGAAGGAGCTCGTGCCGTCCGCCGAGATCGAGGTCGAGCCGGGCGGCAGGACAGTCAGGGTCCCCGTGGACGCCTCCCGCATAAGGGAGGAGCTGGGGTACAGGCCCAAGTACACAGTCAGGGACGGCGTCCTGGACTACCTGAGGGAGCTGGGAGCCAAGGTATGAGCGCCCTGAGGGAGCTCGAGTCGATAGTTGGCCCAGAGAACGTGATATCCGACCCGGAGAGGCTCAAGGGCTACGCCAGGGACGCAAGCCCGTACGAGGGCGTACCCCCCGTGGCGGCGGTGAGGCCCGCGAGAGTCGAGGAGGTGCAGGAGATAGTCAGGTGGGCGAACAGGACGAGGACGCCCCTCTACGTGAGGAGCTGCGGCACGAGCCTGTGGGGTGCGGTGCCGCTCAGGCCCAACAGCGTGGTGGTCGACATGAGGAGGATGAACCGCGTGATAGAGGTGGACGAGGAATCGCTGAGCGTGAGGGTCGAGCCGGGGATCACGTTCTTCGAGCTCGAGAGGGAGCTGGGAAAGCGCGGCCTGTCGGTCATGGTGGAGCCCGAGAACTGGCATGGGTGCGTTGGGGGGAACTTCTCCAGCCATGGAAGCGGCTGGGGCACCGGGCCTAACATCGCGAACCAGGCCGAGGCGGTGCTGGGGCTCAAGGTCGTCCTCCCGGATGGAAGCGTCCTCACGACGGGCTCCATGGCGAGCCCCTGGTCGGGGCACCAGTTCTACAGGTACTCCCTGGCGAACGACCTGACAGGCCTTTTCGCGGGCTCCGAGGGCACGCTCGGCATAATAGTCGAGCTGGCGCTGCGCGTTGAGGAGGCGCCTGGTTGGGTAGGCGGCGCGGTATACGAGTTCGAGGACCTTGAGGAGGCGGCGTCGGCTCTCTATCGGATAAGGAGATCCAGGATACCGACCATCTACGCGTACCTGGCGACCGGCTGGACGCTCGACGTGTTGTATCCCGAGGGATCGCCCTGGAGGCACAGGCTCAGGATAGTGGTGGCCGCCGCGACCGAGGAGCTTGGAAGGATGGAGATGAAAAGGCTCGACGCGATAGCGGGCGTTAAGGGCAGATACCAAGGGGCAGCTGAGACTGAGAGGCTGATAAAGGAGAAGGACGCTTGGGTCAGGGACTTCGCGTACAGGGCCGGCAGGCGCGCCGCGCTGATGGTGCACGTTCCGCTCGGCTCGCTCGGCAGATATCTAAGGATCTTCGAGGGATTGGCCGCGGAGGTGCGCGAATCATATGGCCTGAGGATGGGCGCCGGCGGCTTCATGACCGACAGGAGCTTCGTGACCGTGCTCGCGATCTACTTCGACCCGAAGGACCCGGAGTCCCGCGAGAGGGCGCTGAAGGCCTGGAACTACGTGAAGGGGCGCGCCCTGGAGTCGGGGGCGGTCCCCTACCGCATGGGCGCACTCTGGGCAGATCAGATGCCACGGTTCGGCAAATATTATGATGTGATCAGGGCCATCAAGTCGACCTTCGACCCGAACGGCATCATGTCGCCGGGAATTCTGGGCCTCTAGGGCGGCGCGCTGGGCCGTTCACGCCCCAGCGACTTGGCCGCGAGGAACAGCTTGGCGGCCCGCCTGAGCGAAGCGAAGCTGCTGGCCCGCCTGGGCAGGATGCCCTTTGCCCTGAGCGTTTCCAAGCGCGAGGCCAGCTCCCTCAGCTCAACCCCCAACCTCTCGGCGGCATCCTGGACGTCGTCCGCCTCCGAGATCGCGCCAAGCAACTTCAGTTCGTCCTCGGAGAGCTCCACGTCCTGCGCGAGATATGAGAGGACGTCCTGCAGCGCCTCCTCGACCGCCTCCCTGACTACGGCGAAGAGCTCATCCGGGTCGACGAGGAATAGATCGGACTCCAGGATCACCTCTACGCCAAGCCTCCGCGCCAAAGCCTCCGCCGAGCTGTCCGAAAAGCCGCGACAGATCACCAGGGGCTTGGCGCCCAGTATCTCCGCGTTGACGTGGGCCTGCCTCACGCCTCCGACGTCGAGCCTGCCCGCCTTCACCTCGACGGCGTACAGCTCGCCGTCCCTCTCGGCGAGTATGTCCACCTCCCCCACCTCAACGCCGTCCACGGTCACCGCGTGGTGCTCCTCCAGTATCTTGAAGCCAAGGTCCTCCAGCACGCGGGCCGCTATGCCCTCGCTTGACCTCCACCTGGCGTTGCCCGACCGCACGCAAACTAGCACGTCAAGGCGGGATAAATCCGCGTCGCCCGCCGCCCGATGCGCGCAACGCCGCCATCGCCTTCCTCACGGCCTCGGTGGCGCTCCTCCCGAGGAAGTAGGCTATGGGTTCCACCCCCTGGCCCCCCAGATCCACGACCACGTCGGGCTCCCCGTCCTGCTCCCCAAGCCTGCGGACGCGCATGCCCAGGGCCTCAGCGGCCCTGATTATCGACTCGTCGTACCGCGCGGCCACTGCTGCCCTGGGGAACCCCCAGAGCCTCCCCGCCCAGAGGGCCACGCTGGCCGTATGCCTGCTTCCTCCATAGGCGGGCCTCCCCACCGCGACTGCGCGCGTTCCCACCCTGACTATCCTGCCGGGTATTCCCACAACCTGCTCCACGCTTAGGGCCCCGGGAGGCGCGAGCGCTATGTTCATGCCCACCTCAGGTATCAGCTCGTGGGATCCAGGGCTTTCCAGGATCTCCGCCAGCGCGTTCTCCACGTCCTTCAGGTATTGATCGGAGGCACCCCTGAACAGATCGAAGCACAGCGTGCAGCTGGCCGGGACCTCCCTGTCCACGCGCCTGTGGAGCGAGCAGAGGCTTCCGCCCCCCAAGAGGGAGGCGCTGATCGAGCTGAGGGCGGAAAGGAATTCGCTGTGGCCACGCGACGCCGCCTCCGCTAGGACCTCCGCGATGGGCTCCACGGCCTCCCTCGGCATCCCCGCGGCGATTAGGGACTCAAGCGCTGATGTCCTCTCAGCGTAGTACCTCCTGACCATGGGCTGGGTGACGCCTATCCTCCTAGCCACCTCACTTTGGCTCATCCCGCCATCGATCAGCCTCGCCGCAGCAAGCGCCCTGAGGTGGGGTATCACGTGCTTAGACACCAGCTCGAAGGGCGTCATCCTACGTCCCCAAGGGCTTTCAACCTTAAATTGGATGCCCGAGGAGGCGGCACGTGAGAGGACGTATAATAATTGCGCCCCCGGCGCATCCCGGGATCCTGGGCGCGCTGTTCCTGATATTCCTGGCGCCGCTTCTCGTCGCGTTCGTGTTGCCCGGGGCCCTAACGGAGGCCCTTAGCCCGCTCGGCATCACGTGGCTCGCGCCCGCCATGCTTCTGTTGCTGGCGCTCTCCCCGATCCTCGGCTACCTGAACTTAGTGGTCGCGCGCCGCAGGTCCATAGTCGAGGTGCTAGAGGTCGAATACGTGGTGATATTCGGCCTTCCGGTGCCCGTGGCGAGGCCCCGCCTCGCCGCCGCCGAGTCGCTCATAGCCCTGAACGTGGGCGGAGCGTTGGTGCCGCTCTTCCTAGCGTCGACCATGACGTGGGCGGCGGCGTCGCTCCCTAGGTCATGGGACCTGATCGCGGCGATCGCCGCGACCACGGCGATTGTCATGGCGCTGACCTACAGAACCTCGAGGGTGATAGGGGGCGTTGGCGTCGTGGTGCCCGCGTTCATGCCGCCGCTGGCGGCGCTCATCTCATCGATGGCGATGGCCATTCCGCTTGGACTGCAGGCGTACGTGCCGGCCATATCCTACGCAGGGGCGGTCTACGGAACGATATTAGGGGCCGACGTCCTAAACATATGGAGGAGGGGGGACGCGCTCTCGGCCTGGCTGATAAGCATAGGTGGGGCCGGCACGTTCGACGGCATATTCGTTAGCGGCATCCTATCCATGTTGCTCTCAGAACTAATAATATAATGTAATTAGGATAAATTATATACTTAGTGCTAGCGTGGCAACGCCAAATACTGAGGTATGGTTGGAGAGCCCGTGGCGCGCGGCTACGCGTATGTCGCCCTGTCGTTCGCGGCCTTCTTCCTGAGCTATTACTCAAGGCTCGCCTGGAGCGTCCTATCCGCTTACTCATCCCTCAGGCCCACGCCCTACGAGAGCGGGCTGGTCTTCTCCCTGTTCTTCGCGGCGTACATAGCCGTGCAGGTGCCCGCAGGGCTCGCCTCCGATGCCCTGGGCCCAAGGCGCGTCATGGTCGTGGCGCTCGGGGGCCTGGCCGCGTCCTCCTTTATCGCCGGAGCCGCCGGAAGCATGTTGGTCGAGTACGTTGGAAGCGTCCTCATGGGGCTTAGCGCCGGCTGGATCTATCCGACGACTGTGAAGCTCCTCTCGAGCGAGTTCAGCGGCAAGGAGCTGGCCAGGGCCATGGGCTACTACAGCTTGGCCTGGCCCTTCTCAATAATCCTTCTAGGAATAGGGCTTCCCCTGGCCGCGGAGGACCTGGGGTGGAGGTGGGGGTACTACATCATAGGGTTGGCGGCCGCCGCCACGGCGGCGGCCGTGTTTATCCTGATGGAGGACGTGAGGATAAGAGGGGAGAACCTGGACCTGAGGGCGCTGGCGAACAGGGACGTGGCGCTTTTATCCATCGGGGGTTTCCTGTTCTACTATGCGTACTGGGCGTTCGCGTTCTACGCCTATGATTACCTCAGGTCCATAGGGATGTCCGGCGTCCTTGCCGGCGAAATATATTCCATGACGGCCGCGGCCGGAATAGCGTCCACGATCCTCACGGGCTACCTGATAGGCAGGTTCGGCCTCTGGAGGGCTTTCCTGATATCCATACCAGCCTATGGCATGACGATTCTTGGATTCGCGGTCGTCAAGGCGCCTATATGGCTCGCTGCCATAGCGCTGGCCATGGGATTCTTCAGGTTCATGGTAACGCCGGCCAACTCCACGCTCGCAGGCGTAATAGGAGGCCCGGGGAGGTCGGGCAGCGTCACCGGCGCGGCCAACTTCTTCTGGCAGCTCAGCGGCGTCGTGGCGGGCGCCGCCTCACCCCTGATATTCACGCGCCTCGGCTACGACAGCCTCTGGTACCTGATGTCTGCGATCGTCTTCGCCTCGCTGATACCCTATGCAGCCCTTAGAGGGGCAATGTCCAGGATGGCCCGTGGGGGCCCGCGCGCAACCCGCCCAGCCGACGGCACCTAGGCCTGAGAGGATCGAGGGATCAGCGCCCGGATCTCGACGCATTGCGTATCACGTCCCTGGCCCACACGACTATCTGCTCCGCGCGGGCGACCGCCCTGGCGGCGGCCACCGCGCCTATGGCCCAGGCGCCCTCAAGGGCTTCCCCACATGAGTCCAGCTCGGCCGCCGCGCGCGCCAGAGAACCGTCCTCCCCCAGCTCCCTTAGCGCCCCTGAAAGCGAATTGGACTTGGGCGAGAGACCGCGCGCCTCAGCGACCGCGAGCACAGCGGCCGATGCGGCCCTCCTCGCCATCTCGCAGGCGGCTATTGCGTCGCCTCCCGAGGCCGCTCTCCTCGCCATGGCGGCGTATCTCGCAGCATCGTCTATGCCCATTCCCATGCGCGCGTGCCCACAATCCCCCTAATTAACCATGATCAGGTCAGAGCATCCACCTCAGGTACGAGATGGGGTTCCTGGCCGCTATGCTCGTGCCTGTCGTGCAAGCTATCCAGCACCCACTGCACCTCCTGACCTCCTCCACGGCGCTGGGCGGCGGCCTAGTAAGCATCTCCATTATGTCCCCCTCGAGGACGTTCCCGAGCACGATGTCCGTCCTGGCGCCGCACGCGAGGAGGCGGCCCAGGGGATCCACTGAGAAGTACAGCCTCATGGCATCGCACACCTTTGGGGCCCTGCCATCCAAGTAGCTCGGCATCCCCTCGAGGAACTGCCTGGGGACCAGGACGTCCACACCGGAGCGGCGGATCTCCTCCAGGCGCCTCACGAGCGCCCTGACACCATCCCCCGCGGGGCCCTCCGGCGGCATCACTGCCTGCGCTATCACGTAATCGTATAGCCCCCGTAGGTCGTCCAGCGCGATTGATATCGCCTCAGCGTTCGTGGGCGTGACCACGGAGCTCACGCCGACCCTGGCGCCCGCGTCCTTGAGCTCCCTCATTGCCATCTTAGCGCGCGCGTAGGTGCCGGCCGCCCCCCTTATCCTATCGTGCACGTCCTCCGGCCCATCTATCGAGATCGTGACGTAATCGAAGGAGCTGGCGATCGCCGCGGCCCTCCTCCTATCTATCAAGGTGCCATTGGTGTTGACCCCAGTCGCGCAGCCCAGCTCCCTCGAGAGGGATCCTAGCTCCTCCATGTCCTTCCTCAGGAAGGGCTCGCCGCCGCTGAAGTCGAGGGTTGGCACGCCGGTCGAGCATATCCTGCGGACAACCTCCCTGGCGCCGGCGGTGTCCAGCTCCGGGCTGTCGTCCCTCCTTATGAAGCAGAACCTGCACCTCAGGTTGCACCTGTAGGTGACGAAGTAGGACGCGAAGAGTGGGGCCGGCCTCTTCCCGAGCGAGAGCTCCAAGTACCTGAGGGCGGCGCGCGCCCAGACCCGCGGCCTTAGGGGGACCTGCACGCCGCTCGGTGCGCACCCCTTAAAAAAAGGGTTCGTCAGCTCCTAGTGCCGACCCAGGACCTGGGGGCCAGCAGGAGCCTTCCTAGGGCGAGCCAAGTCGCCACGGCGTAGACGAAGGAGACTATGGGGGCCTGATACGTCGTGCCCTGAAGCCTTAGCTTAAGGGCGTAGAGCGCGAGGGATATCGCAGTGGCCCCCGCTATGAGGGCCTGGGTGCCAGGGCTCAGGAACCATATTATGGGCCAGGCGTCGGCCAGCAGCCAAGCCATGGGCGGCATCATGTAGGAAAGGAGCACGGGCCACGTCTTCCCGGCTATCCTGAGGGCCCGGGGGATGAGGAGCAGCGTGCCCCTTACCCATCTCTCCCTCTGCCTCAGGAGCCTCCTGAGGCTCGTTATAGCTAACGTGTGCACGCGCGGGTATCCCAGGAACTCCACGCGGTACCCCTTCTCGTAGAGCCTGATCGCCAGGTCCAGGTCCTCGGCCGGCGCCTTGGGATCCCACCCGCCCACGTCCTCCAGCGCCTTCCTGACTATGAAGTACCCCGATCCGAGTATCGGCACGAACCCCGTGAGCCTCCTCATCGCCGGTATTAGGTACTCGTTGTTCAGCTCCAGCTCGCCCTGTTGCGCGCGGGTCATGGAGCCTCCCTCGTCCGGGTTCCTGGCATCCCGCGCGAGCTGCACGGCCGCGGCCCCGCCCGCCAGGACCTCGACCGCCGCCTTGGCGGCCTCCCTGTCGAACACATCGTCGGCGTCCAGCACGCCTATTACTTCCCCCCTGGCCGCGCGAAGGGCCGCGTCGAGGGCGGCCGGCTTGCTCCTGCGCCCTCCGTGGTGAACCACGGAGCGAACTTCGACCCCGCGAACGTAGCAAGGGGATTCCTCGCAACGGGCGAGGTCGCCAAGGGCGCGCCTTGTGACCTCGTCGCCCTCCTCCAGCGCCAGCAGGACCTCCAGCCTGTCGGCCGGATAATCCAAGTTGACGGCGGAGCTCAGCGCCTCGAGGACGTGCTTCCCCTCCCTGTAGGCGGGTATTATCACGGACAGCGTGGGGACCTCGGCCGACCCGCGCGCGACCTCCTCCGGAGGATCCCTATAGGTCCTCGAGTATATCAGTATCCCCGCCTCCGCGGCGGACGCGGCGAGCGCCAGGCCGGCGCTCGCCGCCACGTAGATCGCGAACCCGTTCAACCCCGGCGCCCCTCCCCGCGCAAAGCCGACATTATCTCCGGGGGAGGGGCCAGGTGCCTCCCCTCTAGGACGAACGTGGGAAGGCCGAGGGCGGCGTCGGCGATCAGGCAGATCACCCTCGTCGCTATCATCGCGGCCAATGCCTCGGACCACGCGACGCCGAACGAAGCGTAGATGAGGCTTGTGCCAACGTCAGCGATGCCGAAGGACCCGGGTATCCCCGTTGGAAGCGCGACGAGCACGTCATATATTGGGTATGCCAGCAGCACGAGGTAATAAGGAATTCTATACCCGAGCGCGAGGAAAGCGAGGACCTGCGTCGTCGCGCTTGAGGATATCTCGGCGGCGACGAAAGCCAGCGCCACCGGCGTCAGCTTGGACCTCATGAGGGACGACAGGGGCCTGAGGACGGATTCCGCCAGCGGCCTGTAGCGCGCAGGCACAAGGCCGACCAAGGCGGCCGGCCTGGCCGAGAGAGCCGCGACCGCGATTATAGCCGTGATGGACGCTGCCAGGAGCAACCACATGCCGCCGAGGCGCGCGAGCCCCATGTAGGCGGCGATCGCCAGCAGGGACGAGAGGACCCCGGCGACGAGGACCCTGAGCACCACCGCCGCCGCAAGCGCGCTCCAAATGGACACCCCCATCTTGTTGCGGGCGTACGCTATGCGGAGCAGCTCCCCTCCAACGCTGCCCGTGGGTATCGTGGCGTCCACGAAGACCTCTAAGCCCGTCGCCCTTATGGAGTCCGCGAGGCGGGGCGACTCGGATGCGCCCTTGATCAAAAGGTGCCACGCGACGCCCATCAGGATTATGGCCAAGGACTCTGCGCCCACCGCCCCGAGGAGCGGAATAGGATCAGCCCTGGAGAGGGACGACGCGATCCTTTCGGGCCCGCTTAGGTAGATGGCAGCCGCGAGGGCGGATGCGCCCACGAGGGGAGGTATCGCCCTCCAGAACCCCCTCATGGCTTCGGCTCACGCGATGCCGAGAGTCCTAAACAACATATATATTCCGACCGCAACTATTATGGCGCCATATATTATCCTGAGCTTGTCCCTGGGCGCCCTGACCGCGAGCGACGTCCCCACGTAACCTCCCGCTATGCCGCCTATCAGGTACAACAGCGATATCGCCAATATGACGTCGCCGTAGAACATGTACTCCAGGCCGCTCGCGAGGCCGAACGTGCCGACGCTGAGGAGCGAGGTCCCCACCGCGAGCGTTATGCACATGCCCGAGGAGAATATCAGGGCCGGCACTATGAGGAACCCCCCGCCTATCCCGAAGTACCCGCTCAGCAGCCCGACCACGAATCCGGCCGCCGCCACGGCGATCGCCCTCCTTAAGTTCAGGCCGGGGCACCTCCTCCTGGCCTCCGCCAGCACCGGTCCCTCCTCGTGCGTCCCGGCGCCCGACGCGCGCCTGCTAACCGCTATGTAGGCGCCCAGGATCATCATGACCACGGAGAAGTACAGCAGCAGGCTCGTGCCCGGCGTTATGTGGCCCAGGTATGCCCCGAGGAGGGATCCGACCAGGCCAACGCCAGCGAACACGCCGCCCACCCTCGGCGCCACGTTGCGCTTCCTGAGGTGCATGTACGAGTTCACGTACGCGTTGAGCCCGACGGCCAGCGCCGTCGTCCCCAACGCTATGTGCGCCGCGTTGGGCACCGAGCTCAGGCCCACCAGGTAGAGCAGCAGAGGGACCGCGAGTATGGACCCACCGCCGCCTATTAGGCCCAGAGAGAACCCCACGAGGATCCCGGACACGACGCTCAGGATCATCTGAAGAGGCGTCAGATCCACGACGCGCGCGGCCACGCCCTGGCTTATATTATCTACTGCACAATTGCAGCTGCGACAGCTAAGGGGTTGTCATGCGTAATTAGCATAACCTAATTTAGGAGGGATCAAAGACGCGGCGTGGATGGAACAGGGGGAGGCGGCCAGGTTCCTGAGGACGTTCGGCCCAGCCTGGCTAGTCATGATGGCCGACGTGGACGTAGCGTCGATAGTGACCGGATTTCAGGACGGCGCCTCCTTCGGGTATCATATGGTCTTCGTGATGCTCATCCTAACAATCCCGCTCTTCTTCATACAGGACGCAGCAGGCAGGCTGGGCACGATGTCCGGAATGGGCCTGGGAAGGGCCATCAGGGCCAAGTATGGCAGCAGGGCGGCCATCGCCGCCGCCCTCCCCATGGCCCTAATAGATTTCATGACGTACACCGTGGAGTTCGCGGGAATTGCGCTGGGGGCCAGCCTGCTGGGGGTGCCAAGGGAGGCCGCGGTTGCGCTCGCCCTCCTCGCCTACGTGGCGACCGTGGCGAGCGGCAGGTACAGGACCGTGGAGGCCATCATGCTGCCCATCAGCTTCGTGCTGGCCGCCGCGCTGATCGCCTCGCTGGCCTTCTTCCCAGTGGATATGCACGAGCTCGTGACGGAGGGCCTGAGCCCTATCCAGCCATACACGGATCCGGGCTACGGCTTCCTGCTGGCGGCCAGCGTTGGGGCCGTCATAATGCCGTGGATGCTGTTCTTCCACTCGGGGGCCGACGCGAGGAAGGGGCTAGGGAAGTCCGACCTGCCGTTCGAGAGGCTTGAGACGTTGATAGGGGCGGTGGCCTCGGAGATCCTGATGGCGATAGCCGTGGTGGACGGACGCGGCCTCGACTCGCTGGGCGGCTCGTCGACCATCTCCCCCTCCGAGATAGCGAACTTGCTGCGCCCCCTCGGCCCAGCCTCCTCGGCCATACTCGGCATAGGGTTCGTAGCCGCCGGGTTCCTGGCGCTCGTCGTGGCGTCGATGGCATCAGGGTGGGGGTTCCTCTCGGCCGTAGGATCCAGCTCTAGGAGGCTCGAGCTCTATTACTACGTGGTAATGGGCGCCGCTGCCGCCGCGGCAGCGGCGCTGGCCGGCAACCTGATATGGCTTATGCTGGACGTGATGGCCATATACGTGATAGTGCTCGCGCCGCCCCTTTACTACCTGGGCAAGCTGGCATCGGATCCCACGATAATGAACGGCCACCCGCTGAGGGGCTGGGAGAGGGCGCTCTACTGGGTCCTCTCCACCTTGGTCGTGGGAGCCGGCCTCCTCGGCCTTCTGACTTCCATATAGTCGTCGGCGCGCTCGATTGCGAGATGCCCCACGGCCGATCCGGCAAGGGGCTTCATTTAGCCGCGCGAGCCCTGGGCGCCCTCCCAGGGCCCGCCCTCGGGCAGCGCCCTCCTGAACCTCTCCGCGCCGGTCGCTATCAGCGGTATTAACATGCGCGGAACTTCGAGCTCGTCCATCACGATGTACCACGTGTGCCCACAGCCCTGGCAAGCCGCCAGGCCCACGACCCCCCTCCTGTCGGTGTAGACGCCCAGCCTCTCCTCCTCCCCGCACCTCGGACAGGTGGGCCTGCCCTTGGAGACCAACCATTTGTAGCCGCAAAGCGGACAGACCATGTAGTAATCCCCGTTCTCCCGGATCATGGCGCGGCTCTCGGTGCCGCAAAGCGGGCATGAGCCGCCCCTCCATTCGACGGCGCCGTTCTTGGACTCGTACTTCTCGGCGTACGCGCGCGCGAACGCCTGGATTGCCAGGAGGGCCGCCTGCGCCCCCCTGTCCTCAAGGTCGCCGGATCTCAGGGACTGGTAGGCCGCCGCGGCGTCCGGCGGGCTATCGCCCATGGCGGCGGCTATCCTCCTAACTGCCTCCTCCAAGAACCCCCTTGAGATCAGCGCCTCCAGGACCTCATCCAGCGGCTTGGAGACATCAACGTCGCCGGCCACCTCCTGCATAATCTCCAGCTGTGCGCCCTCTATCCTCCTTGCGCTGGCTGGATCCGGGGCCTCAGCCATTAGGTGCCCATAACGCCTAAGCGAATCCTCGAAGAGATCCAGATAATCCACGCGCGCGGAGGGCGCCGCCCGGATAAAACGCTTGTCGCCACATCCGCGGATTAGAACGCGCGCGGAGGGAAGCGGCACGTGAGCGAGCCTGGACGTATGTTTTTAAAGGGGGAACGGAGGGAAGCGGCACGTGAGCGAGCAGGGCGAGGTCGTCTACGAGTGCGTTAGGTGCGGCGCCAGGGCCACGAAGTCGGAGCTCGACAGCTACCTCAGCATAAAGTGCATATGTGGCTACAGGGTCTTCAGGAAGGTGAGGCCTGAGGTAGTGAAGCAGGTCCGCGCCATATAAGGCGCAAGCTAACCTGCCCGCCTCTGTAGCCCATTGAAACCCGACAGCGCGGAGCGGTGGACCTCGACCCCGTTCACAGATCGCGGCGAATCGCCGCTGGGCATGGGCGCAGCATCGCCGGACCACAGTAGGCGCGTCGACAACCCAGTTTTTGGGCGTCGTAATATACATAATAACTTAAAATAATAGCATCTATTGAGCAAGTAGCCTCAGGTACTCCTCGTTCGATCCCAGGATCCTCCTCACCGGGTCTATCACCTCGTTCACGACCTTCGCCACGGCCCTCTTCAGATCCATCGGGTGAAGCCTGCCCTCCCTGAAGTCCCTCTCGAGCTCCTCATAGGAGCCGTAGACCACGTCCCCACCGTACTTCGAGGGCCTCTCGACCAACAGCTCCTTCCTCTCGCGGAACGCTATGTACCTGGCGATCTCGAGTATTGGGTTGTTCTCCACGACCCCCTGGGGGCACCAGGCGCCCATTATCTTGCGCTCGACGACCTCGGGCGGATCGTGAACGAAGAGCGTTCCCTCGGGCCTCGACTTGCTCATCTTGCTCGATATCCTCAAGTCCATCTGAGCGTCCTCGTCCAGCCCCTCGGCCCTTGGCGCCTGAAGCCCGGGAAGCAGGTGGTGGTGCACAGCCACGGGGCTGCGCCAGCCGAGCCTTGGGAAGACGTCCCTGACCAGCATGTGTACCTTGCGCTGATCCATGCCGCCGTGCACTAGGTCCAGATCCAGCGCCTTGATGTCTATCGCCTGCATCAGGGGATATATGTACTGGGCGAACTCCAGCGTCTCCTCGGCCCTCCTGCCCATTATGGTGAGCGTCCTCATCACCCTTGGAAGCGTCACCTTCTTGGAGAACCTGACGAGCCACTCCCAGTACTCAGGGGTCCTAGCGTAGAGCTCCGAGCCCAGGATCACGTCGATCCCGGGCGCGAACGCCTTAAACGCCTCGGCGTAGAAGCCGGACGCCCTCCTTATCCTGTCCCAATCCCCTCCCAGCTTGTCGTTCAGGTAGCTATGCCAGTCAGCTAGGAACACGGTGGTCCTGAACCCGGCCTCCAGGAAGTCCCTGAGCTTGTAGCCGACTATCACCAGGCTTCCCAGGTGGAGGGGGCCGGAGATCTCGAGCCCTATGTAGTGCTTGGGCCTCTCGACCGTCGAGAGGAGCTCCCTGAGCTCCTCGCGCGTGACGACCTCCTCCGTGGGGGGCCGTTCAACCAGCTCCACGCGCCTCTCCAGGTCCACGCCCAGGGCGTGGCAGACTGCCTTAATCTAAGTTCCGCTGAGGCCGCCCAGAAACGCCTACCTGGTCACGGCGCGTTGAAAGGTCGGCACGGCCAGCGCGAAGACCACTACGGTGAATATGGCCAGCCCGTAGACCTCGGGGGCTATCGCGGAGAAAGGCGCGTTGAGCACCATGACGGCCCTGAAGGCGGAGACGACGTAGGTCAGCGGGAGCACGTAGGACACCATCCTGAGCCACCAAGGCAGCTGCATGAGGGGGAAGAGCGCGCCGCTGAGGAATATCATCGGGAACTGTATCATCAGCATTATCAGCTGGGCCGACTCCTGATCGCTCACGAAGCTCGTGGCCAGCATCCCCATGCCGGTGAACGCCAGGATCCCCTCGAGCAGCACCAGAACCATGAGGAGGGGGTTCCCGTAGACCCTCACGCCGAAGAGCAGCACGGAGATCACGAAGACTATCACGCTGCTCACGGCGCCCCTCACTATCTGCGCCAGGCCCTTCCCGAAGAGTATGGATAGCCTGGAGATGGGCGCCATGAGCAGGCCGTCGAGAGTTCCCAGCTCCCTCTCCCTTGAGAACGTCATGGCGAGCCCCGAGAGCCCGCCTATTATGGCAGTCATGGCTATCATGCCGGGCGCCAGGAACTCGAAGCTGCCCGTGGCGCCGGGAACCAGCCCCTGGAAGACGACGTCCAGGGTTCCCGGGGATGGCGGGAACCCCTGGCTCTGCTGCGCGTCGACGCCCATCTGAAGGAAGACGTCCTCTATCTCCCCCTTGACGGCGCTGTCGAGGGTTGGGTTCAGCTGATCCAGCACCACCTCCACGGTGCCCCCTCCGGACGAAAGCTGCTCCCCGATCCCCCTGTGGAATATCACGACTGCGTAAACGTCGTTCATTATCAGCTGCTGCTCAGCCCAGCTGGTGGAATCCGTCGTGATCACGTTGAACATGCCCGACGACTGGGCCAGGTACGTGAACCTCTGGGCCATCTCCAGGCCCTGCGGGCTCTGGTCCTGCACGACCACCGCTATCGGGACATGCCCTATCGAGCCGCTCGAGGGGAACATGTAGCCGAAGAGCAGCATGAGTATTACCGGGAACATTATCATCGTGACCAGCCTCGGCTTTATGCGGTAGAACTCTATGAGGTCCTTCTTCGCGATTATCAGCGCGTGGCGCAGCCCGGACGCCATCACCTCCACCCCCTCGCGCTCAGCCTGCCCGATAGCTCGTCCCTCAGCTCCCTCCCCGTCAGCCTGAGGAAGACCTCCTCCACGGTCGGGGCATCGTACTTCGCCTTCAGCTCCTGCACGGGGCCCACGTCGAGGATCTGCCCCCTGTCCATTATCGCCAGCTCCTCCGAGAGCTCCTCGGCCTCGTGCATGTCGTGAGTCGTGACTATCACCGTGAGCCCCCTGTCCTTCAGCCCCTTAACGTAGTCCCTGACCCAGCGAACGCTCTGGGGATCGAGCGCGTTCGTCGGCTCATCCAGTATTACGACCTTCGGGTCGTGCAGCAAAGCCCTAACTATGTTGAGCCTCTGCCTCATCCCGCTCGAGAACGTCCCCACGGGCTTGTCGCGGAACCCCCACAGCTTGACCTCCTCCAGGAGCTCCCTTATCTTGCGCCTGAGCTCGTCCTCTGGAATCCCGTATAGCCTGCCGAAGAGCTCCAGGTTCTCCCTGGCGGTCAGGACCGGGTATAGGAGCAACTTCTCCTGCACTACCCCTATCACCTTCCTGACCTCGTTCGGCTCCTCCACGACGTCATGGCCCTCGACCCAGGCCCTCCCCGAAGTCGGCCTGAGCAACGTGCATATCATCCTGAGGAGCGTGCTCTTCCCGGCCCCGTTGGGGCCGAGGAGCCCAAATATCGTCCCCCTCCTGACCCTTATTGACACGTTGTTGACCGCGAGGAACCCGTTGAACGACTTCGTGAGGTTCCTGGTCTCCACCGCGTAGCTCATCCGGACCGCCTCGCCCTGACGAGGGCGGCGGCCAGGGCGGCGGCCACCGCAGCCACGACCACTATCGCTATGAGCTCTAGCCCCGCGGCGGACGTGGCCCACGACTCGAGGGCCTGCAGGTACCCCTCGCCCACGCTCAGCGTCACAGGTATCTCCTGGGTGAACTGCCTGCCCGGGGCGTTGGACTGTACCCAGGTGAGCTCTATGATCGCGGTGTAGTTCCCCACAGGGGCCCCGGAGGATACGTCGACGCTGAAGACGGCGAGCCCTGATTCGCCCGGCCGAAGGTCCCCCACGTATGTGAAGGTGTTGCCCGAGAGCTCGTTGGGGAGCACCAGCTGGGCCGAGACGAACTTCGCCGTGACGTTGCCCTCGTTCAATATCGAGTAGGACAGCTTGACGTTTGAGGCGCCCTGGGTCAGGCGCTGCGCGGAGTACTGCGTTACCTCGAATTTGGCCAACGAGCTAACGCGTATCGGCACCACGAAGCTCGAGTTCCCCCCTAGGTAGCTCACTATCAGTGTGGCGTTGAGGTCCGCGGGGGAGGAAGCCGAGCTTGGGACGTCGAACCTGAAGGTCAGGGGGACCGGCTGGCCGGGCGGGATGGATCCAACCACCTCCTGCGTGGATCCCGGGTATGCCGGCTCAAGGGGCCAGGGGAGCTCCAGGCGCGCGGAGACGTCCTGGGCGGTCGCGTTGCCCACGTTCACTAGATAGACCTCCAGCACCACGTCCTCATCGCCTGGGAAGGCCTTGCCCTGGGCTATCCCGTAGCCCTGAACGGCCATGGAGGGCGCCAGGGAGACGGGCACGTAGACGGTTGAGGAGCTCGAGAGCCCCGAGTTGTAATCTATAGTCACGTTAATTGGGTACTCGCC
The DNA here is from genome assembly GCA_964342765.1 of uncultured Nitrososphaerales archaeon. Lineage (GTDB taxonomy): Archaea > Thermoproteota > Nitrososphaeria > Conexivisphaerales > Conexivisphaeraceae > Conexivisphaera. The sequence continues at coordinate 28,185 of CAYFFS010000002.1, read as the reverse complement.
GGTCGTGGCGTTGAGCGCCACGCCGGCCGCGAGTGAGACCGGCACCTGTGCGCCGGGCGGCAGCGTGCCAACCTCCACCTCGTCGGTGATCAGGCTTATGGGCCAGCCGGCGCTGACCTTCACGACCACGCCGTAGGCGGGGCCGGTTCCGGCGTTGGCCACCACCACCGTGAGAACCCCCTCCTCCATCCCAGGATAGGCGGCGCCCGGCGAGGACGGGGAACCCCAGTAAGCTAGATAGGCCGTGGGCTTCGCGTAGAGCGTGACGGGCGCCTGCAGCTGCCGCGTGAAGTTATACTCGCTGGAGGTCCCGTTCAAGCCCAGCACCGTGTAGTTCACGAAGGCCGTCAGATTGTAGACGGCATCCGACGCGTACGGCGACACGTTGAGGTAGAAAGTCGCAGGTACCGTGGCCCCCGGCGGTATGAGCGTGAAGTTCAGCCGCGAGGGGGCACCGGGCGCCACCTCCAGCGGATATGTGACGTTCAGCTCCACGGTGGCGTTCACCACCGGATGCTCGCCGGCGTTCGTTAAGTATATCGTATAGGGGGAGAACGTTGAACCCGGTTCCACGGCGATCGGGGAGGACTGGGATCCCCACGTTGAGCCCGAGATCGTGAGGGGGCCGGAATATGCCAGGGCAAGCTTCGCCGGGAGCGCCAGCAGAACCAGCAGGGGCAGGAGGTAGAGATAGCGCCTCATGCGAGGCCCCAGAGGCCGCAAACTTATATTATTTATGTCGATTTCGATATCGGAACTGATACCAGTCCGAGGGCCTTGGCCCTCCTGACGCCTACCTCGTACCCCAGGACCCCGAGCACCACCACTGTGGTTATCACCAATATGAACCCTATGTCTATGGCGTCCAGGTTAGGTATCCCTATGCCGGTGGGCAGGGAGATGTTCAATATCTGCGGGAAGGCCATGACCAGTGAGCCGGCGGCCGCGAAGACTATGCCGCCGTACGTCAGCACGTAGTAGGTTATCGTCTTGCCCACGAGCGCGACGCCCTCGCGGCTCAGGTGCTTAACCGAGGTCAGCCACTTGGCGAACCCGGCCCCCCAGAGCACCTGCATGGTCATGGTGCCCAGGCCGAAGAGCGCCCCGGGCACCCAGGCAAGCGCGGGCCCCGGCATGGCCGGCGTGACGACCGTCATCAGGATGAGCGCGTAGGCCCCCAGGCCCCACCCGGCGACGAGCCCGTGGAGGAAAGCCAGCTTGACCGGCACGGGCTTCGTGAGGTCCTCTACCTCCGAGAACAGCGGGTTGACCTCGTGCTCGAACTCCCTCCTCTGGGCCTCGCTCCCCTTCCTGTGTATTCCGGTCGCGACGCCGAGCTTCTCCTCCAGGTAGTGCCAGTGCAGGTACTTCCCCCTGCTGGCTATGTAGAGGCCCGCCACCAACATGACGAGCCCCACGACCACGTAAACGGCGCCAAAGGCCTGAGGGCTCTCCAGGACTGATGCCAGCGCGAAGTAGGCCAGCTCCGTCAGTATCGCGCGCTGAACGGTGAAACCGGCGGAGAACACCATACCGGCCTTAGCCCCGCCCTTCGTTGAGAAAGTTCCAACTGAATATGAGAAGGTTATCGGCCACGTGTGCTCGTCCGGCGTTGCCCCGTGCAGCAGGCCCAGCAGGTAGGACAGCAGGAGCAGCCCCGCCAACCCCATCCCGCTCAGCGCCAGGAGCTGTGAGAGCTCCATGCCATCACCTCCCGACCTCCATTATAGGATGGCCGTGCGGGCACGTGGAGGGGTTGCCCAGCAGCTCGAGCAGGCGGGGAACCAGGGATGGATCGAGCACGAAGTCGAACATCGAGGCGGTCCTGCAGGCGTCGTCGGCGCCGAGGCCGCAGTTGAATAGCAGGGATTCCACGGCCCTGTGCACCGATATGACGCCCTTGGCCACCTCCCTTCCCCTCTCGGAGAGCGATATCAGGCCCCTCCTGCGCTCCACCAACCCCTTGGACTCGAGCCTCCTGACCAGCTCGAGCGCCGTGGGCGGCCTCACCCCGAGCGCCCTGGCCAGGTCGACCAGCCTAGGCGGCACCCCCTCTGATTCCTCCTCGCGGTAGGCCGCCAGCAGGCAGTCGCGCTCCTTCTTCGTCAGCTCAATCTTAGGAACGTCCTTCATTCGTTAGGGTTCTCCTAACAATCTTGTATTTAAGGCATTCGCATCTTCTACTAACCCTTCAGCGGCGTCAGAGGCGAGAAGCGTATTAAGCCGCCGATGCTCCTAAAGGGCCGTGGGCGGAGGCACGTGGGCGTCGAGGCTCCTTGACATAGTGGACATAGACAGGCCCCTGGGCCTTGTGGCGGCGTCCGTCGCCTTGGTCGTTGCCCTCTACGCGCTCGGCATAGCGCTCAGCGCCAGCAGCGTCATCTCATCGAAGTACTGGAACGTCTTCCCTGCGGCATTCGCAATACTATACGCGCTCTCGATATATGGGAGATCCGCGAGGGATGAGCCCTCGCACAGGCCCCTCAGGATTTACCTAACCACCATGCTCCTAGCCTACCTGACCCTCCTGGCCATAGCGGCCCCGCCAGGTTACTACGTTGCGCTGGCCTCGCCCTCGACGGTCAACGGCTTCCTGAAGGAGGTTGAGAGCTTTAGGTCCACGTACACCACCCTTCCCTCCATGTCCACCGCGATATTCGAGCATAACCTCGAGATAGACCTGATCTCCTACGTGCCGGTGGCCGGCGCCGCGCTCCTGGGGTTCTCCATCATGGAGACCTCGTCACTCGTCTGGGCGGCCAGCTCGTCCTCCATGATGGCCGGGAACCCCCTCTGGTTCTCCTACGTGCTCTCGGTGATCATCGCCCCCGACACGTTCACCGAGTTCTCGTCCTACGCCATAGCGGTCGTCGGCGGATACGTCCTCTACACCTCTCTGATCAAAGGGGATGCCCGCGGCATATGGAGGTCCGCGGCCCTCCTAGCGGGCTCTATAGCCCTACTCTACGCGTCCGCGGTCCTCGAGGCCTGGCTCATACTCAACGTGGGCGCGTAGGCACTTGGAGCCGGCGGGCGCAGGGGCTCCTGGCCCACGTAGAGGCGGGCCGCCAGGTACTTGTACTGAGGGGTCATGGAGCACTTGGAGAGCCTCGGCGGCACTAGGTCGTTGTAGCGCTTCCCCCTGTTGCTGAGGTAATATCCGACGAAGCCCCTCGGCAGCACGGGGCTGGGCGCCGCCGGGGCCTCGATGCACCCAGCGCCCGTACAGGCCCTAACCCTGATCCCCCTGAGGCCCAGCTCCTCCAGGTCCTCCGGGTTCATGAGGATCGCGGGGCCGCCGGACGCCCTGGCGAGGGATCTAACCCTCCAGGTGGCCTCGCCCCCGAGGAAGTGGTGGGGGCTCCTTAGGTCAACCAGGATCCACTCGTCGGGGCCAACCTCGAGGGGACCTAGGTCCTCCTCCACGACCAGCCTGGGCGAATGTGGGGATTTGTCGGCCCACTGATCGACCCCCGACCTCAGCGCCTCCAGGTCCAGGCCCTTATATCCGGGCACGAGCTCCTTTATCTCCCTCGTGATGTCCCAGACGGATGAGTAGCCCATCTCGCGCCCCAGCGCGCGGGACAGCAAGACGGCTATCTCCCACTCCTGAAGGGATTGACCGTGAGGAGGTATCGCGGGAAGGACGGGCCTGACCCTCCTCTCGCCATTTGTGATGGTGCCGGCCCTCTCAGGCATCAGCGGAACCGGAAGGAGGACGTCGGCCAGCTCGGAGGTCTCATTTAGGTAGCTACACATGCACACGACGAAGGCCCCCTCCAGCGCTTCCTCGATCAAGCTGGGGCTGGGCATGCTGTGGATGGGGTTCATCTCGGTCATCAGGACGGCGCCGGGCTTCCCCCTCAACAGGGCATCAGTGAACGTCGTCCCCCCGCGCGGCAGCGTTCCCCAGCGGGCCTCGGCGGCCGCCCTGTGCCCCTCGTCCCAGCAGCCCAGGCCCGGGCAGGCGCCCATGTCGCCGACCCCCTGGACGTTCACGAGCCCCCTCATCGTCATGACCAGGGCTCCCTTGAGGGCCGCGAGGTCGTAGAGCGCCGCGAGCGACGCGCAGGGGTTCGGGCCGTGCGTTAACCCCATGCCGCTCGCCACCCCCATGCGCTTTGATCCCATGACCATGTCGAGCGCCCTGGAAAGCTCGCCGGGATCCACGAGCAGCGCGGCCTCTGCCCTTACGCGGTCGTACGAGGACACCCAGGCCTCGTAGTCGCGGAAGCCGTGCAGCGCGGAGGCGTGGGGGGCCAGCCCCGATGCCAGGACCTCCCTGGCAATGTAGTTAAGCACCGCGGCCTCCCCTCCCGGCCTCACGAGCAGCGTTGAGTCCGCTATCCTGGAGGTCTCGGCGCGGATTGCGCCGAGGTATATCACGCGCATCCCGCGGGCCTTGGCCCTGAGGATCCTCACGTACATCGGCGGGTAATCCACCGCCGGGTTAGTCCCCGCCAGGAGCAGGAGGTCGAGCCCGTCCATGTCATCCAGCCTGCCGGTGGAGGAGGGCACGCCGAGGACCTCCCTCAGGACCCCCACCGTCGACGAATGGCATACCCTCGCGCTGGCACCATCGACGTTCGGCGTCCCCAGGACGGCCAGCGCCAGCCTAACGAGCGCCAGGGCGTCCTCGTTCGTGACCCTGCCTGATATCGCTACGTGGACCTCGTCCGGCGAGCGCCCACTGAGGCCGCGGACGACCGCTGAGATCGCCTCGCCCCAGTCGACGGGCTCCGCGCGACCCCGCTTTTCCCTCCTCACCATGGGCCTCCCCAGCCTGCCGGGGCGCAACGCCTCCCCGACCGTCAGGCCCCTGACGCAGGGGGATCCTAGGCTCACCGGGTCCTCGGGATCCGGTATCGCCCTCAGGGATCCACCGGAGACGTCAGCTATCAGCCTGCAAGCCATGCCGCAATAAGGACATATGAATCTGCGCCTCACGTACCCCATCTATTGCCCAAATTTTTAATATTTTATGGCCATTAAAATGGAAAGTTTATCCAAACGAATAATCGCCGCGGGCCACCTCGTCCAGGACCCTGTTGCACATGGCGTCGGCGGCCGCCACGTGCGGGTTCTCCCTGGGCACCTTAAGGAACTCGACGCGCTCGAACCTGGAGGCCATCTCCCTGACCCTCGAGGCCAGGAGGGCCATGCGCCTGTCCTTGATGCGCCACCTGCCGGTGAGCTGGTTCACCACCAAGGCGCTGTCGGAGAACACGCGGATCCTCCTTATCCCAAGGCTCAGGGCCTCCTCCAGGGCGTTTATCACCGCGGAGTACTCCGCCTCGTTGTTCGTGCACCTTCCAAGGTATCCGCTGCGCGCGGACGCCACCTCTCCTTCAACGAGTATGATGAACGCGTAAGCGCACGGGCCCGGATTACCCCTGGAGGCGCCGTCCGTGTAGGCCTCCGCCTGCCCGCGCAGGCCCTCGCCTTCAGCGCTCATGCCCGAGGAGCGCCGAGGCGTAGGAGCGGAGCATCTGGGGGATGCGCAGGGGATCCTCCCTGCAGGACTTGAGCAGGGCCCCCAGGCGCTCGTCGGGGGCCGTGGCAGCTGCGCCCTCCGCTATCCTGGCGGCGGACTCAGGCCTCCCCCTTTGGACGTGTACAGCAGCCGCGCAACACCTGATCAGAAGCGCCAGGCGCTCCCTCTCAGGGCCCGTGGAGGAGTGCCAGGCCGGCTCCAGGACCTCGTGCGCCTCCCAGAACCTCCCGGACGCCATGAGCTCCAGCCCCCTCCTGAGCCGATCCTCGGGGGCCTCACGATCCAGATCCGCCAGGCTGACGACGTCCAGCACCTCGCAGCCCCAATCCGGCTCCCCATCGCCCTCCACGTCCAGCTCCGAGTGGTCCGCGTCAACCCTCACGTCTATGACCCTAAGGCCAGCCTCGCTCGCCCTCGAGCGAAGCAGCTCCCTTGAAACGCCGGAGCATCCGAGGATGTATATCCTGCGGCCGCTCAGAAAGTTATCACCTGGTAGCCCGCGTTCAGGTACTTGGCGAGGACCTCCCCCGCCGGATACAGGTTGATGCCCATCGACTGAAGCTTCTCCTTGACACCCATCTTCTCGGCGACCGATACGCATGCCGAATCGACGGCGCCCGAGCTTATCAGGTAGCGCAGGTTCTCCAGGTCCTGGCCCTTGAGGTCCCCCAAGTACTCCTCGCTGGGCCCGAAGAACAAGACCTTCAGGTCCTCGTACCTCTTCGCCCTGTGGGAGTTAGCCGCTATCGCTAGCGCCGCCGACAGACGGCCCGGCAGATCCCGCCCGGCCATTATCAGGAACAGGACCTTCATTGCGCTCGCCTGCACCTCGGCCGATATATCCCTTTTCGACGAATCGCTTTCTTAGGCGACATTCCTGAAGATCGCGCAAATAAATGAGCACATACCACTAACGTCTGATAGGTCCTCATCTGACGGAGCCCATGCCGTAGCCGCTAGCTCGCCGCCTTCGCGCAAGCCCTGACAGGCCGCGCGCAGCCGAAGGCGACCGCCTTGAGCGCGCCGGACATCCCCCGATTTGCCATTTGCGCAGGGGCGCACGGTTAATATTTTGGAGAATCACTAGACGCCCGCCGTGAGGCGAGATAAGGCGCTCCTCCTGGCGAGGACGGCCGCGGCCAACGCGGCTGGGGCCGCGCTGGGCGTAGTGGAGTCCATATACCTGAGAAGCCTGGGACTCCCCCCAGATCTGGTTGGCGCATATCTAGGGATATCCACGGTCCTCTCGGCGATAAGCAGCTACGTGCTCTCGGCGCTCGCGGACGCCTACGGCAGGAAAAGGCTAGCCCTTGCGTCGAACGTCTTCCCCGTCCTCGGCCTCCTGATGCTCTACGCTGGCTTGGCCGCCGGAATACTGCTCATCTACATAGGTCCGAGCGGCGCCTACTCTGCCCTCTACGCAGAGGTGGCGGAGGATCCGGACAGGGATTGGAGCCACATCTCGATAGTCTCGGTGGCCGCGAACGCCGCTGGATCCCTGTTGCCGACCGGGCTTCCCATGCGCGGGGTCCTGGTCGCCGGGCTAGCGATCTACGCCGCGGGGATAGCGGCCCTCGCTGCAGTTCGCGAGAGGTACAGGGGGAGCGGCAAGGTGATTCTCGACGTGGCATCCAAGGGGACGCTGGCCAGGCTCTCAAGCGCCGCGATAATAGGCCTAGGCGCGGGGATCGTCATACCGATGCTGCCGCTCTGGCTCTACACTGTCTACGGTGTTGGACCCGGGCCCATAGGCGTCCTGCTCTCGGCGCAGAGCGCGCTGATGGTGCTGGCGTTCTGGATGGCGCCCAAGCTGTCAAGCGCGATGGGGCGCCTGAGGACAATAGTTGTCACGCAGGCCGCGGGCGTCGCCCTCATATCGGCATTCCCGCTCTCCCCCACGTTCACGGTGGCCGCCGCCATCTGGGCCGCTAGATCCGTTGCGATGAACATGGCCAACCCGCTTTACTACGCGCTCGTTAACGAGCTCGTGCCTGAGGAGGAGAGGGGCAGGGCGAACAGCGCGCTCCAGCTCCTGGACTCGGTGCCGCGCTCCGTAGGGCCCTACGTGACGGGCACCCTGATGAACATGGGAAACCTGAGGCTGCCCTTCTACTTGACGGCGGCGCTTTACGGGAGCGCGACGGCAACTCTTTACTTCCTCATGAGGAACCGCGTTAGATAGCGGTCGAGCTGGCTCAGCAGGCCAGGTACTTAGAGCTCAGGTAGGAGATGAGGGCGTCGACGTCGTATTCCGATCCGAACTGCCTTCTGAGAAGCTCCTTTGGCGCATACGTAGCGCCCCACCTATGCACCTTCTCCCTGAGGAAATCCCTTATGCGGCCGAAGTCGCCCGAAGCCACGGACGCGCGCAGCCCATCCCCGAAGGCCCTCGCCATCATGGCCGCCACTACGTTCCCGAGCGTGTAGGTCGGGAAGTACCCAATTGAGCCGTGGGACCAGTGCACGTCCTGGAGCACCCCTTCGGCGTCGTTCCTCGGGGTGATGCCGAGCAGCTCCTCGGAGCTGGACCTCCAGGCCTCGGGGAGATCCCCCGTCGAGAGCTCCCCCGTAAGGAGCTCCTTCTCGATCTCGTACCTCAGGACTATGTGCAGGTTGTAGGTTAGCTCGTCCGCCTCCGTCCTAAGGGGGCCAGGCCTCACCTCGACGAAGTACAGGTAGAGGTCCTCGACCGAATACTGCCTCGTAAGGCCCAGCTCCTCGTCGAGCATCCCCTTCACGAACCCGACGAACTCGCGGGACCTTCCAACGACGTTCTCCCAGAACCTGCTCTGGCCCTCGTGTATCCCAAGGCTGACGCCGCCGCCTATTGGGGTCATCCTGAGCTCCCGATCCACCTGCAGCTCGTAGAGGGCATGGCCGAACTCGTGCACGGTGCTCAGGAGGGAGCGCTTGAAGTCGTAGCCCTCGTACCTGGTCGTTATCCTTACGTCACCAACGCCAAGGCCCTGCGTGAACGGATGGGGGCTCACGTCCAGCCTTGCCCTATCCCACGGATAGCCGAGCGCGTCGAGGACCCTCCTGTTCACGCGCTCCATGGCCGCCTTGTCGTAGGCGGCCGAGTCGAGGGGGCTTGCCCTCGTGCAGCGGCCCTCCCTAGCTACGCGGTCCAATAAGGCCCTTAGCTCGCGGCCAAGGCGATCGAAAAGGCCGTCCACGTCCCTGGTCCTGAGGCCCTCCTCGTGAAGGTCCAGAAGGGCGTCGTAGGGATGGTCCTCGTACCCCAGGGCCTCGGCCCTCTGCCGGTTGAGGTCCACGAGCTTCTCCAGGTAGGGCCTAAACGCGCCGAAGTCGGCCCTGGCCTTGGCCTCCCTCCACGCCTGGAACGCCTCCTGGGAAGTCTTGGACAGCTCGTACACTAGCTTTGGGGGCAACCTCCTCATTATCGATATCTCCCTCTCGAGCACCCTCACCACGCCGCGCTCGTAGTCGTTCAGCCCCTCCCTTCCAGCGGCCCTGTTGACCGCCGACGTGAAGTCCTCGCTCAGGAGCAGCTGCTGGTACAGGGTAGCGAGCTCCGCCTGAGCCACCCCCCTTTCCTCCGCGCCGCCCGGCGGCATGTAGGTCTCGGAGTCCCACGAGAGAAGGGCGGAGGCGTGGGAAATGGCCCAGAGCCTCCTGTATTTATCCAGGACTTCAAGTATCGCTGGGTCCTCGAAGGCTCCCATTGGGGCGTTGAACTCCATGGCCAATATTAACTTTGGCCCTTGCGCCTCGAAATCCGCCGGCTATCGATGGCCGCCGTCGCGCCCTAAGTACCGTGGATCCGAGCCCTCGTCGGATTCCCTCCTTAACCAGCCATCCAGGTCCCTTCCCTCGTAGCCCTCCGAGAGCTGTTCCGCCAGCTCGCCCAGGGATTCTACGACGTACTCTGAAGCTATGCCCTCCTCCGGCTCCTCGTCCCCATACCTGTTTACCCAGGCCGTCCTCAGCCCCATGACGATCGCCGGCCGGACGTCGGCGTCCAGGTCGGATCCCGCGTGAAGCCCCCGCCAGATCGGCACGCCCGAGTCCCTGTAGGCGCGAAGTATCATTTGCGGGTGGGGCACGTAGACGCCTTCGGGACCCCCCATTGCGCCGTACGCCGCGTCTACTAGCAGCCCGTTGGACTCCACGAGCCCCCTGATGACCCAGTCCTCGACGTCTGACACCAGGATGACGCGGTAGCCCGACTCCCTGAGCGTCGCGAAGCCTTGAATCGCGTCGGGGAACACGCTCCAACCCTTCGCGGACTCCATCAGCCCCCTTCCCAGCCCCTCCGGGCGATCCACGCCGCGCAGGCCCATGGCTAGGTCGAGCCCGCTCAGTACGCGCGATAGATACGGGGCGCGGACGCCGCGCGCCGCCCCAATGGCCGCCGAGGCCAGCTCCTCCGCGAGCTCCGAGTCCCCCAGAACGCCCCTGAGGTATTCCCTGAGGCCTCCCCTGCAGTCCACGACGACCTCGCATGGCTCCAGGGTCACCAGATCTACCCAGGGAAGCTTCGCCAATCCTCGCGATTTTCAGCGGGCCCCCTTATAAGGAACATGTCCTAGGAGGCCCGCCTGAGCCCGACCTCAAGGCCCGATAACCCACTTATCCACAAGCCCCGAGCCCTCGTAGACGTGGAACTCGCCGTTCCCCATCGGGACGCACGGGCGCCTGAGGTGCAGCTCCGCGATCGTGGAGGAGGCGTAGATTTGGCCGCCTGGATACTCGCACCTGTAGACGCGATAATAGCGCGACCGGTGCTCGTCCCTTCCATCTCCGAGGAGCCGGTAGTGGCTCCCCACGACGACCTGGATTCCCTCCCCTAGGAGGGCTATCCCCAGGTTGGCGCCCGAGGCCTCAGCGCCCAGAAGCCACTCGAGGTCTTGGCGCGATATCCTGCGGCCTATCCTAGAGGCCAGGGCCGCTGCCGCGAGGGCCGTGTCGTTGTGGGGCCCTGGCCAACGTCCGACCACCGCCTCAAGCGGGCCCTCCGCGAAGCTGCCGTTGTGCACCAAATACAGATCGCCCCAGCGGGAGCGCGCGTGAACCGGGTGCGTGGACGCCAGGTCCTTCGGGGTCCCCTCGCTGGCGGCCCTCGCGTGCGCCATCAGGATCACCGGCGCCCCTGGGAGGGCCTGCGCAAGCATCCCCCACGGGTCCTCCTCATAGATGGGGCGCAGGCTCCTGTAGTGAAGGGAGCGCGATCCGTCGAGAGCCGCGAGGAACAGCCCCCATCCGTCCCCGTGGCTCGACTCTCCGTAGAGCGCCTCCCCGTACGGATCGTGCCTTGCTGCCTCCCTGAGCGCGCCTAGTGCCTCAAGGATCTCGCCCGGGCTGAAGGCGCCGATCGCGACGAAGAACCTGCACATGCCAAGGCTCCCCCCTGTGCGCACTTTATCGTTTATCGCCGCTTCCGCCGATTCATCGACCGGCCCATTCCCCCACCTCGGATTAGGAGGGCGGCCGTTACGTATTTCAGCGCGGAGGCCGCGGGGGCGAAGGGAGTGAAGGCCCGCGAGTTCGCGCTGAAGGAGCTCGAGGAGTACCTCGTCTACTCCTGGCTTGCGCGCGTGGAGCGGGATCCGCGCAGGAAGAGGATACTTGAGTCCCTGGCGGCCCAGGAGCGCGGCCACTACGAGTTCTGGAGCAGGATGGAGCGCGTAGAGCCAGGCATTGGTGTATACCTGCGGGCGGCGCTCATGGTGCTTCTCAGGCTGATTTTCGGCATAACGTTCGTGGGGAAGCTGATGGAGCGCGGGGAGGGGGACATAGTCAGGGATTACTCCTCGACCCTCCCCACGCTCAACGAAAGGGATAGGAGGATCCTGGAGGCCATAATAGAGGACGAGAGGAGCCACGAGTCGGAGATGCTGGCGCAGGTGGACGAGGTCCTGGTCAGGTACATGGGAGCCTTGGTCCTAGGGCTTGCGGACGCCATAGTCGAGATAACGGGCGCCCACGCGGGCACCCTCGGAACTACGGGCGACACGTTGGTGGCAGGCGTCATAGGGCTGATAGTGGGGGTCTCGGCCTCCATATCCATGGCCTCCGCCTCCTACCTTCAGACGAAGCACGAGACGGGCAAATCGCCCAGGACCGCCGCGGCCGTCACCGGCGTCGGCTACATGGGAGCCGTGGTGCTCATGTCAATCCCCTACTTCCTGACGCGCGACATTTACCTGGCGTTCGCCGCCTCCGTGAGCGTCGGAGTGCTCCTGGCCCTGATGCTCTCGTTCCAGGGATCGGTCTACTTGGGGACCGACCTGCGCAGGGAGTTCGCCCAGACCGCCGCGCTGATACTGGGGACCGCCATCCTATCGTACGCCCTGGGGGATCTCCTGGGGACCGCCCTGGGCATAAGGGGGATCATCTGAGGTCATCGGCGCCCTCGGGGACGAGCCTCCTGAGCTCCCCCCTCCTCAGGAGCTCGACCGCCTCCTTCGCAGGGACGCGCGGCGAGACGTAGATCGCCATGCCGAGGGCCCTGAAGGCCAGGAGCCTCTCGCGGCCAGATCCGCCCACTATTATCGCGCCGACGTTCATCCGCCTCAACATGTACGCCGCATCCCTTATCGGCCCGCTGAGCGCCGGGTTGGGCGCCTCCACAGTTCTGCCGTCCGGATCCACTATCAACACGCCGTCCGCGTCCCTCACGCGATCGGCGACCATACCCTGACGATCAACGAACACCGCCACCCTCTCGCTGGCCCTGCTCGGCTCCTCGTGTATGCTCACCATTAGGAGATCCGGTATCCTCCTCCTGAGCTCCGCCTCCAGCGCGTCGGCTATCGCGTCGGCCTCCTCCACGCTCAGGTTGGGGGACGTCTCCAGGTGCATTGAGGCCATGAGGAAGGGGCCGGCGCGCCTCGTCCTGACCTCGTGAACCCCTATGACCCCGGGCACGCCCTTGGCTATCTCCTCTATGCGGGAGGCGGCCTCGGGATCCCCCGCGTCCAGCAGCGTGAGGACCGAGGACCTGCCAATCATGTAAGCCTGATAGAGCACGAATGCCGATATTCCGAGGCCGACCGCCGCGGCGACCCACCACAGCCCCAGGGCCTGGCCGACCACGCCAACGATCGCGGACGCGGATATCAGGACGTCCTGGACGGCGTGCGCGGCCTCCGCGCTCAGCGAGCTGAACACTATCCCCTTGGACGACCTCAGATAGAGAGCCAGGGCGAGATAGGAGACCGCGGAGGCCGACTCGAGCGTCACCAGGGCCGTCGGGTCGCCGGGCGGCTGGGCCCCCGGAACCAAGGACTCGCGCGCCACCTCCACGGCGGCCGCGCCTATGGATATGGCGACGAACAGCGCCGCAAGGTTCTCCGCCTTGTACTTGCCGAACGGGAACGCCGAGGTGGGGCGGCCGCTGGCCAGCCTCAGGCCCACGTAGACCACGAGCGCCGTGAGGAAGTCGGAGAGCGTGTGTATGCCGTCGGCCTCCACGGCGATGCTTCCGGTCAGGTAGCCGAGAACCACCTTCAGGGCCGCGAACAAGAGGTAGACTAGGCCGGCGACCGACGCGGCCCTCATGGCGCTGGAGAAGGCCGCGGCCCATTCGCCCTCCACGTCCGCCTTTACCCCACTTAGTGGATAAGCGTTGCTTGGGGCCACGCATTATGTGCTATTGCACATAATATATCCTTTGTCCATCAACCAGCGGAAAGCTGGCCCAGGAACACCGCGTGTATGTAGCCGAGGATCAGCGGCGCTACGACGCCTATGGCCACCACGGCGGCGGCGCCGGCAACGAGGGCGGCGGCGTAGCGGCGCTCGACCTTCGGCCCCTCGCCCTTCGAGAGCATCTCGCGCACCACGACCGCGTAGTAGAAGGCGCTCACCCCGCTGTTGACGAGCGCCAATATCGCGAGCCAGATGGAATAGCCCGCCGAAGCCATGAACATGTACAGCTTGCCCCAGAAGCCGAGGAGGGGCGGCAGGCCCAAGAGGCTCAGCAGCAGGACGGAGGCGGCGACCGCTGAGGCCGGATCGCTGGAGAGGAGGCCGCGGACGCTGGAGAGGCGCCCCCCGGCCTCCCCGGCAAGCGCGAACAGGGGAACCTTGGCCAGCGAGTAGGCAACGGCCTGAACCGCCACCGCGTAGTACGCGAGGAGCAACAGGCCATGGTACTGCGGGCCAAGCCCCGCGAAGTACGCCGCTGCCGAGAGGGCGGCCAGCACGTATCCCATCTGCGCCATGCTGCTGTACGAGAGTATCATCTGGAAGCTCCTCGAGCTGAGGGCCGCGAAGTTCCCGTAGATCATGGTTATCACGGCCACGACCGCGGCGGCCAGGGCCACCTGGGACGACAGGGAACCGGCGGCCTGGACGATCACTATCCTGGCTATAATCGCCACGAACCCCAGCTTGACGACCCCCGCCACGAACGAGACGACCCTTCCATCCGCGCGACCGTAGACGTTGGGCAGCCACCAGTGGAACGGGAACACGCCGAGCTTGAAGCCTATGGCGGCCAGCGCCGCCACGAATGCGGCAAGGGCGAGGCTCCTGGCGCCCAGGTAGGCCAGGGGCCCTCCGGACGTAGGCAGGACGATTGGCTCTATGGCGAAGGCGGAGGCCCCCTGGAGCGCGGACGTTATGGCGGTCCACGCAACCAGGAACAGGGTCGCCACCATCCCCACCATTATGTATCTGACGGCCGCTGCCTTGCTAGCGCCGTCGTCCGGCAGTGCTATGAACACGTAGCTGGCGACGGACACCAGCAGCCAGGTCGCCAGCACGACGAGCGCGTCCGCTGCTCCCGCGAGGAAGAACAGCCCGAAGAGCACGAGCGGGATCAGGCTGAACGCGGCCGGGCTGGTGGACCATCTGGAGGCATCGGGGCCGGCCGCCACGAGCAAAAGCAGGGAGGAGGCGGCCGCGCCTAGCATTATCATCGAGCTGAAGGGATCCTGCACTACGAGGCCGCCGTACATCACGAGCGGGGAGGAGGCGCTCGCGTAAAGCGAGAGGGCTGAGGCGGCCAGGAAGGAGAGAGAGCCCAGGTAGGCCATCGCCACGGACACCCTCCAGCGGCGCCCGGCCAGCGGGGCGGCCAGGCCAGTCGCCAACGTCAAGTAGATGAGCGCCTGCACGATGGACGCGGACCCGAGGTACATCATATCACCCCCCAGATCACCATGAGCATCAGGATGAGCAGGCCGGCGGTGAACGAGAGGTAGAGGCCAAGCGAGTAATCGGTGCGGCCGCTGAAAGTGGCCCTGAGCCCGGAGGACGCGGCCGCCGTAACGGCCGGCAGCACGCGGTGGTAGAACGCGTCTATTCCGCGGTCGACCGCGCGAAGCACTATGGACAGGCCCACGAACGAGTAGACGAACGCGTAGTATATTATCGAGTTGAGGTACCACCTATCGAACAGGAAGGAGTGTATCCCCGAGAGAAGCCTGCTTGATCTGACCGCCGACATGAAGTCCACGCGCCTGAGGTAGGCGGCCGCCACGAGCGCCACGTCCACGGCGAGCAGCGCCGTTATCGCGATGGTAGCTACGTCTATGGCGGGCATGAACTCCGGCATCGCGAGGACCGAGATCGTCTGGTACACGCCCTGCGATAGCTCGGATCCGGCGATCGGCCAGAAGACCCCCAGGAGAAGCGCCCCGAGCGCCAACAGGAAGTAGGGGCCGAGCATGAGCAAGGGGGCCTCGCGCGGGCCATGCGCCCCCTCGTGGCCCTCGTGCCCCTCGACGTGGGCGTGGACGGGCGGCAGGTGGAAGACCCTGACAGCCAGCCTAGTAGTGTAGGCGGCGGTGAAGAACGCCGTGACTAGGGCCACCAGGTAAAGCGCGGTGTAGCCGCTCTGGGCGACGCTCTCCAGGACGAGCTCCTTGGAGAAGAACCCGCTGAGAGGAGGTATCGCTGCAAGGCTGAGGCCGGAGAGCCACATGGCGACGGCCGTGGCCTTCATGTACTTGGCGTAGTCGCCCATATCGTCTATGAACCTGCTCTCCGCCACGTGAAGGGCCCAGCCGGCTATCAAGAAGAGCGCCGCCTTGAACACCGCGTGGCTGAGGAGCTGCGCCAGGCCCGCGAACACGCCCTGGTCCATCGCCGCCACCGCGGAGGGCCCCTCGGTGACCAGGAGGCCCCCGGCGGCCGCCGCCAGTATCATGTAGCCGAGCTGGCTCGCGGTTGAGTACGCAAGGATCAGCTTGAACTCGTTGTTGACTATCGCCATGGTGGCCATCATGAAGGCGGTGAGCGCCGCGAGCGCCGCCACGGCGCCGAAGTAGACCTGCGACTGCGCCTCGGCCAGAATCCCTGCGGCTATCGCGCCCATGAATATTATCGGGGCGAACCTGAGCACGAAGTAGACCCCGGCCTTTACCATGGTCGCCGCGTGTATGAGGGCAGAGACCGGGGTCGGGCCAGTCATGGCCGTGACCAGCCACTCGTGGAACGGGAACTGCGCGCTCTTGGCCAGCGCACCCAGCGTGAATATGAACAGGACGGCGGCCAGCAGGTCGTTGTTGGCCAGGTACGCCATCCAGGATCCGGCTGATGCGGCGAGCCCGGGTATGCTGAAGGTGTGCGCGACCACGAAGAGGACGCTCATGCCTACGAGGAAGCCCACGTCGCCCAGCCTGGTGAACATGAGCGCCCTAACGCCGCTGTTGCTGGGCTCGAAGTACATGGGGAGCCCGAGCGCCCTCCTGCCGGGAACCCCGACCCACTTGTCCTCCTCGTCTGTGTACCAATGGCCTATGAGCGCGTAGCTGGCGAGGCCGGTGCCCTCCCACCCTATGAACATCAGGACGAGGTTCTCCGCGACGACCAGGAGGAGCATGGAGCCGACGAAGAACGTTATGAAGAAGAAGTAGCGCTGGACCCCCCAGTCGCCCTTCATGTACTCAAGGCTGTACACGGCTATCAGGAAGCTCAGCCAGGACACTATCACCGACATTATCGCGCTGAGCCCGTCTAGGTAGCTTCCCACAGTGATAGCCAGGTGTAGGCCGGATCCTAGGTCCACGTTGACCCAGTCCCAGCTGCTCACCGCCGACATCGTCTCGTGGAGCGCGAGGACGTCGTAGAGCGCGAGCGTCGATATCACCGCCGAAGCCAATATGCTGAAGACGCTGAGGAGCCCGTAGAACCGCTCGCGCCGCACCCCGAGCATCCAGGCGACGGCCATCAGCGCCGCCGCTGCGAAGGGCACGAGCCATATCGAGGACCAATAATACCAGGGGTAACTCACGATCATATCAGATCACACCCCCTAAGCCCAACTTGAACCAGGCGGCGACCCCCGAGGCCAGGGGGCCGACCAGGATGAACAGGGCGAAGCCCAGGAGGGCTATGGCGACCATGGACAGCTTGAACGGGTCTATCACCTCCCTTACGTCCCCATGGCTCCCCCTGGGCTGCCCGTAGAATATGCGCCTCATGGTCACGAAGGAGTAAGCGGCCGTGACGCCGAGCGCCAGCATCAGCAGGGCCGTCAGGCCCACCATCGCCCCCAGGCCCTCCATCGCGTAGGACTGGACCACGCCCAGCACTATGAACAGCTCGCTCCAGAAGCCCAGGGCCGGAGGCAGGCCGCTCAGGTTCATGAACCCGAAGAGCGCGAGGGAAGCGACGAGCGGGTACCTCCTGGCCAGGCCTCCCATGCGCCCGATGTCCCTCAGGTTGTGCATCTCCACTATGAAGACGCCCGCCGTCATGAAGAGGAGGGCCTTGCCCACGGCGTGCGACACGTAGAGGAGCATGGAACCTATGAGGCCGGAGGGCGTGAGCGTCGCTATCCCGAGGAGCATGTAGCCCATCTGGCTCACGCTGGAGTAGGCGAGGAGCCTCTTGAAGTCGACCTGCCTAAGGGCGTTGAGCCCGGCGTATACTATAGTCAGGAAAGCCAGGGCCATTAGGTAGGGCCTCCACGATTCCATTATCAGGGGGAAGTATTGGAGCAGGAACCTGGCCATGGCGTAGCCAGCGAGCCCTATGAGGCTCGGGGAAAGGAGGGCCGATATGGGCGTTGGGGCCTCGGCGTGCGCGTATGGGAGCCACATGTGGACGCCGAACAGGGCCATCTTCACGGCGAGCCCCACGAACATGAGGAGGGCTACTAGGGCAGCCATCGGGCCGAGGGCGGTGGCGGGCCCCACCGCCGCGAGCCCGCCGCTGCTCGGCACCAGGTAATCGAACGACCCCTCGACGATCCCGTAGTAGAGGGCCCCGGCGAGGAACGTGACCGCGCCGACGTGCGTCCACACGAAGTAGAGCATAGATATCTTGGACCGCTCGCCGTACCCGTAGTACATTATCAGGAGGAAGGACGAGATCAGGGTGCCCTCGAGGAACAGGTAGAACTCGACCAGGTTCGTCGAGTAGGCCACGCCCAGCATCGTCGCGGCGAACACGTTGTACAGGAACTGGTACGCGCCGTAGCTGGGGACGCCCTCCCCGGAAGAGCGCATCTCCTCTATCCTGTGGGACATGTACTTCAGGCCGTAGATGGACACGAAGGACGTGACTATAGAGAGCGCCGCCACGACGGGGGCGGAGAGCCCGTCCACCCCCAGCAACACGTGGCCTATCCTGTAGTAGGTCAGGTCGAAGCCTATGGGATCCACAAGGCTCCCGGCCGACGAATAATAGAGGTATGCCACTATCCCAAGGGGTATTATCAGGGAGCCGGCCGACGAGTAGGAGTAAAGGCGCCTCCACCTGTCCCCGCTGGCCCACGCGGCTACGCCCAGGGCTATCGGAAGGGCGATGGATATCCAGAATATGGGGACGGACGCGATCATCGCTCCTGCACCTCCTCCAGCTTATCCGAGGACATGGAGCGCGAAGCCCGATAATACGCGACGAGCACCGCCACGACCACTATCACCTCGGCCGAGACCACGGATATCGCCACGACCCCGAAGTAGGTTGCGGAGGCCGCGCTGGACGAGAGAAGGGGTAGGGCAGCCATGAGGAGCCCGTTGAACATGACCTCGACGGAAAGCAGCTGGCGCACCAGGTTCCTGGAGCCGCTCAGGCCGTATGCGCCCATGCCCATCACCGCCATCCCGAAGGCGACCACCACCAGGTCGAGGGCGCTCACCTGCACCTCAGCTCCCCCCTTCCCCTCCCCTCTTGGCCACGCTGATGGCCTCCACCAGCGTGGCTGCCTGGGCTATCACTATGAGCGCCACGACGAGGGCGTAATGGCCCAGCAGGCCCTCCACGGCCTCGGGGAACCCAACAGGGCTCACCCTGTAGTAGAGGCCATAGGCGGCCGCGGATATCGCGACCGCGGACCAGAGCGCGGCCGTCAGCAGGGCTGTCACGACGCCCCTCCCGGCATCCCTCCTCTCCTCTCCCCTGAGCCCCAGCAAAGAAAGCGTGATTATTATGAACATGACGGCTGCACCCACGTAGACTATTACCAGAAAAGCGGATACTATGCCGAATCCTATTATGGCCAGATCGGCCGCGACCGCGGAGCCTAGAACCGCCAGCGCGGCGCTAGCGTAGACGAAGTCCTTGGCCCTCACCACGTAGTACGAGGCTATGAGGGTCGCGATGCCCATGGCGACGGCCCACGCGATCAGCCAGCTCATCTTCCCTCCTCACCTCCCTGCCGCGGGGCCTGCTCGGCCTGGGCCTCCTGAACGGGGCCCTCGCGCGGCTCCGCCCCGACCTTCACGAGGCCGCGGCGCTCGTCGAAGATGTACCTCACGGGCACCCCCTCCTTGGCCGTCGGGTACTCTGGCTCCTTCTGGAACTCGTCGAGCGTCAGAACGAGGTCGCGCATGCTGTAGTACACGATGTCGTGGTAGGGCACGTGGTAGAGCGCCTCGGTGGGGCATATGTCCACGCAGTAGCCGCAGAACACGCAGCGGTTGTAGTTTATCACCGGGTACTTCTTCTTGGCCTTCTCCCCTTCCTTCTGGGGCAGGAAGAGCATGCGCATGGCCCTCGTGGGGCATATCCTCGCGCACGAACCGCAGCCTATGCACTTGTCGTATATCAGGACGATGAATCCCCTGTAGCCGACGTCCAGCTTTATGTACTCATGCGGGTACATCAGCGTGAACCTGTTCGGATCCAGGAAGTACTTGACGCCGAGCACTATCGCCCCTAGGTTACCGGCGACTATGCGGCCAAGCGCCCCGACCTTGGGCGTTGACTTAACCTCCACCCTAGCCGGCAACTCCCATCACCCCCACAGCGTGAACGTACACGTGGAAGTAGGCATCGGCGAACCCGATCCCCAGGGCGGCCAGCGCCATGGGCATCAGGATCTCCCAGGCTATGCCCAGGGCCTGATCTATCCTATACCTGCCGTAGACCGCCCTGAGGAAGCTCATGACGGCCATGAGCACGAGGGCCTTCGCCGAGACTATGAGGCTGGGCACGAGGTAGCCCAGCACGAAGCCCGGGCCTGGGACGTATGGCGCCCAGCCCCCGAGGAACACGAGCGCCATCATGACCGAGAAGGCCCACCTCTTTATGTACGCGGCCCCCATGTCGAGCCCGTACATGAGGCCGGTGTACTCGGTGTAGGGCCCCGCGACTATCTCGGACTCTGCGTCGGGTATCTCGAACGGGAACCCGCTCGTCGTCATCAGGGTCGCGACGAATGCCGTGAGGAAGGCCAGCGGGTTAAGCAGCCCGTACCAAAGCCCCCCTGACTGCGCCTCGACTATGTCCACCAGGTTGTAGGTGGCCATGGCGGCGGCCGCCGAGAGGAAGGACAGCACAGCTACCAGCTCGTAGGCCGTGACTATGAAGGATTCCCTCACCCCGCCTATGACGGAGAACTTGTTGTTGCTGGCCCACGCCATCAGCATCACGAATATCGGCGATAGCGTCATGAGGGCTACGGCCACCAGGAGGCTGTAGCCCATCGGGATAGGCCAGAAGGAGGGATCGGACGTCAGGGGGATCGCGTCGAGGGGCAGGAGGGATAGGATGACGGCCACGACCGGTGCGGAGAAGTATATCGCCACGTCCACCGTGCGCGGCACGATTATCTCCTGGAACGAGTACCGTATCAGGTCGGCAAGCAGCTGGATGGAGCCGCCCGTCCTGGGGCTTATCTCGTAGGGCCCGTACCTCATCTGGACCCTTGCCGCCGCCTTCCTCTCGAACCATATTATGAATATTGCCACCACCAACGCGGCTATAAGCCCAGGTATTATTATGAATTGGTAGATGGGCGGGTAGAATATTATGTACCGAAGGATGTCGTATCCGATCTTGTAGGCGGTCACCATCGGGATCACCTCACCTATCCCACTCGGGCGGGAAGTAGTCGAAGCTGCCGTAGATCGCGGGCAGGTCGGCCAACCTGTGCCCCGGCATGACGTACTTGAAGGCGATCACGTTCCTGAAGGAGCCCGAGACCACCCTAACCCTGTATGGCACGTCCTTCCCGTCGCTCTCGACGTAGTAGGTTATCTCGCCCCTTCCCGACTCCGCCCTGGCGAACGCCCTTCCCGCCGGAACCCTGAGCGACGCATAGAGCGGTATCATCTTCACGCGGTACTTCCCAGCGTAGGGGACGTTGCCCGCGTAGACCTGCTTGTAGAGCGGAGGGGCCGTCTTCCAGAACTTCTCGTGTATGAACCCCTCGCGCGGGTGCTTCTCCAGCCAGTCCACTACCTGCTCCATTATGGATAGGCTCTGCTTAATCTCCTCGACCCTCTGCCAGGCCCTGGCCAGGGAGTCCCCCTCCTCGAAGACGGGGACCTCGAAGTCAACCCTGTCGTAGGCCTCGTAGGGCTCCGCGAGCCTTACGTCGTACTTCACCCCGCTGGCCCTTACGTTGGGCCCGGCGAGCCCCAGCTCCACGGCCCTCGACCTGGGCACGACGCCGACGCCCTCAAGCCTGCTCCTTATGTTCGGGTTCATGAGGAAGATCTTGGCGTACTCGTCCAGCCTCCTCCTCATGTAGGCCGCCGCCTTCCTGACGTGCTTCCCGAAGTCGTCGGGCATGTCGCGGCGGACCCCGCCGAACATCGGGTAGCTGTGGGTGAGCCTCGCCCCCGTCAGCTTCTCCGCGAGCTCCACGAATATCTCCCTGTCCCCGAACGCCCACATGTAGAGCGTAGAGTGCCCCAGGAACACGCCGAAGATCCCGAAGCCGTATAGGTGGCTGGCCACCCTGTTTATCTCGCATAGGAGGGTCCTCAGGTACTTAGCCCTCTCCGGCGGGTCCACGTCGAGGAGCTTCTCGACCGCCTCCACGTACGGGAGCGTGACGTTGCACGCGTCGAGTATAGCCATCCTCTCGAAGAGGGGTATGTTCTTCATCCAGTCCCTGCCCTCCGAGAGCTTCTCCATGGTCCTGTGGACGAACCCTATGTCCGGGTCCACCTCCACCATCACGTCGCCCTCGACGCGGACGATTATCCTCATGTGGCCCGAGCCGGGGTGCGCCGGCCCTATGTGGACCTCGTAGAGGTTCCTCTCCAGGGGGCGAACCTCCATCCCCGGAAGCCTCTGGACCTGTTCGCCGCTCATCTACACCCACCTCTTCGTGCTCGTGAACTCCTCGTAGGTCGACTTGAGGTAGTCGTCCTCCTCGGCGATCTTGAAGTCCTTCCTCAGGGGCTTCATAGCCGCTATGTCGGGCGTGAGGAGGAGGGGCCTCAGGTCCGGATGCCCCTCGAAGACCACGCCGAAGAACTCGTACACCTCCCTCTCCTGGAACTCGGCGCTCCTCCAGACATCGGAGAGGCTAGGGATCCTCGGGTTATCCCTGTCGACGGAGGCGGCCAATCCCACCACGTATTTGGAGAGCCGCTCGTCGAGCATGCTCGACACGTGGTATATCACCTTGATCTGCTTCTTGGCCGGGTAGTCGACGGCCGTGACGGACTTGACGTGGTCGAAGCCCGCGGCCTTGAGCTTCGCCGCCGCCTCCCTCAGGGAGGAGGGATCCACGGACACCTCCACGTAGCCCTTCAGCTGCTCCACCTGAATTCCCTCCCCCAGGGCGGCCTTCAGGACCTCAAGTATATCTGGCGCTGAGGTCGACATCCTCCCCCCTCCACCCGCACAGGTCCTCCTTCGGTATCAGGCCCTTGACCTCCTCGCGCTCCCCCTCCGCCAGCCAGCCGGAGGCCACCCCCTCCTTCCTTATCTTCCTCTGGAGCTCCACGAGCGCGCGGGCCACGGCCTCCGGCCTCGGGGGACAGCCTGGTATGTAGATGTCTATCGGTATAACCTGCCATGGCCTAACTATGTTGTAGCTGTTGTAGAAGAGGCCGCCGTCGAGCGCGCAGACCCCCATGGCGATCGCGAACTTAGGATACGGCATCTGCTCCCAGGTTATCCTGAGCGAGCATGCCATCTTCCTGGTCACAGTGCCCTCGACTATTATCAGGTTGGTCTGCCTCGGGGAAACCCAGGGCAGCGAGCCGTAGCGCTCGTTGTCGAACCTCGGGCCCCACGCCGCGCCTATCTCGCACCCGCAGCAGCTCGTCATCAGGTGGACCGGCCAGAGGCTGAACGCGGTAGCCCAGTCAACCATCGAAGATATCGGCCCCTTCCTCAGTATCTCCCTGGCGCGCCTCATGAGCTCGTCCATGTCGACGCTCACGGAGACGACGTTCTCCTTCGAGAACGAGATTATCACGGCGGACCTCTTCTTGGGCTCCTGCTCGGCCAACATCGCACCCCCTCAGAAGTTCCACTCCGAGACGCGCTTGGCCTCCCTGAGGCCGTACACGAGCAGGGGCGCGTAGACCGCCACTAGCACCAAGTACAGCTCGAGGACCCTCCCCACCAAGTACTCAGGGGCGGCGGCCGCGAAGGCTATCAGGACGACCGCGGGCTCCAGGGACATGAAGGCTATCAGGTAGCCCAGGTACTGGAAGCCCACCCTCCCCTTGCCGACTCCCCTCGGGGGGTTGGAGGACTCGAACGGGACTTCCCTGTACTTCTCCTTCGAGGATATCTCCCTGCTCTGCTCCAGCAGCTTCCTGAGCAGCAGCAGCGCCCCCACGAGGAGCGCTAGGATCACCATGGGCACGACGACCATGGAGTTCGCGGAGAGGACGTATGGGCTGAAGGCCAGCGAAGCCATCCCTGAGCCCACGGCGCGGGCGCCGCCGGCGCTCTATTTATAGCTATCCTCAGCCGGCGTTTATTTAATAATGTAACCCCTCAGGAGGGGCCCAATGGCGGACTTTGACTTGTCAGTGGACGTCCCGCGGCCCGCTGGCCGGGCTCGGCGCGAGGAAATCCTTTTAGGGTCCGAGGGCAGCTCCGTGGGCGGTGCCATTGATCGACGGCGCGCGCCTCCTCTGCTACAATTGCGGTTGGACCGGGGACCTTGAGAGCTTAAGGTACACGTGCCCTCGATGCGGCGAGCCCCTGACGATAGTATACGATAGGGAGCGCCTAGTCGAAGGCTCGAGGAAGGAGATGAAGGGGAGGGGGGTGTGGCGCTACTCCGCGTTCCTCCCGTTCCCGGAGGACGTGGAGCCCGTGACCCTGGATGAGGGGTGGACCCCCCTCCATCAGTCGCGGCTGGCTAGGGGGCTCCGCCTGAAGAACGAGGGGCTAAACCCGACGGCGAGCTTCAAGGACAGGGGCATGACGGTGGCTGTCACGGACGCGCGCAGGAGGGGGGCTACCAAGGTCATATGCGCGTCAACAGGAAACACCGCGGCGTCCGTCGCCGCCTATGCCGCAAGGGCCGGCATGACGAGCTACGTCCTCGTGCCCTCGGGCGCCGTGGCCAGGGGGAAGCTCGCCCAGGCGATAGCCCACGGAGCCAGGATAATAAAGGTCAGGGGGAGCTTTGATGAGGCGCTGAGGGAGGTCCTGAGGATAGTGTCGAGCGACAGGAGCTTCTACCTGATGAACTCGGTCAACCCGTACAGGATAGAGGGGCAGAAGACCCTGGCCTTCGAGCTCTGGGAACAGCTGGGCCGCAGGGTGCCCGACGTGGTGGTGCTCCCCGTGGGCAACGCCGGCAACATCTCCGCCATATGGAAGGGCTTCAAGGAGCTTAAGGAGGCGGGGCTGGCCGACTCGACCCCGAGGATGATAGGCGTTCAGGCCGAGGGGGCCGCCCCCCTGGCCAGGGCGTTTGAGGAGGGGCTCAGCGAGCTGAGGCCGGTGGAGAGCCCCCAGACCTATGCGACCGCGATAAGGATAGGGAGCCCCGTGAGCTGGAGGAGGGCTCTGATGGCGGCGCGCGAGAGCGGCGGCGCCATAATAAGCGTGGGCGACGACTCAATACTGGAGGCCCAGAAGGACCTCGCCAGGGTGGACGGCGTGTTCGTGGAGCCCGCGAGCGCGGCGTCGGTGGCCGGCTACAGGAGGGCGCTCGCCGAGGGCCTCGTTGACGGCGGGGAGGAGGTCGTGGCGATACTGACGGGACATGGGCTAAAGGATCCGGACGCGGTTTCCCGCTTCGACTTCGTGGAGGTGGAGGTCGAGCCCGGACAGCTGTCAAGGGAGCTGAGCTCCTATCGATGAGGATAATAATAGCTGGATACGGAAACGTGGGCCGCAACCTCCACCGCATGCTCGAGGAGCGCAGGGCCGAGCTGCTCAGGAGGTATTCGCTCGAGGTCTCCGTCGTGGCCATAGTGGACCGCGGAGGGGCGCTGATCAACGAGAGGGGCGTCAGCTATCGCGAGGCCATGGCCGCCAAGTCGAAGCACGGCACGGTGGCGCGCGCCGAGCGCGGAAGGCCGGGGATGGACGCGGCGGAGGTGATAGATGACGTCGAGGCCGAGGCCTACGTGGACCTAACGCTGCCGAACTTCGAGACCGCGGAGCCCTCGCTTTCCAACATGAACAGGGCCATGGCCAGGGGCATGCACGTGGTGACGAGCAACAAGGCGCCGCTGGCGCTGGCGATGCCCGCGCTGCTGGAGACCGCTGAGTACAGGAGGGTCAGAATACTATACAGCGGCACAGTGGGCGGCGGCACGCCCTTCCTAAGCTTCGCCTCGAAGTCCCTCAGGGGGAACAGGATAGTGGCGCTCAGGGGCATACTCAACGGGACCTCGAACTACGTCCTTCATAAGATGGAGAAGGAGGGCGTCTCGCTCGAGGAGGCCCTGGACGAGGCCAGGAGGCTCGGCTACGCGGAGGCGGACGCGTCGCTGGACGTGAAGGGCGTTGACGCGGCAGCCAAGCTCGTTATATTGGCGAATCACTCACTGGGGCTTGGGCGCACGCTCAGGGACGTCAGGTACAGCGGGATAGAGGGGATAGGCCCTCAGGACCTGCGCGAGGCCGCCAGGAGGGGGAAGGCGCTCAGGCTCGTGGCCGACAGCAGGAGCCTGACCGTGGGCCTGGCCGAGGTGGACGCCGACGGCCCTCTGAACGTCCCCGAGAACATGAACTCCGTGGAGTTCGAGGTGGAGGAGCTCGGGAAGCTGTACCTCATAGGGAAGGGCGCCGGAGGCCCCGAGACCGCGGCCGCCGTCCTGAGGGACCTCGTGGAGCTGGGATCCGTGGCCTCTGACGAGGCGCGCGCCTGGTGGATCCCCAGGCGAGGGCCGCCGGCGATACGTTCTTAACCGCTTCAGGGGACAGCGGGCGCGAGGCACGTCATGAGGCTAATAATGAAGTTCGGCGGCACGTCCGTCCGCGGGGACGGCTTCCGCAGGATCTACGACATCGTATCCAGGTACCTCCCCGAGAACCAGGTGGTCGTCGTCGTATCAGCGATAAAGGGCGTGACGGACGAGCTGATAGACATAGCTCACAGGGCGAGGAGGGGGGACGAGAAGGAGATCTCCGAGTTCCTGGACAGGCTTGTCGACTCCTACATGGAGCTCGTCGAGGTCAACGTGGGGCGCGAGCAGGTAAACGAGGCGTATGGGATAGCGTCGAAGCTGAGGAGGGACCTTGAGAGGGTCCTCTACGGGATAATGTACCTGGGGGAGCTCACGCCGAGGAGCCTGGACTACGTGGCCGGTTACGGCGAGACCTTCTCGGCCAAGATAGGCGCGTTCATACTGAGCAAGCTGGGCCTGGAGGCTGTGGGCCTCACGGGCAAGGAGGCCGGCATAGTCACGGACGATAACTTCGGGGACGCGCGCGTGCTCCTGAACTCCACGCGCTACAGCGCCAAGCGCGCGCTCGAGCCGCTGCTGGAGTCCGGCAAGGTCCCCGTCGTGGGGGGATTTACCGGCGCGACCCAGGAGGGCGTGATGACCACCCTGGGGAGGGGAGGCAGCGACTACACGGCGACAGCGCTCGGGGCAGCCCTAGACGCGGACCAGGTCTGGCTCTGGAGCGACGTGGACGGCATAATGACGGCGGACCCGCGCATAGTGCCCGACGCGCGCACCATACCGGAGCTCAGCTATAGGGAGGCCGCGGAGCTCGCCGTCGTCGGGGCTAAGGCGCTCCATCCGAGGGCGCTGGAGCCCGTCTGGGACGCGAACATACCGGTGTACGTGCGCAACACGTTCAACCCGAACGGTCCCTACACAGTGATACACGGCAAGGAGGAGGTGGGCAAGAAGGTCGTCAAGGCCGTCTCGCTCGTGAGGGACGTAGGCATAGTAACTGTGTATGGGCCCAGCATGGTGGGGGCACCGGGGACGGCCGCCAGGGTGCTGGAGGTCGTGGGGTCCGCGGGGGTCAACGTGATGATGATAGCGCAGAGCGTCAGCGAGTCGAACATATCCATGGTCGTCAGGAAGGCTTACCTGGACAAGGTATACTCGGCGCTCGAGAGGAACCTCGCGCAGAAGGGGCTCCTGAGGTCCGTCGAGGGCGAGGACGACATGGCGGTGGTGGCGGGCGTCGGAGCCGGCATGAAGGGGACGCCGGGGGTTGCCGCCAAGATCTTCTCGGCGGTCGCCGAGAGGGGGATAAACGTCGTGATGATGGCGCAGGGAGGATCGGAGATGAACATATCGTTCGTCGTCAAGGGCGAGGACGCCGAGGAGGCCGTCAGGGCCGTCCACGACGCGTTCAAGCTGGGGGAGCCCTAGATGTACTCCCAGGAAGTAGAGGTCAGGGGCCACCTGATAGACTCCATGATCCTGTCGAAGATATTCGACGCGATAATGGACATGGGGAACGAGTTCGAGGTCCTGGAGTTCAACGTGGGCAAGCGGAAGGACGAGCACAGCTACGTGAGGCTCCTGGTGAAGGCGAGCACGCGCGAGAAGCTCGAGAGGATGCTCGAGGTCCTCTACAGGCTGGGCGCCACGCCCGCTGGGATCAGGGAGGCAACGCTCGTGGAGGCGCCGGCCGAGGGCGTGCCGCCGGAGGGCTTCTACGTGACCACTAACAACCCGACCCAGATATACGTAGGCGGAAGGTGGATAGACGTAAGGCCCATAGCGGGGAACTTCGCCATCGTGTACAGCCCCGAGAGGGGGGAGGCGGCCGGCGTTCCCACCTGGAAGGTCAGGAAGGGGGAGCTCGTGGTCGTGGGCGAGGACGGCGTGAGGGTCGTCCCGCCCGAGAGGCCGAGGGAGGGGGTCGGCGTGTTCGACTTCCTGTCGGGCGGCCTCCCCAGGTCGGCGACCCCCTCGCTGATAGCTGGCATAGCGGAGGAAATGGAGGCGGTCAAGGAGAGGGGAGGGAGGATAGCGGTCATCGCCGGATCGGCGGTCGTGCGCAGCGGGGCGGCGGACTCGCTCGCCTCCCTCATGCGCAAGGGCTACGTGGACTACCTGATATCGAGCGTTGGGCTCCTTCTCTGCGACGTGGAGCTGAGGCTTTTCGGGACGTGCGACGGGGAAGCCCTCCTGGAG
>CAYFFS010000001.1:0-66858 GCA_964342765.1 uncultured Nitrososphaerales archaeon | reverse complement strand
CTTGAGCGGGTACCTGACCCTGGTCGGCGAGTAGACCCTCTGCCTCCACGCGAAGAACAGGGGGTACGTCGGGGCCTTCCTCGGCCTCTCGAAGACGCCCCTCTTGCTCGTGACTATCTTCCAGCGCCTTACGCCGTCGGGTATGTAGAAGGGCAGGGTCCTCACGATCCTGTTCTCCCTGCAGCACACGACCATCGGCAACGAGGCGAGCGTGAACCCACAGAGGGAGGACGCGAGGTAGCTACAGGTCAGGCCCTTCTCATCCGGCACGCGATCGATCCTCCTCAGGAGCTCGTCGCCGACCCTGCCGGCGCCCGATAGGGAGCTCACGGCTTCGGCGTATTCAAGCGCCATTGGTGCGCCCAAAGGGCGCCCTCTCGAGATAAGCGTTGCTCATTGGGCGGTTTTGAGAGCCTATAGAGCGCGCGCCGAATTGAAACCTTTATTAGCTCTCGGGGCTCCTCGCGGCCGAGGGCCCGTGGCCTAGCATGGATAGGGCGCAGGCCTGCGGAGCCTGAGGCCCCGGGTTCAAGTCCCGGCGGGCCCGCCAACCGCGCGTGAAAACTATATGGCTGATCCATGTTTCCGACGGCGCTTGAGGATCGGAAACGCGTGAGCGATCGGTGGAACGGGTGGACGTTTCCGCGTCGGACCCCGCATGCGCCATGCTCCGGCCCTGAAGGGCAGGAGGGGGGCGCGCCGGCCCCGCGGATCTCGAACGCGGGGCGCGCGGATCGTGCGTGAAGCGCCATTCCCCCACACAACGTTGTGTGGGGGCGGTCGCGAGCTCTAAGTGTCGACCTTCTTCAGCGTTTGCTTCGCTGTTTCGCGCGGTCGTGAACGGCGCATCTCCGTAGCTCGGCGGTAGTCCTATCGCCTCGAGACCTAATAGCAGTTAGGTAGGAGTTTAATTCTTAAACATTTTATAAAATTCTAATCAAAAATTAAATAAAAAATACAAGTAAAAATGTTTAAAAATAAGTTTACCCTATGCTCCGGCGGGATTAATTGCCGCAGGAGGAGTTCGGGGGAGAAGCTAGGCTGACCGGCGTCTTGGTCTTCTCCAAGGCGTTCGACCTCGGCGGCAGGGTGGAGGATCTCGCCAACGCGATGAAATCCATTGTGAAACATACTAATATATTTGAGGTTGTATGGTGCCCCGGAAAGGCCGGGGAGTCGCTATCGGAGCATGGGAGAATAGGCCGCTCCACCGAGCAAGGACGCGAGCTCATCGATCCAGCTTATCTTGATGCACTTGCACGGAGGCTGTTCGGCAAATCCGCTGGTGGTCTCACCGAAGAGGAGGTAAAGAAGATGGTGGAGGAGATGAACAAAGAGCTCATGATTTTCAGGGCCCTAACATGGACCGATGAGATAATATTATCGAAACCATACCTAAGGGAGGGCAGGTACTGCAGGGCAAAGCTACCCGAAATCAAAGTCAGGCTGTCCGAGGAATTCAGCTTCCTAAGCGGGGAGGGAGAGGTAAATCTCGAGGCGCACATTTTAGTCCACGAGCTGGGCGTAGCCGTGGTCTCCTTCTGGCTCCCCTTCAGCAACCTCACCGTTGATCAGGTGATAGAGCTCGACGAGAAATTCGTCGAGGCGGCGCAGCGCGAAGTCCTCATAGGGAAGGAGCAGGGTGCGGCGGTAAAGGGAGCGTCAATTAACGCCTTAGTGCTCGGCCTCCTAGCTCAGGCCTTACACGATGTTGCTGGCCTTCACGTCCAGGGCAGATCCGGGGTTGTCTCGGGGAGCACGGTCTTCGCGCTCGTCGGTGATTGGGACAGCGTCACGGATGCCCTTGGCGCGATGCCCAGGGAGCTCTATGGCGTGCTCGCCGCAGACCGGGGCTGGAGGGGCGAGAACATCAACGCGGTTCGCGAGGAGCTGCTTCGCGCCAAGGTCAGCACCAACGAGATGGGGGGTTGGTTCGTCGGCGTAGACCGGGCTCTCATGCTGGTGACCAAGGGAAGGCTGCAGAATTTCGCCGACCTCGCCCAAAGCGTGGGGATCCCAGGCGCGCTGGCTGTTGATGCCACCGATATGTCAAGCGCCACGGAGTTCCTGCTCGTGATGGACGAGCTGGGCGACGTCTACTCGGATCTTGTAAGGAAGGTCCTGAACCACGTCTACAGGGAACACGTGAGCCCAAGGGCCTCGATGAGGAGCTCCGACGTTGCGGACATGGACAGGCTCCTCCTCGAGGTCGAGGACGCCCTTAGGGAGGAGAGGAACATATCCTTCATGCGCTCCGATCCGCAGAGGGCATTCGTGGAGGCGGCTAAGGATAGATGGGGGATAAAGGCGATTTACGCAGCCCTGGAGGAGGACCTGGATCGCGTGAGGGATATCGTTCATGCCTGGTACCAGGAGAGGCAGGCGAGCGATTCGGCCATCCTAGGCGCGCTCTTCGGCTTCTTCAACGTCCTATTGGTCATGGACCTGGTGTGGGGCATAAGCACAAGGTTCCGGCAGCCGTTGCTCAGCCTCTACGCGACTTTAGTGGCTGGCACCGCCGCAGCGCTCGTGATCGTATACATAATGGTCAGGTACGACGTGCTGGAGACCCTGGCGCGTCGCGGCCGCTCCCGCCCTTAGGCCCGGGATCCGTCGAGCTCCGGGGAAGCCGCCGCGACGCGCACTTTTAATACACCCCATCCATTGCTGGCACGTTGATCAGGCGCGTCAAGGCCGAGGCGGACGTGAGCTCCCTGCTCCAGGAGCTGTCCAGGGATCTTAGGTCGAGCGGGCTGCTGCGCGCCGCGCGCGTCCCCGCCCCCCGCGCCGGCGAACGCTACAGGGATCTCCTGGCCGCGCTCTACAGGAGCTCCGGAAGCGCCCTGGCCACCGTCTGGGTCGAGATGGAGGACGGCACGCGCAGGGTGTACTCGTTCTACATGAAGGCCGATCCTGAAGCTCCGGTGGGCACGCTCCTGGAGGCGCCCTCGATCGTGAGCGGGCACGTCATCGAGATAAGGGGCGAGGACGCCGAGCTGAGGGAATATGGATCCCTCAGGTTTCCGCTGGCCTCCAAGATGTTCGCGCAGATAGAGGAGATGGCGGACCTTTACAGGCTGAGCGAGGACAGGGTCGCCAGGGAGAGGTCGCTGGAGGACTATTACTACTGGCTCTGAGGCTGGTCCCCCTTGACCTTCAGGCGCTTCAGGGACTCAGTGAGGGCCTCGATCGACGCCGCGCTCGAGCGCCTGGGGATAGTCGGCCTGCGCTACGATCTGGAGGCCCCTCCCGATCCCTCGCTGGGGGATCTGGCTACCAACGCCCCGCTCAGGGCAGCTAAGCTCCTGGGCAGCCCGCCCTCCGAGGTCGCCGCGCGCCTGGCCGAGGCCATCTCGAAGGACATGCCGCACGTCATAAGGTCGGCCTCGCCCCATCCGTCGGGCTACGTGAACTTCGCGGCGGACGTAGGCGAGCTGGCGTACTGGACCATGACCTCCGCGCTCGATCCGGCCGGCTGGAAGGTCGACGTGGGGAAGGGGGTCAAGGTCTCCGTGGAGCACACGAGCGTCAACCCCAACAAGGCCCTTCACGTGGGGCACGCGAGAAACCTGGTGATAGGCGACAGCCTGGCGAGGCTCCTGGCAGAGGTTGGCTACAGGGTGGAGGTCCTCAACTACATCGACGACACGGGGGTCCAGGTAGCCGACGTCCTCGTGGGCATGCTTTACCTAGGGATGCCCGAGGATCCTCCGGAGGGCGTCAAGTACGACGCATACTGCGGGGACCACGTCTACGTGAGGGTGAACGAGCTATACGAGTCAAGGCCCGACCTGCTGGAGAGGCGCAGGGAGGTGCTGGCCCAGCTGGAGCGCGGCTCCGGGCCGGCCGCCGAGCTGGCGTCCCGCGTGGTGCCCAGGGTCGTGAGGGCCCAGCTCGAGACGTGCTGGAGGCTCGGGGCCCGCTACGACCTCCTCAACTGGGAGAGCCACATCCTGAGGTCCGGGCTCTGGGAGGAGGCCTTCAGGAGGCTCAAGGAGGCCGGGGCGGTGAAGCTGGTGGAGGAGGGAAAGCTGGCCGGGTGCTGGGTGCTTCAGGCGCCGGGCGAGGGCGAGGAGAAGGTCCTGGTGAGGAGCGACGGGACCACGGTTTACGCGGCCAAGGACATACCCTATGCGGCCTGGAAGCTGGGGATACTCCCTGATCCGTTCAGGTACAGGAGGTTCACGAGGCAGCCCGGGGGCGACTACCTATGGACCACGGAGCTCGAGGACGGGGAGGAGGATCACCCGCGGTTCGGCTCCTCGGACGTGGCGATAACCGTGATAGACGTGAGGCAGTCGAGGGTTCAGGGATTCGTGGCGTACGCGGTCGGCGTCCTAGGGGGGTCGTCCAAGAGGTACGTTCACCTCGGATACGACGTCGTCGCGCTGAGCAGGAGGACCGCCGAGGCGCTCGGGCTTGAGGTGCCCGAGGGCAAGCAGTTCGTCCACATGTCGGGGAGGAAGGGCGCCTACGTCAACGTCGACGTCGTGCTCGACGCGATGGCGGCGAAGGCCGCGGAGGAGGTGAGGAAGAGGAACCCCGGGGCCTCGGAGGACTGGGTTAGGAGGGTCGCCGAGGCCGTCGCGGTTGGAGCCCTCAGGTACCAGATGCTAAGGCAGGACCCGAACAAGATAATAGTCTTCGACATGGACGACGCCCTGAGGATAGAGGGGGAGACGGGGCCCTACCTGCAGTACTCCTACGCCAGGGCATCGCGCATAATCGAGAAGGGCGGGGCTCCACCCAAGCCGACGAAGGAGCTCGCGTCGCTCCTCAGGTCGCCCGAGGAGGCCGCGCTCGTGAAGTCCATGTCCAGGTACGACCTGGAGCTCGAGGAGGCGGCCAGGGAGCTGAGCCCCAGGAGGCTCGCGATCTACGCGTACGACCTTGCCTACGCGTTCAACGCGTTCTACGAGTCCCACCGCGTCCTCCAGGAGCCCGACGAGGCCCTCAGGTCGGCTAGGCTGGCGCTAGTCGCTTCCTTCAGGTCCGTGATGGCCCGCCTGCTGGGGATCCTGGGGATCGAGCCCCTGGACAGGATGTGAGCGCCTCGAGTAAACGACGCTCCCTGCCCTCCTTATCTCCACGATCCTCGAGGCCGGTATCCTGGAGAAGCCCTCCGACTCCCTCATGAACTCCGATAGCTTGAGCTCCCTGAGGGAGTCCATGTCGCGAAAGACCACGGTGTAGAGCCCGGGGTCGTCCGCGTGAAGCGCCCTGCTCAGGACCTCCTCCAGCTCCCCCTTCCTCCTCCCCACGCGATCCTCGTCGCCGCCGTCGGTAATAGGCGTGCAGCCATAACCCCTATAAGGGGCGCGGCGGGAGCCGCTCCAGCGTGTCAGGCGTGGATCGCGCCGACCTCGTCATAAGGGCCCCCAGGGTTTTGACCATGTCCCAGCTGGGCATGCTCGAGGACGGGTGCGTGGCCGTGTCCCAGGGGAACATAGAGTACGTTGGGCACGATCCCTGCCCCAGCTCCGAGGAAAGGCTCGAGCTCAGGCATCACCTGCTGATGCCCGGGCTCGTTGACGCGCACGCCTACACGTACCTGCTGGCGGCGGGCCGCAGGGGCAGCCCGCGCCCGAGCGCCGAGGCCCTCTATTGGAGCGCCCTGTTCGCCTACACGACCATGTTGCTCTCCGGCGTCACCGCGGTCCGCGATTCGGCCCCCGAGCCATCGATACTTGCCGATGCGGCCAGGAGGAGCGGCATCAGGGTGCTGGCGTCGAAGCTCCTGGAGCCTGGGGAGGGAGGAGGCTGGCCCGAGGCCACTGCCCGCGCGTCGGACGGGTGGAGCGGCCGCGCGGCCGGGAGGCTCGCCCTGGACGTCTCCGGGGTGGACGTCCCGCCTGGGCCCGAGTACGTGCGCGCGGTCGGCGCGAGGCTGGTAGTGGGGGCATCGATACCGCTGTCCATGGCCAGGGCCCTCCGGGACCTCGGCGTGGGGATAGTCGTCACGCCCTCCCAGGCGCTCGAGGGGAGGTGGGCGGGCGGGATCATCAGGATGAGGTCGGTGGGCGTGGAGGCGGCGCTGGGCACCGGCATAAGGTCCCTCTACTCGATACCGAACCTGCTCGAGGAGGCCAGGATAGCCCTCCACCTGGACGCGGTTGGGGGGTTCGAGCCGTCCCCCCTCCCGATCGTCGAGTCCATGACCTCGAGCGCTGGGTCGGTGCTCGGGGAGCCGATAGGGAGGATATCCCCCGGGTACAGGGCGGATCTGGTTGCGCTCGACCTAAGGAGGCCCCACCTCAGGTTCCCGCCCGAGGATCCATACTCCGCGGTCGTCTTCTCGGCCACGAGGGGCGACTTCGACTACGTCATAGTGAACGGGGAGGTAGTGGTCGAGGAGGGCAGGCATCGCTGGCTCTACCCCGAGGGTATAGCCAGGAAGCTGGAGTCCGTGATCGGATCCGGTTAGGGCCGCGGCGAGAAACAGTTAATAGGAAGACATGTCCGGCCGGGATCGGTGACCTGGGACGGAGACGCTTAATTACGACGTCGTGGTCATGGGATCCGGCATAGCGGGGCTCCGCGCCGCGCTGGAGGCGGCCAGGGTGAGCAAGGGCAAGCTGAGGATAGCGGTCGTCTCGAAGGTCCAGGTTATGAGGTCCCACTCCGTGGCCGCGGAGGGAGGATCCGCGGCCGTCCTCTACCCCGAGAAGGGGGACAGCTTCGACCTCCACGCCTACGACACCGTGAAGGGCGGGGACTTCCTCGGGGACCAGGACGCTATTGAGATGTTCGTCAGGCTAGCCCCCTACGAGATCATGATGTTGGAGAGATGGGGGCTTCCGTGGAACAGGCTGGAGGACGGGAGGGTAGCCCAGAGGCCCTTCGGGGGGCACTCGTACCCTAGGGCCACGTTCGCCAGGGACAGGACAGGGTTCTACGAGATGCAGACGCTGTACGACAACCTGCTCAGGTACGACAACGTCGACATGTACGAGGAGCACTTCATGACCAAGGTGATAATAGAGGACGGAACGTTCAAGGGCTTCTACGTGATCGACATGAAGACGCAGGACCACAAGCTCTTCCTGGGCAAGGCCGGGATAATAGCCACGGGAGGCGTGGGGAGGCTCTACGGGTTCTCGACTTACTCCCTCACCGTGACGGGCGATGGTATAGCCGCGGCCTACATGGCCGGACTGCCGATAAAGGACCTGGAGTTCATACAGTTCCACCCGACCGGGCTCGTGCCGACCGGGATACTCGTCACGGAGGGCGTCAGGGGCGAGGGAGGGGTCCTGCGCAACAGGCTCGGGGAGCGCTTCATGGAGCGCTATGCCCCCAAGTTCAAGGACCTCGCCTCGAGGGACGTGGTCTCCAGGGCCATAATAAGGGAGATAATGGAGGGAAGGGGGTTCAAGGGGCCGAACGGCCTGGACTACGTGCTACTGGACTTCAGCCCGATAGGCAGGGAGAGGATAACGGAGAGGCTTCCCATGATGATAGAGCTGGGCAAGGAGTTCGCCGGGATAGATCCGAGGGACGAGCCCCTGCCGGTGAGGCCCGCCGCCCACTACACTCACGGCGGCATACACGTGGACAAATACGGAAGGGTCCCGGGCGTCAAGGGCCTGTGGGCCGCCGGCGAGGCAGCCTGCGTGAGCATACATGGGGCGAACAGGCTGGGGGCGAACGCGACGATGGAGTGCGCGGTCTACGGAATGCTGACCGGCGCCCAGGCCGCCGAGTACGCGATGGCCGCCGACGACCCGCCAAGCGTCCAGCCATCCGTGCTGGAGGAGGAGGCCACGAGGATCAGCAGGCTCGGGGAGGGAAGCGAGAGCCCGTACAGGATAAGGCAGGACCTTTGGAAGATAATGGACACGTACGTCTACGTGTTCAGGGACGAGGCCGGACTCTCCACTGCCGTCAGCCAGATAAGGGAGCTGAAGGAGCGCGTGAAGAACGTCAGGGTGACCGACAGGGCCAAGTACTACAACGAGGACCTGTTCAGGGCGCTCGAGACGATAAACATGGTGACCCTGGCGGAGGTCATAGCGGTGGGCGCCCTCGCCAGGAAGGAGAGCCGCGGAGGGCACTACAGGGTGGACTACCCGAAGAGGGACGACGTCAACTGGATGAAGCACACCCTGGCCTACTACACGCCGCAGGGCCCGGTCCTGACGTATATACCGGTGACCGTCACCAGGTGGCAGCCCGAGGAGAGGAAATATTAGATCGGCGCATGGGGGGTTCCGCGATGTCGAGCGTCAAGTTCCCGAGCAACAAGCGCGGCGTGCTGGGCGGATGGGCTAGGGTGTCGCGCGCGAACTTCGAGAGGTGGCTCTATTTGCTCCACAGGCTAACGGGCATAGTGGTCGGGCTCTACCTAATAGCCCACGTGGTGGAGACGAGCGACATAGTGCCGGCGTACCTGAGCAACAATCCCAGCATATGGAACGACCTCATGAGCTCCCTGTACAACGTCCCGGCCCACGCGGGACTTCTGATAATAGCGGCGTTCGCTGTCTACCACGGATTGAACGGCGTCAGGCTGTTCCTCGCCGCCTCCGGCGTGGGCGTTGGAAGGCCCGTGAGGCCCGAGTGGCCCTACGCGCCGGTCAGCCTCAGGAGCCCCCAGAGGTGGCTGGGCTGGTTCTTCGTGGCGCTGACGCTAGCACTGACCGTCTACGCCTTCTATCAGCTGTTCATAGTGGCGCATCCGCCACTGTGAGGTGATGGGAGATGGTGCGCGAGTCCACCCTCATGTGGATCCAGTACATAACGGGGCTCGGGATACTGGTCCTGGGGGCCCTCCACTTCGCGTCCCTTACGTTCCTGGCCCCGGGAGGATATCCGGGGGCCCTCAACTACTACACCGTGGTGCTCAAGAGGTACCAGGATCCGCTGTGGGCCGCGGCCCTCGAGGCCTTCCTTGCGCTGCTCTCCTACCACGTCTTCAACGGCTTCAGGATAATCCTCCTGGAGCTTAACCAGGGGAGCGGGTGGACAAAGGCTGTCAACGTGACGATGTTCCTGGCGGGCCTCGTGGTGTTCCTCTACGGGACCAGAACTATAATTACCTTCTACCTCTAGGGGGTGTGGCGCGATGTCCTCCCAGCAGAAGCCCGAGAACGAGAGGCCCCTTGAGTTCAAGGTCCCGAACCTGGAGGGCGTCGAGAAGCCGATAAAGACGGTGATATTCCGCGTCTCCAGGTTTGACCCGGAGAAGGACCCGAAGCCATACTACAAGGACTACGAGGTCCCGGTCTACAGGTTCACGACCGTGCTGGACGGGCTCCTATACATTAAGTATAACCTGGATCCCACGCTCGCCATCAGGTACTCCTGCCGCATGGGCGTTTGCGGCTCCTGCGCCATGATAGTTAACGGCCGCGAGAGGCTGGCGTGCAAGACGAACGTCCTCTCGCTCAACTCCAGCATAGTTACCGTCAGGCCGTTGAACAACCTGCCGCTCATAAGGGACCTGGTGACCGACCTCAGGCCCTTCTTCGAGAAGCACAGGAAGGTCATGCCCTACATAATAAGGGACGACCTCGAGGCGCACCAGGACAGGGAGTTCCTCCAGACTCCAGCGGAGCTCAACGAGTACATGATGCTGACCGACTGCATAAAGTGCGGCCTCTGCTACTCCGCGTGCCCGACGACCGCGACCGACGAGCTCTTCCTGGGCCCGCAGGCCCTGGCCCAGGCCTACAGGTACACGGTCGACTCCAGGGACGCAGGCGCCAAGCAGCGCTTCGAGGTCGTAGACTCGCCCCACGGGGTCTGGAGGTGCCACTTCGCCGGCGCTTGCAGCGCCGCCTGTCCCAAGGGAGTGGATCCCGCGTTCGCAATTCAGCAGCTGAAGAAGCTGCTGCTCTACAGGCGCAGCGCCATGGAGAAGAGGAAGCCGGCGCCCGAGTCCGAGAAGACGAGGGAGGGCATATCCGTGGAGGAGGTAATCAAGGAGATACCGAAGGAGTGGCCGACCCCTCCGGCCCCCAAGTGAGCCCGACCTCATCTGGCCGAGAAAGGTTATCTTAAGGCCCGCTGCGCCTGGCGCAGCGGGCATTGATTCAGGCAGCGCTCGCCGCACAGCTGATACTCCTCGTCTCGGCGTCGGCGGCCGCCGCGTACGTCCTAGGCTACTATTTGTTGGCGGGCCTCATAGCCCCTCCCCATGGATCGAGGCTGCTGGCCGCGGTGGACGCGCTGCCCAGGGCGCTCCTCGGCGAAGTATACGACAGGGAGATGGGCTGGCACGAGTACTTCGCCTCGCTCCTCTACCTTAACGCCGCGGCCGCCGCGCTAGGGGCTCTGGTCCTCGCCCTCCAGCCGTGGACGGGAGGGCGCTCCCTCAGCCCAGACCTGATATTCAACATAGTTACCTCTTTCATCACCAACACGGACCTGCAGCACTACGCGGGCAGCTACCTGACGGCTTACTCCCAGATGTTCGCCATAACCTACATGATGTTCGTCGCGCCCGCGACGGGCCTCTCCGCCTCCATGGCGTTCATAAGGGGGCTCGCGAGGAGATCCCCCTCGCTCGGCAACTTCTACTCGGACTTCTTCAGGTCGACGATCCTCGTGCTCCTCCCGCTGGCCTTCGCGTCGGCGATAGCCCTGATGGCCGCCGGCGTCCCCCAGGTCCTTGGATCCGCGGCCCTGCCGGGGGGAGCGCGCCTGGGGCCCGTCGCGTCGCTCGAGTCGATAAAGCTCCTGGGGAACAACGGCGGAGGGTACTACGCGGCCAATTCCGCCTATCCGCTCGAGAACCCGAGCGAGCTGACGAACATCTTCGAGTCTTTCCTAATGCTTCTCCTGCCGCTCTCCCTGCCGATATCGTACGGAAGGCTCGTGGGGATGAGGCGCGGCCTATCCCTGCTCGGCGCCATGATGGCCGGCATGCTAATACTGCTGGCCCTGGCCCTCTGGGGAGGGGCCGGGCAGGGGGTACCTCCTCGCATAGGGCCCTTCGGCGCGCTGGTTTTCAACTCCATCTCGATGGCGACCGACACGGGCGCCGTCGCGTCCGGCCTGGCCTCGATGTCCCCCTTGGCGATCACCTCGTTCCTAATGGCGATGTTCATCCAGGCGGTTCCAGGGGCGGTGGGCGCCGGCTTCATGTACATGATGGTGTTCGTCATCATAACCATATTCATACTGGGCCTGATGGTCGGCAAGACGCCGGAGATGATGGGGATGAAGATCTCGCCCCGCGACGTCAAGCTGTCGGCGGCCGCCTTCCTAGTTCACCCGCTCATAATACTTCTGCCGGTCGTGGCGGCGTTCGCCACCGGCCAGGCGCAGCATCTGCTGGGCCGCCCCGGCCCCCTCGAGTTCACGGAGGTGCTGTACGAGTTCACGTCCGCCGCGGCGAACAACGGATCCGACTACTTGGGGCTGATGGCGAACGCCCCCTTCTGGAACTACCTGACGGGGGCCGTGATGCTGGTAGGCCGCTACCTGCCCCTCGCCCTCATGCTCGCGCTTGCGGGATCCTTCTCGTCCAAGGAGAGGCGCAGGATGCCCGAGCCCATAGAGACCCAGGGGGCGCTCTTCTCGTCCCTCCTGATAATCATGGTCTTCCTGCTTGCAGTCCTGACGTTCTTCCCGTTCCTCGTAATAGGGCCCATGTCGATGTAGCCGGCCAAAGCGTTTAAGGGGAAGGCCTTCGGCGGAGCGGTCGTGCCAGGCGTGGTGGTCGTGGGGCTTCAGTGGGGGGACGAGGGAAAGGGGAAGGTCGTCGACAGGATGGCCTCGGGGTTCGACGCGGTCGTAAGGTTCCAGGGCGGCTCGAACGCCGGCCACACGGTCGTCGTGGGGGGGCGCACGAGGATCTTCCACCTGGTTCCCTCGGGCGTCCTCCAGGGGAAGCTCGGGATCATAGGGAACGGCGTGGTCGTGGATCCCGCGGTCCTCCTGGAGGAGATAGCCTCGCTGAGGGAGGCGGGCGTCGAGCCAAGGATACTGCTGAGCGACAAGGCGCACGTGACGACGGAGCTCCACAGGCTCCAGGACGAGGCGGAGGAGCTGAGCAGGGGAAGCGGGGCCCTGGGCACGACCAGGAGGGGGATAGGCCCTACCTACTCCGACAAGGTGGCGCGCGTAGGGATAAGGGTCTCCGACCTCCTGCGCCCCGCCGACCTGAAGGAGAAGCTGAGGCGCCTCTACGAGTCCAAGGAGTGGGTATCCCGCGCTCTCGGCAGGTTCCCGAACTTCGAGGAGCTCTACGAGGGCCTCGTGCGCAGCGGGGAGCTCCTCAGGCCGTACGTCGGAAGGTCCGAGTACGTGCTCAACGATATGCTGTCGAAGGGGGCGCGCGTTCTGTTCGAGGGGGCGCAGGGCAGCCTGCTCGACGTCGACTACGGCACCTACCCCTACGTCACGTCCTCGAACACCGTGGCGGCGGCCGCGGCGGTCGGGAGCGGCGTCCCGCCTTCCTCCATAGCGGAGGTCGTGGGCGTCGCCAAGTCCTACGCGACGCGCGTGGGAGGTGGCGCCTTCCCAACGGAGGAGAGGGGCGAGGTGGGGGAGCTCCTGAGGAGGCTCGGGAACGAGTACGGCGCGACGACCGGGAGGCCCCGCAGGTGCGGCTGGTTCGACGCCGTCGCCGTCAGGTACTCGGCGATGCTCAACGGCGTGAGCTACATCGTGCTCACAAAGCTCGACGTCCTGGGCCAGCTTAGCAGGGTGAAGCTCGCGACAGCCTACAGGGTAGACGGCGTCCTCACCGACGAGTTCCCCTCGACCTCGGAGGAGCTGGAGGCCGCCACCCCCGTCTACGAGGAGTTCGAGGGGTGGAAGGATGCAGGCCGGGATTTCTGGGAGCGCGCGAGGTCCGAGGGCGAGTCCGCGCTCCCCAGGCAGCTCAGGGACTACGTGAGGAGGATAGAG
Source organism: uncultured Nitrososphaerales archaeon (assembly GCA_964342765.1). Taxonomy (GTDB): domain Archaea; phylum Thermoproteota; class Nitrososphaeria; order Conexivisphaerales; family Conexivisphaeraceae; genus Conexivisphaera. The sequence continues at coordinate 54,000 of CAYFFS010000001.1, read as the reverse complement.
GAGCTGGTAGGAGCCCCCGTGCGCGCGCTCTCCTACGGCCCCTCGAGGGAGGAGTACCTGGAGATTGGCGGATGAGGAGCCCCTGTCCCCCCTCGACGGCAGGTACTGGGGCCTCGCCCGCGACGTGGCCCGCGACTTCTCGGAGGCCAGGCTTCACGAGCTGAGGGTCAGGGCGGAGATCAGCTACCTGGGCGCCCTCGTGGGCAGGTTGGCGGAGGAGGGCGTGGAATCGCCGCTGGGCGACGAGGAGCGGCGCGCCCTCGCGTCCCTGTGGAGCCTGAGCCCCTCGGACGTCGAGGAGATCAGGAGCATAGAGGCCAGGACGGGCCACGACGTCGCCGCGGTCGTCGAGTTCCTCAGGTCAAGGGTCCCCCGCAGGCTCAGGAGGTACGTGCACCTGGGCCTGACGAGCGAGGACGTCAACAACCTGGCCTACTCGTCGCTCCTGGAGGTCCTCGCGAAGGTCCACCTGGCAAGGGAGCTGGCCAACCTATCAATGAAGCTGGCAGGGATAGCCGAGCGCGAGGCCTGCAGCGTTATCCTGGGGAGGACGCACGGGCAGCCCGCCGTCCCGACCACGCTGGGAAGGGAGCTGGGGGTCCACGCGGTCAGGCTATCCAGGTTCGCCGAGCTGCTGTCTTCCTACAGGCCGCGCGGCAAGCTGGGGGGAGCGGTGGGCACGCTCGCCGCCCTCAGGGTCGCCTATCCATCGATAGATTGGAGGGGGTTCGCCAAGGAGTTCGTGGAGTCCCTGGGCCTGGAGTACGACGAGGCCGTCAAGCAGGTGTTGCCGCACGACAGGGAGAGCCTCCTGCTGTATCAGTCCGCGGCGGCGTGCAACGCGGCCGTCGATCTCAGCGTCGACCTGTGGCTGTACATAGCCCTTGGATACGTGAGGCTCGAGAGGAGGAGCCCGGACCAGGTCGGATCCTCCACTATGCCCCAGAAGGTCAATCCAGTTGACCTCGAGGGAGGGGAGGGCATGCTGAGGCTGGCGGCCAGGGCGCTGGAGGCGATGTCGGGGAGGCTCCAGGAATCCAGGCTCCAGAGGGACATATCGGACTCGGCCGTCAAGAGGTTCTATGGGGAGGCCTTCGGGCTGGCGGTCGTCGCCCTGAGGAGGATAGGCGGCACGCTGGACCTGCTGAGGTACTCCCGCGAGGGCTCCCTCGAGGACCTGAACAGGCACTGGGAGGTCCTCGGGGAGGCCCTCCAGGTAATCCTGAGGTCCAAGGGGGATGACGAGGGGTACGAGAAGGTCAGGCGCAGGCTGCAGGGGATCCAGATGCGCGAGGACGAGTTCGCGGCGGCGACGCGCGACCTAATCCCTGAGGCGTCCTCGCTCCGCCCGGAGGGCTACATAGGATACGCGTGCGAGCAGGCGCTGTCGTTCTCCGAGGAGGCAAGGAGGAGGGCCGCGGCGGCCCTGGGGGCCCGCCCCTTAAGCGCCCTGACGAGGGAGGAACTTCCGGAAGGAACCTGAGCAAGCTTTATTAAATGATCTTTCAATTATATTAGCCTGAGGAATTGCCTGGTGAAGTTCCTCTCATAGGTGAAAGGTTACCCACCCTAAAGGTCAACACGACCCACGGGCCCAAGACGCTGCCTGACGATTACGCCGGGAAGTGGCTCGTCCTATTCAGCCACCCGGGCGACTTCACGCCGGTCTGCACGACGGAGTTCTACGCGTTCGCCAGGAGGTACGAGGACTTCAGGGCCCTGAACGCGGAGCTGCTGGGCCTCAGCGTGGACACGATACCCTCGCACATCCAGTGGATAAGGTGGATAAAGGAGAACCTGGGGATAGAGATACCCTTCCCCATAATCGCCGACCCCCTGGGCAACGTGTCGAAGCAGCTAGGCATGATACACGCTCAGTCCGCGACGAACACGGTCAGGGCTGTCTTCATAATCGATCCCCAGGGAATAATAAGGGCGATAATCTACTATCCGCTCGAGCTAGGGAGGAACATAGACGAGATATTGAGGGCGATAAAGGGGCTCCAGGTCATAGACAGGGAGAAGGTCGCGCTCCCGGCAAACTGGCCGCACAGCGAGGTCGTTGGGGAGAACGCGATAGTCCCAACCGCGAAGACGCTCCAGGAGGCGGACGAGAGGCTGAAGCAGTACAAGGGGTTCGACTGGTGGCTGGCCTACAGGCCCGTTCCCCAGGAGGACGTGGAGGCTGCCAGGAAGTTCCTGGAGAGGGCCTCCAAGAAGCCGACGCCGATCTCCAAGTGATTATAATTTAAAATATTTTTATTCTATTATTTTATTCTTGGGGACCTTAGGAACGTTCATAGGGTTAATAGGGCGCGCCGCTGCCCGAGGCCACGTGGCAGCCCGCCTAGGCATCGGCCGCCACGTCCCGACGTCCTGGAAGGATCCCCGCGTGTCCAGGGCTCTGTCGTGGTACATAATGGTGGCGTCCGGGGAGGCCCCTCCGAAGTTCGTCATAGCCCGCGGCCTGGAGTCGCCCGAGGATCCCCGCGCCCTGGACGAGGGCGCCCTCTGGGGGCTCCACGGCGAGCTCTCCAGGGAGTTCCCTTCCCTATGGCGCGAGGCGCGCGAGGGGCGCGGCCCGCCGCCCCCGGCCGCAGATCCGGCTCGCAGCTACTTGGGGGTCAAGGTCGAGCTGGCCCGCAGGCTCGCCTCGCCGTGCAGGCTCTGCGAGAGGCGCTGCGGCGTCGACCGCGCGCGGAGGCCCGGCGTCTGTCGCCAGCCGCTAGGGGTTGCCGTAGTGCACGAATGGTTCCTCCATCCCGGGGAGGAGGATCCCCTGGTGCCGAGCGGCACGATATTCTACGGGGGCTGCAACTTCAGGTGCGTCTTCTGTCAGAACTACGAGATAAGCCAGCTCTTTCCCCTGTCGGGGGCGCGCGTGGGCCCCCATGGGCTGGCCCTTATACAGGAGGATCTGAGGCGCTCCGGCGCCCTAAACGTGAACCACGTTGGAGGGGAACCGACGCCCGCCCTCCCGACGATCCTGGAGAGCATGCTTTACCTCAGGGCCAACGTGCCTCAGCTGTGGAACAGCAACTTCTACATGTCGGAGGAGTCCATGGAGCTCCTCGCGGACGTGATAGACATATGGCTTCCCGACTTCAAGTATGGAAACGACGAGTGCGCGCTGAGGCTCAGCGGCGCCCCCAGGTACCTGGAGGTCGTCACGCGTAACCTGAGAAGGGCCGCCGCCTCGGGCGACATGATAATTCGCCACCTCGTCCTCCCGGGCCACTTGGACTGCTGCACGAAGCCGGTCCTCAGGTGGATAGCGCAGAACCTGCCCAAGGACAGGGTGCTCGTAAACGTGATGGATCAGTACAGGCCGGAGTACCTGGTGGCGCAGTTCCCGGGGAGGCCCAGGTGGAGCGACATCTCCAGGAGGCCCAGCTGGGAGGAAATACGCGAGGCCAGGGAGTACGCGCGCGAGCTGGGGCTAATCTATGAGCCGGTCAGCCGACGTCGTCTCGAGGAAGTCCTGAGGCGCGGGATGCGGGGGACCGCCTATCCGGGCAATGTCTGCAGGATGCGGTTGATGGGCGCGCTGGGACGGGCGCCCAGATGAACGACGCTGGATCAGTTGCGCATGGTGGAATTTCCGCCGGCATCCGTCGGCGAAATCTATATACGAGGACGGTTTGAACTTAATAAAATTTTAAAGGAAGTCGGGCCATGGGCGCCTGAATGCCAGGATCGGGCGGACGGGACGAATCCGTCGTGAGGGAGATAATAGCTCGCGTGAACCGCATCCCGGTCTGGCCGCTCTCGGGCCTAGCTCTCGCCGTGATAGGGATGGGATACTTCTTCACCTTCTACGACATAACCGACATAGGGTTCGCGATGCCGGCCATAGACGCGCAATTCCACCTCGGCTCCTCTCTGAGCCTATTCATAGCTCTGTCCGTTGGGCTCATAGGATATGGAATAGGATCGTACCTAATAGGGACGCTCGCGGACCTGCACGGCCGCTTCAGGGCTATGATATTGACGATGGCCCTGACGGCTATAGGGTCGTTCGGCGACGCGCTATCCGTAAACGTCCCAATGCTCGCGGCGTTCCGCTTCATAACGGGGCTTGGCCTCGGCGCGGACCTCAACCTAGTGAGTAGCTACTTGGCGGAGTTCGCGCCTCCCTCACAGAGGGGAAGGCTCTCGGTCCTCACGTTCCTAGTTGGCATATTGGGGCAGGCCATAACGCCGTTCGTCGCGCTTTACCTGGTGCCCACGTTCTACAACGGCTGGCGCTATCTTTTCCTGATCGGGGGGATAATAGCGGTCATCGCGCTGATATTGAGGTTCGAGCTGCCGGAATCCCCTAGGTGGCTGGCCACCCATGGCAGGATAGACGAGGCCTGGCGCGTCCTGGAGAGGCTGGAGGCGAACGCCCTGAGGAAGGTGGGCAAGCTGCCGGAGCCCAGGCCTGACCTCGTCGTGATAGAGGAGCCCAAGTTCCCAACGCTTTACCTGTTCAGGAAGCCCTACATCTACAGGCTCCTGCTGTTGATAGCCATGTGGTTCCTTTGGTACATCGGCAATTACGGCTTCCTTGGCGACTCGGCTACCCTGCTGACGCTAGCCGGCTTCACGATATCCTCGTCCATACTTTACCTCGCGGTGGGCGCCATCGGTTATCCGGTGGGCGCTATTGTGATGTTGCTGATTGCTGACAGGTTTGAGAGGAAGCTGCTGGTATTCATGGACACCGTCATATGGTTCGTCGGGCTAACGCTGTTCGCGCTCAAGTTGGCTCCAACGGTAATAGCTGGATCGTTCATCGCCTCAATGGCGCTCGGCATGTACCTGCAGGTAGCATACACTTACACCGCGGAGAACTTCCCAACCAGGGCCAGGAGCTCCGGGTTTGCGCTGACGGACGGCATAGGCCACGTGGGCGGCGCCTTCGGCGCGCTTTTCTTACCGGTCCTAGTGCTGTCGCACTCGTTCTTCGTGGGCTTCGAGTTCATAGCCGTCACGGGGCTGTTGGCGGGAGTTCTTGCCCTGCTAGGGCCCAGGTCCACTGGGAGGACGCTGGAATCTGTGTCGGCTTAGTGAAGGCCGTCGAATGGCGTTGCGCGATCGCTCTATCATGCGGCGCTTCACGCGCGTCCTCGCGATCAGGAGCGCGGCCGCGGCGAGGGCAGACGCCGCCAAGAAGGCGCTGGCGGCTGGAAGGCCGTATTCCAGCACCATCGCGAAAATCGATCCGCCCAGTACCCCAGCCGCAGCCTTGCCCGTGTAGAGCACCGCGGTGTTCGTGGTTGAATAGGCCTCGCCGTATATCTCGCTGACCGCGCTGAAGTAGAGCGGCACGAGCGCTCCCCCAAAAAGACCGACGAGCAGGGAACCCTCGAGCACGAGCCCCGCGGGAACCATGGCGGATCCCAGCGCCATGATGAGGGCGCTGATGACGAGGAGCCTTATCGAGCCTATCCTGTCGCTGATCATGCCCAACAGCGGCCTCCCGGCGCCGCTCGCCAGCGGGAAGGCGCTTATTGCCGCAGTTAGCTCCAGGCCCTTCACACCCGCCATCCTGGCCATAGCGGTCAGGGAGCTGGAGAAGGCGAGGAGGGGCACCGCCGCCAGAACGTACGACGCGTAGATCAGCCACCAGGAGCTGTCCCTCACGACCTCTGTCGTGCGCGCGCCGCTCAGCCCCCGTGGATATGATATCATGGCGGCCAGCGCCGGAAGCGCTATGATCTCGACCAGCCCTATGGCCAACGCGGCCCTCCTGAAGTCGTCCACCGAAACTATGAACGGATTGGCCAACGCCCCTCCAACGCCGAAGCCCAGGCTCACGATCCCCACGGCCGTGCCCCTCCTCTCGCCGAACCACTTCAGCGCGACGTTTGAAGCCACGCCGTACAGGATGCCCTCGCCCGCGCTTCCTAAGGTCCAAAACGCGTAGAACTCTGTGAGGTTAAGGGAAGCCGACGTGCCCAGAAACCCCGCGGCCGACATTATGGCGGCGGCGATGGATATTCCCTTGGGTCCCACGTTATCCGCGACCGCTCCCCCTACCAGCTGGAAGATCGTGGAGGATACCACGAAGAGGGTGAAGGCTACCTGAACCTCCTGGAACCCGGCCGAGAGCCCCCTCGAGATCAGCGGCTCCAGGGCGTTCCAAGAATATTGATAAATGGAGTTGAACGCCATAATAGCGAATCCGGCGGCCAGCAGCGCCTCCTTCCTCAACTCGGCCTTGGACCTAACCTCCATGATTTATCTTATCTCCGTTGCTTCGTGCTCGATGGCGGTCGCGCGCTGCGCCGATACGGCGGCATGCCGGTGCTCCTGCGCCTGGCGAGCTATAGGGCTAGCCAATTATCCGCAGCTGGCGCTAGCGTCGCCGAACTCTTTTTAAGAGGGTCCCCCGCTCGCGTCCGGCGTTGAGCAAGGCCAAGGGGGCCGAGAAGCCAGAGAAGGGGAAGCGCCCCGAGAAGGGGAAGCCCAAGGCGGCCGAGGGCAAGGCGAAGGCGGAGTCCGTGCTCCTGGAGGATCCCAAGCAAGTGCTCGAGAGCATAAGGCAGCTGAAGGCGTTGACCGTTTACTCGGTGGCCCAGGCCCTCGGCGTGAAGGCGAGCGTCGCCAACGCCCTGCTGAGGAAGCTCGCGGAGCAGGGGCTCATAGTGAAGGTCGGCGGGTACAGCGGCCACTACGTTTACGCGGTCAAGGAGGGCGTCGCTCAGGGCTGATAATTATACTTACCTGGGATCCCCTCTTGATCTTGGCGAGCTCTGCGACGCCCTCGGTGACCTCGCCGAGCGGAACCATCGGCATCGAGGTCTGGGAGTCCGACAAGAATAGCCACAGCGTGCCGTCAGCCGGGTTAACGGCCAGCTCCCCGGGCCTGAAGCGGGCGCGGGCCTTCGAGGCCCCCACCTTCAGGCGCGTCGGGATGCCTATCGATCCCTCCTTTACCACCGCGTTGCCCGAGATCCTGCGCGCCCTTTCGAGCTCCGCGACGGCGGACGGCGACACCGACCGGTGGAGGATCCCCCGGGCTACCTCCTGCCCGTTGACGATAAGCTTAAACGAGGGACCCACGGCAGCCATTGCGAGAGGTGAGCTATTAAAGGGATGCTGAAAGGGCCGCGTGCGGTCCTGGGAAGGCCTCTCAGCGAAAACCTCGTCTTCCGCCTTCCCTCCGAGCTCCTCCTTGGCCTGGCGGAGCTCCATGGAACGCCTTACTTCCTGATCGACGAGGATACCCTGAGGGAGAACGCGAGGAGGCTTGCGTCGGCCTACTCGGGATATCCGGGCAACGTTTCGATCGCGTATTCCATCAAGGCGAACTTCCTACCTGTTGTCCTCAGGACCTTCTGGGACGAGGGGCTGCTCTTCGACGTCGCCACGGTCGAGGAGCTGTACTTCCTCGAGAGATCCGTGGGCAGCGTGGATCGCTCGATATACACGAGCGCGACCCAGACGTACGTGGAGTTCTCGAGGGCCCTGTCCATGGGCGTGAGGACGTTCGTCGTAGGATCCCTCAACGGCCTCAGGAACCTCGCGAGGGCCGCCGAGAACGCGGGGATTAAGGCGGATTTCCTCATAAGGATAAACCCGGAGCTGGAGGCGCCCGCGGGGGATCGCTTCTACAAGGTCGGCAAATACGGGGTGCCGCTCGTGGACGAGGACGGGGAGGACGCGCTAGCGCTCCTGAGGCTTGGGCTGGAGCAGGGGAGCCTGAGGTTCAGGGGGTTCCACTTCCACGTGGGCACCCAGGTCAGGAGCCCCTCAAAGTTCGTCAGGGCACTGGATCGCCTGGAGGAGCTGCTGGCCATGGCGCGCGTTGCTGGCATCGACGTCGACGTCGAGCTGATAGACATCGGAGGAGGGGTGCCGGTCCAGTACGAGGACGGCGATCCAGGGATGGATGACGTGGTGGCCAGGGTCGTGGATCGCCTGGGCGAGCTGGCGGATCGCCTAGGCGGTCCGCCCGACCTCGTGGTTGAGAGCGGGAGGTTCCTCACGGCCGAGGCCGGGATCCTGGCCTCGAGGGTCCTCAACGTCAAGAGGTACGCCGGCATCAAGTACGCCTTCCTGGACACCGGCTACCACAACCTGCTGGACGCGGCGCTCGTGGGACAGGTCTATCCAGTGAGGGTCATACCCGAGGGCGGCGAGGAGGAGCGCGTGGTCCTCGCCGGCATGCTGTGCGACTCGGACGACGTGTTCCCCCTGGGCGGCCGCGGGACCCTGGCCGGCGTTGAGGTGGGCAAGTTGGTGGCGTTCGGCAACGCGGGAGCCTACAGCGTGGTCTTCAACATGCCCTTCCACGCCCAGCCGAAGCCCCCAGTGCTGTTCAGGAGGTCGAACGGCGAGGTATTGGTGGCGAGGCCCAAGGAGAGCCTGGAGGACCTGTACAAGGAGGAGGGAGGATCCTAGCCGGGGGCACGCCTTATCCCGTAGCGCTTTATCTCCTCGAACCCGTAGGCCCCCTTGCTTTTGTTCTTCCACCTTATCAGGAGGTACGGCTTCCCCTGAATCTCTATTATATCCTCGACGGTGCCGAGGACGCCCAGGTCAGTTATCACCTTGTCGCCCACGCTGAACCCGTAGGCGCTCCTCGTCTCCTCCTGCGAGGACACGCCCGCGTGATCCGCTGCCCCCGTTTTTAAGGTATTGCCCAACTCATGGCATCCCCTAGCGTATGCCGCCCATGCGCATCACGAGGGGCAGGACGGAAGGCCCTTCCATTATCCCGAGGGATCCGCGCGCTGCCTCCCTCTCGGTGAACCTGGAGCTGCCATCGCTCCTGACCGGGCCGCCGCTCACGAGCAGGGGCACCGGGTCGTCGCTGTGGGATTTCAGCTGGCAAGGCGTCGCGTGGTCGGCCGATACCACTACGACCGTATTCTCCAGGTCGAGCCCGCGCAGGAGGGGGCCGAAGAAGCCCTCATCTATGAGCTCTATTGACCTGACCTTAAGGTCCGGCATCCCGTCGTGGCCCGGCTCATCCGGCCCCTTTAGGTGAACGTAGACGCCGTCGAGGGTCCTCAGAAGCTCCAGGGCCCTGGACGCCTTCCAAGCGTAATCCAGCCGATCCTCGCTCCTCAGAACCTCCATCCCCAGGAGACGGGCTATTCCCACCTCGACCGGCATGTCCGCTATGGCCGCCATCCTTATCCCGTGGAGCTCCTCTAGCCCGGGCAACCTGGGCAGCCTGGAGCCCGCGTCCCTCATCAGTATGGCGTTGGCCGGCAGCCTGCCCGAGGCCGCCCTGTTGGCGTTGATGGGGTGCGACCTCAGGATCCTTATGGCCTCCTCCGTGACCTCGTTCACGAGCTCGGCCGCCATCCTCGCCTCCTCGCTCTCATCCAATGGGACGGCCCTCTCCACGCGCATCGCCTGAGGCTCCTGGGCCGCGACCCCCATCCCGCTAACCCTCCTATAGGCCGGATCCGTGTTCGTTATGTTGGCCGAGAGCCTTACGCCGGGCATCCTGATCCTGACCACGAGGCGGTGCCCCACAGTGTGCTTGAAGACGACCTCCGCCGGCGGCCTGAGCCTTACGCCCTCGTTGAGGGCGCGCGTCAGCTCCCTCGCCTCGGCGTCGCTCAGGTCCCTTCCAGCGCGCCTATCTATTATCCTTAGGTCGTCGTCCACGGTCGCGAAGTTCGCCCTGAGCGCCAGGTCCCCGTCCCTGAAGTCGACGTCCGCGCCCACTGCCTCTATCACGCCCCTGCCGGGGTAGTCGTCGCTGAGCCTGTAGCCCAGCATGTGCAGGACCGCGACGTCGGACTCGGGCGCTATTCCCTTGCCCACTGTGTAGACGAGCCCCATGGAGCCCCTGGAGGCCAGCAAGTCCAGGTTGGGGGTCCTCGCGGCCTCCAGGGGGGTCCTGAAGCCGAGCCTCGGGTCGGGCCTGTCGCCCGCGCCGTCCAGGAGGACGTACACCAGCTTTCCCACGCGCGCGGTGACGGCGCGAAGCTATTAAGCTGCGCGCCCTTCCTTCCGCGGGGCGATGAGGAGCGATCTCTTTGGCGACCGATGAGCTGGATACCCCTGTCTGAGCCCTGCGGAAGGCGCGCAGTATTGAAATTGCGCCCCTGTGTGGGCGAGGCGTGGATCCATCCGGGGGTTGGAGGCTGGTCTCGGCCCTCGAGGAGGGAAAGCTGCTGCTCGAGGGGGGCGGGATGAGGGTCATAGGCATGAAGGGCCTCATGCCCTGGCCCCTGGAGGTCGTCCGCGAGATAAGGCGCCTCGCGCTCGCCTCCTCGGCCCGCAGCTGCTCGGTGGTCGGCGCCCACATAGGGGAGCCGCTGGTCGCCCTGGCGGGCCGCTGCCCGAGGATAGCCGCGGCGTACGAGCCGGATCCAGCAAAGTGCTACCTGATGGAGGAGACGCTCGAGCTCAACGAGCTGAAGGTGCCGGTCAGGTGCGAGTGGGTGTCGAGCGGCGAGTCGCGGCGCTCGATATATTTGGATGGCGCCGAGACGACCGTGGAGGTGGTGGGCGTGAACCGCGTGGTGAACGGAAGGGTGGACCTCGTGATGTTCCTATGTGAGGAATGCGCCTCGGCCGCCTCCGGCCTTGACTGCTCCGCGCTCTCCCTTTCCAGGGGATACGTGTTCCCTCGCTCCTCGGGCCTCGGGAGGAGGCTGATCGACTGCGGGTTCAGCGTGAGGCGCTCGGCCCGCGAGGCCCTCGCCCTCTCCCCCAGCTACGTTTAAACGCCGCCTCTACAAGTAGCGGCCCGTGGACATAGGGTCCTGGCTCCGCGAGTTCCTCTCCTCCAGGATGGACGAGGAGGCGATCGCGCGCGTCCTATCCCGCATACCGCCCTACCTGCTGAGGGGCGATTCGTCGGCCATAGGCCTGGAGGGCACGGACTACGAGAGCCTGGAGGGGCTGAGGCTCCTGCTGTCTGTGGTGGGCAGGGCCCTCCTGGACGAGGGGGAGGCGGGCATCCCGTCCCTCGCGGACCTCCTATCGCTGATCGAGTCGGGAGGCGGGGCCCGCTCCGAGGTCGTTCGTTGGTACCGCTCGATACTGAAGGTGAGCAGGGGGATTGAGGTACGAGGCATCCAGGCGCCGCGGGCTTGATAAGGAGCGCGACCTGGCCCGCAAGCTCTGGGGGATGGGCTTCGCATCGATGAGGGCGCCCGCCAGCGGCGCCAGGGCCAAGCACATAGTGCAGCCGGACGTCATAGCCGCGATCGATGGGGCGATATTCGCCTTCGAGGTCAAGGTCAGGAGCGAGCTTCCGCTCTACATCGAGCGCGAACAAGTGGAGAAGCTGTCCGAGTGGGCCAGGCGCGCGGGCGCAAGGGCGTTCGTCGCAGTCTATTACTCAAGGGCCTGGCGCCTGGTACCGCTTGAGGCCGTGAGCTGCGCGGAGCGCACGTGCAGGGTGGGCGAGGAGGAGCTCTCTCGCGCGCTAAAGCTAGAGGACCTTCGCGGCCTGAAGGCCTCCTCCCGGTAGCCGAGCCTCCTGTTCACGTGGACCGCGAGCGCGAAGAGCGCGCTGCTAGCCCTGTTGAGCACCTGGAGCGCCACGCCCGCGCTGAGCCCCTCCTCCCTCATGGAGCGCACCGCCTGGCGCTCCAGCCTCCTGGTCAGGGCCCTGGCTAGATGGAGCGCGGCCGCCGCGGGATGGCCGGAGGGGATGACGAACAGCTCCACGTCCTCCATCCTGGAATCCGAGACCTCCTCCAGCCACCTGACGTCGTCCTCTGATATGTGGCCCCCCCTGCCCCGCGTCTCCAGGTTCGTCACCGCCGCGAAGAGGAGCCTCTGGATCCTCGACAGCTCCGAGTCCACGTCCCCCAGCTCCTTCGGCAGGAGGGCCCTCGCCAGGCCTATTGCGGAGGTCGCCTCGTCCAAGGCGCCCGCTAGCTCGAACGAATGGTGATCCTTGGGGGCCCTGCGGCCAAGGAGGGGGCTGAACGACTCCCCATCGTCGCCGGTCCTCGTGTAGGGCCTGAAGCGCACGCGGCTCCTTGGTCGCCCGCCTCTATAACGTTTCAGCGCCGCGCGGTCCGGCGGGAAGGCCTAAGAGGCGCCTTCCGCGCCCCTTGGCCGTGGAGCTCGAGATAGCGGAGGACGTGGCCTCTAGGTTTCCGGGGCTGAGGGCGCGCCTGTTCGCTGTGGACGGCGTCCGCGTCAGGGACTTCGACGAGGGCCTGGAGCGCTTCAAGGAGGAGGTTTACCGCGAGATCATCTCCAGGTACACGCTGGAATCCATCAAGGATGATCCGATCTTCAGGGCGTACAGGGACTTCTGCTGGAGGCTTGGCGTGGACCCGACCAAGACCAGGCCGGCGAGCGAGGCCCTGGTCAGGAGGATCCTGTCGGGGAAGGGCCTCCCAAGGATAAACACGCTCGTGGACTCCTACAACCTAGCATCGGCCCTCAGCGGCGTCCCTATAGCGGCCTTCGACTCGGCGAGGCTCGTCGGGAGCCTGCTCAGGATACGCTTCTCGAGGCCGGGCGAGGAGTTCCTTGGGATAGGGATGGACGCCCCCAGGGTTCTTACCGGAAGGGAGGTCGTGGTCGAGGACGGCCACGGCCTTGTCGCGATATACCCCTACAGGGACGCCGAGCGCACGAAGGTCACGGAGCGCACGGGCGGCGTGCTGCTGATGACGTGCGGCGTCCCTGGGGTTCCCGAGGATGCGCTAGAGAGGGCTGGGAGGCTCGCAGTAGACATAATCTCGCGCTACTCCTTGACGAAGTAATACCTGGGCCAGCTGGGCCAGGAGCCAGGGACCTTCTGCGGGCTCCTGTCGAACTCCACGCGCACGCGATCCCCTATCCTTATCTGATCGGGCGATGCCACGTCCTTCACGACGCCGGGTATCCTCGGGCCCTCGTCCAGCCTGACAACGGCCACCGCGTACGGCTCCTTGCCCTCGAAGAGCACGGTCGGCACATGTATTATCGTGAACGTCTCCACAGTTCCCTTGCCGCTCAGCTGGACCCATTCCAGGTCCCTGGAGTAACATTCGGGGCAGACCGGGCGGGGCGGGACCATGAGCTTCCCGCACCTCTTGCACCTGGCCCCCATCAGCTTGCCCTCCCCCACGAACCTGTAGAAGTTCTCCACAGAGAACTCCGGCCCTTCCAAGCTCTCACCTCTCGATGACGAACACGTTGTGCGAAGCGCCCGACCCGCCCATGTTGTGCGTCACGCCAACCTCGGCGCCCTTGACCTGCCTCCTCCCGGCCCTCTCCGTAAGGTGGAGCCATATCTCGTAAACTTGGCCGACGCCGGTCGCCCCCACCGGATGCCCCTTGGCCTTCAGGCCCCCGCTCACGTTCACCGGGATCTTGGAGTCGTAGTAGGTGAGCCCCTGCTCTATGACCTTGTAGCCCTCCCCTCTCCTGGCTATGCCCAGCGCCTCGTAGAGCAATATCTCGGCTATCGTGAAGCAGTCGTGCACCTCGAACAGGTCCACGTCCTCGACCGATATGTTCGCGGCCCTGTACGCGGCCTCCGAGGCCCTCCTGGCCCCCTCAAGCCACGTCATGTCGTCCCTCTCGTAGACGCCTAGGTAATCCGTGCTGTGCCCGAAGCCGGTTATGTAGACCGGCGTGTCGGTGTACTTCTTCGCCAGCTCCGGCCTCGTGAGTATTAAGACCGACGCCCCATCGGTTATGGGGCTGCAGTCGTAGAGCTTGAGGGGCCATGCCACTACCCTGGAGCTGAGGGCCTGCTCGAGGGTTATCTCCTGCGGGTACTGCGCCTTCGGGTTCATGGAGGCGTGCTTGTGGTTCTTGACCGCCACCATGGCCAGGTGCTCCTCCCTCGCCCCGTACCTGTTCATGTAGGCGGTCGCCATCAGCGCGAAGAGCCCCGGGAACGTCAGGCCGTTCCATATCTCCATGGGGAAGTCGCCGGCCTCCCCGAGGTACAGCGTGACCTCGCTCGTTCCCCTGTTCCTCATCTTCTCTACTCCCGCGACCAGGACCGTGTCGTAGAGCCCCGCCATTATGCCGTTCAGGGCGATCCTCAGGGCGGTGGAGCCCGAGGCGCAGGCGCTCTCGACCCTTGCGGCGTGCGTCCGCGGGATCCCCGCGTAGTCAGCCGCCCAGGATCCCGCGTGCGCCTGGTACTCGTACTCGCTCCCCATCTGCCCTATGAACACAGCGTTTATGTCCCTCTTCGGATCCAGGTTCCTCGAGTTCTCCAGGGCCTCCGCGAATGCCTCCGCGAAGAGCTCCCTGGCGCCCTTGTCGTCGTGCTTTCCGTATTTGGTGGAGCCCGCCGACACTATGGCCGCCAGAGGTTTTCCGTGCATCGCCCGCGCGTGGCCCGCAGAAAATATAACCTTAGCGGGGGATGTGTTGGCCGATCAAACACATCAATGCGTGAGTATAGCAATGCGGATCTCGTCCACAGGGCGGCGATGGGACGTGGGCGGCCCCGCCCCTTCAGGACTTCGCGGTTTCGGGCGCTCCGGAGCGATGGAGACCAGCGGGGCCAGGGCGCGCCTCACGAGGTCCCTCTCCGTGAGGATCCCGACGAGCCTGCCCGCGTCGAGCGCCAGCAGGTAGTCGGTCCTCCTGTAGGCCATCGTGCGCACGGCCTCCTCAAGGGGACTCGCCGGATCCACGATCGGAGGGTCGCCCCTCGCGCAATCGAGCAGATCGCCCTCCAGGCCCACGCGCCCCTCGACCACGGCGTTCACCACGTCGTCCATCGAGGCCACCCTGATGGAATTCCCAGCGTAGGTCGGCAGGTGCCTGAAGCCCCCCGATACCATGGCGCGGAGCGCCTCCACGACGGACGTGCCCGGCCTGGCGACCTTCGGATCAACGGTCATGACGTCGCGGACCCTCCCGCCCAAGTACGCGGTGACCGCCAGGCCCACGAGGTCCCTCTCGGTCACCATGCCCACTATTCTTCCCTCCTTCGCGAGGAGCACGGAGCCCACGCGGGCGGACACCATGAGCCTCACGGCCTCTGAGGCGGGTGCGTCGGCGTCCAGCGCGACTGGGGGGGCAGTCGCCACGTCTATTGCGCGCGCACGCCGCCATCCCTCCCCCCTGTCCAGCATCGCCCTGGCCACGTCGCGCGTGGAGATGACGGCCCTGGCGACGCCCCCCGATCCGACCGACGCGTGGTGGACGCCAGCGCGTGCCATGGCCCTGACGACCTCATCGAGTGTGGAGAGGGGATCAGCCCAGATAGGCCCTCCGGGCGCCAGCTCGCGCACCGGCGTTGAGAGGGCCAGCCTCGCGGGCCGCACGTGGGACGTTGGGCGTCGCAGGATAAAAGCGTAGTCCGTCCCCTCCGACGAAACTCGGATCCCGAAATAAGTTAATTTCTAAGGAAGATCTAGGAACCTCCATGGACTACCTTATGCGCGCCGACAACCTGACGAAGATCTACCCAGGTGGGATCGTCGCGCTGAGGGGCTTGACGTTCTCGCTTCGGGGCCGCGGCATAGTCACGCTGCTCGGCAGGAACGGAGCCGGCAAGACGACGTTCGTGAGGATAGCGGCGACGTTGCTCAGGCCGACCTCCGGCACCTTGGAGGTCCTCGGGATGGACGTCGTGAGGGAGGCGGGATCCGTGAGGCGCAGGATAGCGCTGATGCCGCAGGAGGGATATCCCCCCACGTTCCCCAGGCCGAGCGAGCTCGTCGAGGCCTACCTGATAGCTAGGGGATGCGGGCTCGGCGAAGCCAGGAGGCGCTCACGAGAAATACTGAAGGAGGTGGGGCTCTGGGAGCACAACGGGAAGAGCGTGTCAGAGCTGAGCGGCGGCATGAAGAGGAAGGTATTGCTGTCGATGGTTCTCGCGAGCGATGCGGAGCTCATGTTCCTCGACGAGCCCACGGTGGGCCTGGATCCCCAGAGCAGGAGGTCCATATGGAGGATCCTGGAGGGGGCAAGGCGCGAGGGTAGGGCGATGATTCTGACCACCCACTACATGGAGGAGGCCGAGTACCTGAGCGACGAGGTCATAATAATGGACAGGGGGCTCCTGGTCGCCCAGGGGAGCGTGCACGACATACTGTCGAAGGTGGGGGCCACCCATAAGCTGGAGCTGCCCGACGCGCCGGGCGTCGCTGAGGAGGTGGCGGGCTACGGAAGGGCCTACAGGTACGGCTCCAAGGTGATCGTGTACTCGGACGCCAGCTCGCTCGTCGAGGTCGCAGGGCGCCTCCTCAGGAAGCGCGGCTGGACCTCGAGGGTGAAGGAGGTGGGGCTGGAGGACGCCTTCGTTCTGCTGACCGGCGGGGCCGAGCCCCTGCAGGAGGTGAGGGGACATGGCGTGTGAGGACCGCGGGTGGCTGATCACCCAGCTCAGGGCCATAGCCGCCCTCGCGTGGCTGGACGGCGTGGTGGCGGCGGTAAGGGCCCCGCTGTGGGTTGCTTCGTATCTGACGCCCCCGCTCAGCATATTGATGATAATCAGGTTCGTGTCGTACGGCGGCGCCCTGGCCTTCGGGCTCGTGGGCGGCCTCGTGATGATAGTTGTGAGCAACGGGATAGGGCTGCTCTCCGACGCCGCCGCCTACCGCTTGCACTTCAAGTTCCAGGACCTAATGTTGGCCGGCCCCATGTCCCAGTGGGCCTACATGCTGGGCCTGGCGCTCGCGGGGCTCCTCTTCAGCGCCCCGGGAATAGCCGTCTTCGTGGCGCTGATGGGGGCCCTGGGGATCCACGTCCGCGACGGGCTGGAGGCCGCGTTCGCCGTGGCCGCGCTCTGGGCGGCTGCCTCCGGGATGGGCTTCTCGCTCTCCCAGCTCTTCCGGGATCTGAAGGAGGTCTGGTCCGTCAGCTCGATACTTGCGTTCGCTATGTCCGTGTTGCCGCCCGTTTATTATTCGATCTACGCCCTCCCAGCGTACGCGCGCTACCTCTCGCTGCTAATACCCACCGCCTCCGCCGCCGCCTTGCTGCAGGAGTCCATGGGGATAGTCGTCCTAGGCCCCGCCCTGAGGGTTCTCTCGGCGTCCATTCTGGTGGCCGAGGCCGTGGCCTTCTTCGCGGCGGCGGCGCTTAGGAGATCCGGCCAATGAGCATCCGGTTACTATCCTTGCTCGCCATGCGGGCGGCCCGCGCGAAAAATCGGGAGCCTCGGGTCGAGGCCGTTAAGCAAAAAAGTTCGCGCAGGGGACGTGGGGCGTGCTGGCGTCGCCCGAGCGCGCCGAGATAGGCGTGATAGGCGGTTCCGGCCTCTATTCCCTCGATGGCCTGGAGGACGTTAGGGAGATCAAGGTTCACACGCCGTATGGGGAGCCCAGCGACAGCGTGATACTGGGGAGGCTCAGGGGCAGGTCCGTCGCGTTCCTGCCCCGCCACGGGAGGGGGCATCGCATCCCGCCTCACAGGGTGAACTACAGGGCCAACATATGGGCGCTCATGAGCCTGGGGGTCCGCTGGGTCATCTCGGTGTCGGCGGTGGGGAGCCTGGTAGAGGAATATCGCCCGGGTGACCTCGTCGTCCCCGATCAGTTCATAGACATGACCAAGCGCAGGGATTACACGTTCTTCGACGGGCCCAGGGTGGCGCACGTGAGCATGGCGGATCCCTTCTGCGAGCACCTGAGGAGGGAGATAATAGGATCCGCGGAAAGGCTGGGCTACAGGGTCCATGGCTCGGGGACGTACATATGCATAGAGGGCCCCAGGTTCTCGACCAGGGCCGAGAGCAGGCTGTGGAGGTCCTGGGGCGCTCACGTGATAGGCATGACGCTGGTCCCGGAGGTCAACCTCGCCTGCGAGGCCCAGATGTGCTACTCGGTCCTCGCCCTCGTGACGGACTACGACGTCTGGTCAGAGGTGCCGGTCACCGCCGAGGAGGTCGCCAGGATAATGGAGGAGAACACCGAGAAGGCCAGGTCCGTGGTGGCCGACGTGGTCGGGAGGCTGCCGCGCGACCCCGACGCCTCGCTTTGCAGCTGTTGCAGGTCCCTGGACTCCGCGCTCATCTAGGCGATAATTCGCGCGACAAGATTTATATAGCTAAGATCGAATAATAGTAGGGATGTCCCAGGAGGCCCAGGCTGAGAAGGTCCTCAGGACGGGGCCGGTGCGCAGCAGCGGCTACGCGCTGAAGCTCAGGAGGGTGGTCAACGCCGCCCTGAGGGACGCCATAAAGGGGGGCGCGCTGAACGCCGAGCAGGTTAATCAGGAGCTCACCAGGCTCAACAGGGCGCTTTACTCATACCTAGTAGAGAAGTACCAGGTGCCCAAGGACGCCGTGGTCAACGTAACGCTGAAGTACGAGACGTCCAATGGGCGCTTCACGATAAAGGACGCGGCCGTGGACGTGTACGAGCGCGACGAGATACTCAGCAACAACGTCACGGAAGGCGTCAGGAAGGAGCTCTCGGCCCAGCAGCGATAGCTGACTCGCTTTTTATTTCGGGCGGAACGTGGCCTGCCGTGATAGATGCCCGCGTCCTCAACGGCGCCCTGAGGATAACCGTGAGCAACGAGGGGGTCTACGTCTTCGACCTCGAGGGCAGGCCGGCGTACATAGAGCACGGCCTCAGGAGCTACGTGAGGGGGCTGAGCGGCGCCGTCCTGAGGAAATCCTGGGCGGGCCGCAGGAGGATAGTGGAGGAGGTCACTGGCGAGGAGAGGGAGCGCCTCCTCGAGGCCGCCTACGGCGCGGCGAGGAGGGCGCTCCAGGAGGATCCCGGGGGGGCGCGCGGGGCCCTGGAGCTGACGTCCTCCAGGGGCATCCCCTGGCTCAGGGAGGACGAGCGCCGCTTCCGCGAGATCTACCTGCCCGTGTCCATACTGCCGCCGGACCAGTACCTCTCAATATACCTGCAGGCCACGATCGGCTGCTCGTACAACAGGTGCAGCTTCTGCGTCTTCTACAGGGACAGGTCGTACCGCGCGAGGGATCCGAGGGAGTTCAGGGCCCACGCGGAGCTCGTCAAGAGGTGGCTGGGGGCCGGCCTGCTCCTAAGGAGGGGGGTCTTCCTGGGCGACGCGAACCCGCTGGGGGTTCAGGGTGAGCTGGCCCTCGAGTACGTGAGGATAGCGGCGGAGGCGTTCCCTGGAAGGAGCATCTACGCCTTCGCCGATTACTTTTCGACAAGGCTGGATCAGGGATATTACTCCAGGATGCGCTCCCTAGGGCTTAAGGCCGTTTACCTGGGGCTGGAGTCGGGCTCCGAGGAGGTTCTGAGGCTGTTGAACAAGCCGCCCGAGCCGCGCCTCGCCGTCAGGATGGCCAAGGAGCTGCTGGGCGCCGGCGTGGCCAGGGGGATAATAGTGCTCGTGGGCGCGGGCGGAAGGAGGCTCTGGAGGGAGCACGTGAGGAGGACGCTGGAGGTCCTGGACGACATGGACCTGGGCCAGGGGGACGTCGTCTTCCTGTCGCGCCTGGAGCCGATGCGGGGCGCCCCTTACTTCTCCGAGGTCGCAGACCACCTGACCGAGGAGGAGATGGACGAGCAACAGGAGGAGCTCGAGTCGGCCCTCAGGGAGCGCGGCCTGAGGACCGCCCCTTACGACGTCAGGGAGTTCGTCTACTGATCGGCCTTCGTGCACAACACCATGCGGTCCACGTTTGACTCGCTTGGCGGCCTGTCCTCCAGGACCCTGAGGCCCGCGAGCGCCGCGGCCTCGCCCAGCTCCTTGGCCGCCGCGGTCGCCCTATGGGCGCTAATCACTACCTTTGCCCCGCGCTTCGCTACGCGCGCCAGCTCCGACATAGCCCTCAGGAGGTCCTCGGCCAGCTGCACCGAGGTGATCGAGTAAACGGACGCGAAGGCCTCCGACCTAAAGGGCATGCGCTCCATGTCCCCCAGGACCAGCTCGCCCTTGGACCTCGAGCTGGCGATCCTTATCATCCCCGCGCTCAGGTCCAGCCCAACCGACAGCGCGTCGAGCTCCCTCAGGAGCATGCCGGTGCCGCAGCCGACGTCGAGCGCGGGATACGCCGGAGGGGCCAGCGACAGCGCCTCCCTAAGCTTGGGGGCCTGCTCGGCTCCGTAGATGAGCTCGTACTTATCGGCGTCCTCGTCGTAGAGCCTCATCAGCAGGCTCTTCCTGGCGCGGGCCCCCGACACGGGGCCAGGGCATCGAGGGGGTATAAAGGCGGATCGCGCGATCCGCGCCCTCAGAAGTAATTATTTCTGGGCATCCGCCCTTAGGCACGCTTTTATAGGACGGGATAAGCGCTCGGGCCGAATGATAACCGTGATCGGCACCGGAAGGGTGGGCAGCAGCACCGCCGCTATGCTGGCCCTGAAGGAGCTCGACGACCTGATGTTGATAGACATCGTGCCGAACCTCCCGCAGGGCGAGGCCCTGGACCTAGGCCACGCCCTGGCCGAGCTCGGCATAGACATCAGGGTGAACGGGAGCAACGACTACGCCGACATGAAGGGGAGCGACCTCGTGATAGTGACGGCGGGCTTCCCCAGGAAGCCCGGCATGACGAGGGAGGAGCTGGTGGGCAAGAACGCCGAGGTGATAAAGTCGATAGCGGAGAACATTAAGAAGTACGCGCCCGACTCCATAGTCATCGTCACGACGAACCCGCTGGATCCGATGATATATCTAACCTATAAGATACTTAAGTTCCCGAGGGAGCGCGTGATAGGGTTCAGCGGGATCCTGGACTCCAGGAGGCTCGCCTACTACGCCTCCAAGAAGCTGGGGATAGCGCCCAGCTCGATATCGCCCGTCGTCATAGGGCAGCACGGCGAGAAGATGTTCCCGGTCCCGAGGCTCTCGACGGTCGCAGGCGTGCCCCTCACTCAGGTGCTGTCTAAGCAGGACATAGACGAGCTGGTCAGGAAGACGATAGACGCTGGGGCCGAGGTCATAAAGCTGAGGGGGTTCAGCAGCAACTGGGCCCCCGCCGCGGGCCTGGCGATGATGGCGGAGTCGATAAAGAAGGACCTCAAGAGGGCGTTCTTCGCCAGCGTCTACCTGGATGGCGAGTACGGGCTTAGGGACATAACCGTGAACGTGCCAGTGGTGCTGGGGAGGAAGGGCGTCGAGAGGATAATCGAGCTGCCGCTCACCGAGGAGGAGAGGAAGGGCTTCCTCGAGAGCGTCGAGGCGATAAAGGCCAACCTGGCCCAGATACCCCCCAGCTACCTGAGCTGACGTCCCCGCGAATATTTCCTCGGGCCCCTATTTCTCCGCTTGGACTAACCTCCCTTCCCGCTCATCCCTTTCGATTCAGACCGCCCTGAACCGTAGCGATCCGAAGCGGCAGGGACTTCGACCTCGCCCACGGATCACGGGCTATCACCGTGGGGTCATGGGTCGCCGTCGAGGCCAGCGGCACGGGCCTCCCATCCACGGAAGGCCCGAGGGGGCTCGGAGCAGCGCTCCCATCGCCCCCCAGGGCCCTGCGAAGTATGTTCCAAACGGCCGCCACGTCCCTGTGCCAGGGCTCGCCTCCCACGGAGCACCTCCCGACCCTTGAGCCGTTGTAGGCTATCGGCGCCCCGTGCACGGGGCACAGCTTGGACGTGTTCCTCGGATCAACGCGAACTATGGGCACGCCCAGCTCCATGGCCTCCTCCTCTATCGCCCTCTGGATCCCCTTGAACGCGGCCTGGAATATCCTGTACCTCAGCTGAGGATCCTTGATATCATGGATCATTCTCTCGTTCGGCCTCTTACCTAACCTCTCAAGGGCTATCCCATATCCCCTATCCTTCGCCGCCGTAACTATGATACGCGCGACCTTCCTCCTCGCGTCCTCCTTCCTCCTATGATATCCCAACTTTCTTATGGCCCTCCTCATGGCCCTGAGGCTCCCGGAGTTCCTCTCCATGATCCTCCTCCTGCGGTAGTCATATCCCAACGCCATCCTCCTCATCTCCGTCATGAGCACGTACGCGCGCCCATCTACGAGGGCCGTCACGTTGTCCTCGTTCACGTCCACGCCCACGAATCCCTTAGGCTCGTACTCCTCCACCTCCCTCTCGAACGTCAAATAAACGATCAGCCGCCCTTCCGCCGGGTCGAGCCTGGCCCTAGCTTCGGATGTCAACTTCCACCCGCCGTTCACGTACCTCCAGTACTGCACCGTGGGCTCCAGCTCGACCTTGACCCATCCCCTATGCGTCGAGATCCTGATCGACGTCAGCCCATCGGGCCTCCAGAGGTGGTCGTCGAGCCAGATCGAGACCCTCCTCACCTCCGGGAGCTTGCTCCTAACTCTACCCTCCTCCCTCAGCCTCAGGAAGGACTTCGACCTGGCGGCGGCGTCCTGGCACGCGGTGTAGGCGTAGTGGCTCGGCAACTCGGGATGCATGGATCTCAGCTCCCTGTACTTCTCAGCCTTGAGGGACGTGAACGATTTGATCCCGTTCTCGACCGCGTACGGCACGAGCACCTCCAGCATGCCGCGGTACATCCCCTGGAGCTCCAGGAGGATCCCGAGGGTCCTCCTCGGCAGCCTGGCGCTCCTGACCACGACCGCCCTAGTTACCCTCCTCACGATCCTCGGCCCCCTCTCATATTACGCATTACGAGGCGTTTGCAGACCTCGCGCGGCGGCAACCTCTCGTTCATTCGCTACCCTCAGTAGAGGAATGTTATATATTGTTATATTAAAGCAATACTGCCCCTTAGCTCGCGCGATATCCTGCGGAGGGCATCGGCCAGCGCCCGAACCTCCTCCTCCGTGTTGTACAAGTAGAGGGAGGCGCGCGCGGTCCCCCTGGATCCCAGCCTCTCGTGCAGGGGCTGCGCGCAGTGATATCCGGATCTGACGACTATCCCGAACTCCTCGTCCAGGCGCGCCGCAAGCTCGTCGGGCCCCAGCCCCTTCAGCTCAAGGGAGAAGATGCCCAGACGGTCCCCGGACCTGGGCCCGAGGATCCTCAGCCCCTCTATGCCCTCCAGCTCGCGGAGCGCCAGGCGAACCATGCTGCGCTCGTGCTCGAGCACCGACTCCATCCCTATCCCCCTTAGATATCTGGCCGCGGCGCCGAAGCCTATCGCGCCGGCTATGTTGGGGGTGCCGGGCTCCATGCTATAGGGGAAATCGAGGAGCCTGTAGCCGTCGACGCTCACCTCCCTAACTATACCGCCTCCGAGCCAGCCCGGCGCCAGCTCCGCCCGGGCGCGCTCCGAGACGTAGAGCGCGCCTATCCCCGTGGGGCCCAGCATCTTATGCGCGCTGAACGCAACGAAGTCTGCCCCCAGGGCCTCTACGTCCACGGGCATGTGGGGCACCGACTGGGCCCCATCCACCAACACGAGCGCCCCCGCGTCGTGGGCGGCGCGGGCCGCACGCCTCACGTCGTTCACGACGCCGGTCACGTTGGAGGCGTGCGAGATAGCCAGCAACCTCGTCCTGGGGCCGAGCGCCTCCTCCAGCGAGCGGAGGTCCAGCCTCCCCTCCTCGTCGATCCCCACGAGCTTAAGCCTAACGCCGCGCAGCTCGCCCAGGCGCATCCAAGGCAATAGGTTCGAGTGGTGCTCCATGAGGGTGGCCACCACTACGTCGCCCTCTTTCCAGCTGAGCCCCTGCGCCACCATGTTTATTGAGGCCGTGGTGCCAGGAGTGAACGCCAGGTCCTCAGGACGCGCCCCTATCAGCTTCGCAACCTGTTCCCTGGCCCCCTCGTACTCCTCCGTGGCGCGCCTGGCCAACCTGCTCAGGCCCCTGTGCACGTTCTCCGTGTAGTCCTCGTAGTACTCGCGCATCGCCTCTACGACCTGGCGGGGCTTGAGCGACGTCGCGGCGCTGTCCAGGTATATGATCCCCTTCGACAGCAACGGGAAGTCCTCGCGCAGCTTCCTCACGTCCATCCGTGGGCTGATGGACCGCGAGGGTAGCTATTAAATTCGGTTCCCGCCGACGTCGGCGTTGGAATGGCCCATGGGGCTCGAGGGATGCGCGGCATCGGGGCGATCCTCCTGCTAGCTGCCCTCCTCCCTTCGCTCGCGCTGGCGCGCGCCGATCCAAGGGGATCGGCCACCCTGGCCCCCGGCCAGTACCTCTACCAGCCCCTGGACGTGTACACCGGGATGAACGTGACCTTCCAGGTGAGCTCCAACGCGACCGTCAGCGTTTACCTGATGACGCCCTCCCAGTTCTCCCAGTTCTCGTCCACGGGCTCCTCTACCTACGTGTACTCTGCCTCGGGCGAGCGCGTCCAGGGGGACGTTGGACCACTATCCAGGGGCACGTACTATCTGGTGGTGTACTACGGCGCATCCACGGGCGAGGCGTACGTGCTCTACGAGGCCTCAACGGTGCCCGTTAACGTGTACGAGGAGTACTCGTCGCTTCCGGCGCCCGTGGGAATAGCGGACTACGGCGTCATCAACTGCTCGGGCGTCCTTCGCCCCTACAGCTTGGCCTACAGGGAGGCGATCGGCGCCGCCACAATATACTCCATAGGGGCCTACAACTCGAGCCCGCCAAGCGGCGTGAGCCCATACGGCGCGAGCCTTCAGCTGAACGTGGTGCTCCAGGTGAACGCGACCGGCGGCGAGTACGTCTACTGGCTTCAGGACATAGCGGTTTTCCTGACTAACAACCGCACGATGTACTTCTCGGACAACGTATGGAACATGACCTCTTCGCCTTCCCTGCTGTCCAACGAAAGCGTATCAGGGGAAGGGGCCGTCTACGAGTGGAACGGCGACTACTATTACGCGTACTCCACGCAGGAGACGAGCTACTCGACGCCGCTGAACCTCCAGCTGGCCATCGCCTACGCTAGGACGCCCGGCGGAGTCGTCGCCATGTTCGGGAGCTCGGTCGCCGGGGAGCCCATCGACTGGTACGACAACGTGACGATCCGCGCCGCGGGCACAACCTCGGCCTATCTATTGGTGAGCGGATATAATGAAACGCCGAGCGGGAACTACTACGACTCGGAGCTGGTGTTCGCCGGGGAAGGGAACGGCGAGGCCACGCTCTTCACGAGCATGAACGCCACGCTCTTCCTGAAGTACGTCCTCGTTAACGGCTCCGAGGTCTATCCCCCTGCCCTCTACGGATTCGGGAGCGACACGGCGGAGTCAGCGGACGACCTGTCGACGACGCTGATCGGCGGCTATCCCTGGGTCCTCCTGGGAAACGGCAGCTTCGGGTCGCTCTGGTGTCGCTCGTCCGCCCCGGCCTTCAGGGCGGAGGCGAACGCGTCGGCCCCCGAGGTGGATGCCGGCATGCGGATTCCGATAAACCTGAGCTCGTCCACGGCGGGCGGCGTGGCGCCGTACACTTACTATTTCTACCTCAACGGGGACTTGGTGTACAACTTCACCACATATGAGCCCCTCTACAGGGGAACGGTCTACCTGCCGCCGACCGAGGCCGGCCACTACGTCCTCCTCGTGAAGGTAGTGGACGCGCTAGGGGAGAGCGCGAACCTCGCGGAACTAGAGCTGACCGTGAACCCGGATCCCACGGCGTCGATAATCCCCTCGAGGAGCTTCACGGACGTCGGGATCCCCGTCACCCTAGGCGCGCAGGTTAATGGGGGGACGCCGCCTTTTACGTACACATGGTACGTCGACGGCCAGCCGGCGGGCGTATCCAGCAGCTACTCGCTGGATCCGCCCTCCCCCGGCAATTATTCGGTGTGCTTGAGCGTTAGGGACTCCGCTGGATACGTGGTCAACTCCAGCCCGATAACCGTGGCCGTGAGCCCGGATCCCTCGATATGTCTGCACGTTAGGGCGCTCTCCAGCGGCTTCCTCTACTTGAACGACGAGGCCAACGCCTCGGCGTGCGTCCAGGGAGGAACCCCGCCCTACAGGTACGTCTGGTACCTGAACGGCGTTCCTGTGGCAGGGACGACCTCGCCCAGCTACTTCTATTCTTTGTCTCGCCTGGGCCCCAACGTCCTCCAGGTCGAGGTCGTGGATTCCCTGGGATACGTCGCTGTATCAGGCGAGTCTGAGGTGCTCACGACGTACAACTACCCGGGCATAGCTCTGGTGGCGGCGGCTGTAGCCGCTGCGTGCGTCGCTTGCTTCCTCCGCAGATGGCGCGGCGATCGGTAGGCTTTGGGCACGGATCGTGCGGCGATGGGGCCCAGCCGAGCAGCCTTGGCCGACGCTGTCTGAACGGGAAACCGATATATTTCCGCGGAGGGCGCGAGGCGGCGTGAACCCGAACGTCTCCAGGCCTTGCAGGGCCGTGGCCGTCGTGAGCGGGGGGCCCGACAGCACGTGTTACGCGGCCCTTTGGTTGCGCAGGGGGTGCGACGTGCACGCGCTCAGCTTTCTCTACGGCCAGAAGGGGAGCCACGAGGTCGAGGTGGCCGGCCGCGTCCTCTCGCGCCTAAACTCGGTTCGCCGCGAGGGCTGGGGAAGGGTAGTGGAGCACAGGGTGGTCGATCTGTCCTCCCTGGGGGATCTCTGGAGGGGGACCCAGTTGACGGACTCGTCCGTCGCGGTCGAGGTCGCCTATCGTCCGTCGGTCGTGGTACCGCTGAGGAACGTGATAATGGTCTCGATAGCCGCCGCGTACGCCTACTCAATAGCGGAGGCCGGCCCGGGAAGGACCTACGTCATCTACGGCG
Organism: uncultured Nitrososphaerales archaeon; assembly: GCA_964342765.1. GTDB lineage: Archaea > Thermoproteota > Nitrososphaeria > Conexivisphaerales > Conexivisphaeraceae > Conexivisphaera. The sequence goes on along the minus strand of CAYFFS010000001.1, from coordinate 27,562 downwards.
CGCATTACGACGACGTGTCGCCCAGGCCCGATACCTGGGAGCCGCTGTACCCCGATTGTAGCCCCGAGTGCGTCGAGGCCCTGCAGTCGGCCCTCGGCATATGCCACTTCAGGTCGGCAAGGGGCCTCGAGGTCTGGAGCCCGGCCAGGGAGGGGCTGAGGAAGTCCGAGCTGCTGAGGGACTGCTACGGCGCCCTCGGCGACCTGGTGTACGAGACTTGGAGCTGCTACCTGAGCGGGCCGGTCCACTGCGGCGCCTGCGAGTCCTGCAGGAACAGGCACAGGGCGTTCGCCGAGGCAGGCGTTCCCGACTGCACCGTCTACGCGAGCCCGCCGGGCGATCCCTCGGACTTCCGCGCGGTCGAGGGCGGCTACGTCCACAGGTCATGTCCTAGATGAGGCGCCTCAGCCTGGCTAGGACCTCCTCCACGTTCAGGGCTATCCCTCCCAGCCTGGTCCTTATGCGGTTGGCCGAAAGCTCGTTCGAGAAGGCCCTCCTCACGGCCTCCTCCAGGAGCTCCTCGTCGATCCCGTAGTCCCCAAGGCCCCTCTCGAATCCAACCGATGACTGAAACTTGAGGAGGACCTTGGAGGCGCCCTCGGGCGAGCCGTCGAAGCTCGGATCTATTGACCTGAGGACCGCGCCCGACGCCTCTGGGGACCTCGAGTGTATGATGTCGACGAGCGCCGGCCCTATTATCGCGAGGCCGCATCCGTGCGGAAGGGACGGCCTAAGCCCGCTGAGGAAGTTCTCGACGGCGTGGATCAGGTTTGTGGGCGACATGTCTATGGCGACGCCCGCTAGCATGGACGCGTACATGAGCCAGTACCTGTGCTCCAGGTTACCGGGCTCAGCGGCCGCTCCTGGGAGCTCCCTGGCTATGTGGCGGGCCGCGGCCACCGCCAGGTCGAGCGCGAGGGGAGGGCTGCCCGCGGTCGTCGCCGATTCATATGCGTGGTACAGCGCGTCGAAGGACGTGCACAGTATCTCCTCCCTGGGCATCGTCAACGTGTACCTCGGGTCGTCGAAGGAGGCGCGCGGATAGCAGACCTCCCCGCCGACCTTGTCGCCTGTCGCAATATCGGTCAGGTTAGCGTAGCGGTCCGCCTCGCTCCCGGTTCCATGGGTCAGGTTCACCGCGTAGACCGGGAGGCAGGAGCTGGCCCTGGACCTTCCGTATATGTAGTCCATTGCCCTTCCGCCGCCCGAGGCCACGGCGGCCGCCACCTTTGAGACGTCTATCGCGCTCCCTCCGCCTATCGCTATTATCGCGGCAGCCCCCTCGGCCTTGGCTACCTCAGCGACCTCCTCGGCCTGGGAGGATGGCGGGTTGGGGGTCACGCGATCGTAGATCGAGCGCTCGACGCCCGACGCGGAGAGCGCGCGCTCCACGTCCCGCAGGGCGCCGCTCGCCTTCGCGGACGTCCTCCCGGTCACCACCAGCGCCTTCCTGATGCCGCCCAGGTGACCCTGCAGGGCGTCGACAGCGCCCTGGCCGAAGTGCAGCTCGACCCCTCCGTAGACCCACCTGAACCCCTCCACGCGCCGAGTCCGCTCAGGAGTAATAAAACGGTTTGTCCTCACAAAGCTTTTCTTTGGGCGCCATCGACGCGCCCCATGTACCTGGGGTTCCCGCAGCTTGAGCTAATAGTTTGGGCCCTGGTAATATTCGCGACGGCCGCCCTCATATACAGGCTCCTCGTGTCGCTCGTGGGGGCGGATCCCACGCTGGCTGCCTCCGCCCTTTACCTAGTTCTCCTTACGATATCGCAGTACGCCGCCTCCAAGGTCACGGTGTACCTTTGGTTCGGGGTGCCGGCCGGCACCGCGACATACGTAGCGACGGTGGCGATGCTCGACGTCGTGGTGATGAGGGAGGGCTTCGGGTACGCCAGGAACCTTGTGTTCGTGGGGTTGGCGTCCCAGGCCCTCATAACAGTGGCGAACGAGTACGTGCTCTCGGCCCCTTCAATCTCGGCCCCCCAGGGGGTCTACGCCTACGTATTCGGGGTCTCCGCTAGGGTGGCCTTGGCCTCGGCCGTGGCCTACCTCGCGGCGGAGCTCACCGATGCCTACGTGGTGAGCAAGGTGGGGCGCGCTATATGGATGAGGGTCCTGTACTCCGATCCCCTCGCAATGGCGATCGACACTTTGGTCTTCATCCCCCTAGCGTTCTACGGCGTGCTCCCCCAGGCGGTCCTGGAGGGGACTATGGTGGGGCTGCTCATCGCCAAGTGGTCGCTCGCGCCCGCGGTCCTGGGCCTCGTCTACGTGAACAGGAGGTACCTGTTCAAGGACGTGTACGCAATAAATCGAGGACGATTTATATAGGCGGCGGCGCCACTCGTAGCGTGCGCGACGCCCTAGTCATGGGGATGCTGCTAGCGGAGGAGCCGGTGGTCAGGGACCTGAGGTCCACGGGCCTGAGCGGGCTCGGGAACGCCGCGGCCGTCGCGAAGGTCGTGGCCCTCTCGTCCGCGAAGCTGGCCTGGAAATACGTTCCGGGGATCGCGATGTCCTTGCTTTACGCCACGCGCGCAGCCGTGAGGTACGAGGACGAAGGCATGAGGATGTGGGTTATGGTCAGATCCGATGACGACGGATACGCGGAGGCCTACGCCGCCTTCGGCGCGCTCGCCGGGCTCCTGGCGGCCTGGAACACCGTGAAGGGCTGCTCCAGGTCCTCCTCGTCGCGCGTCAGGTGCTCCCCCGGGGGAGTTCGGGGCATAGGAATCGTGCGGGCGCCGGACGTGCCCTGGGAGGACGTGGAGCGCATGGACAACTCGAAGGGCCCTCCCGAGGTGGGCTTCTTCGACGTGTCCGACGAGCCGGTCTACGAGGGGTACGCGGAGGCCGAGGCGGTCGTGACGGGCATTGGGGCGCTGGACGTCAGCTCCCTGAAGGAGGTGGCGGCCGCGGCCGCGAGGAGCGCCTGGGAGGTGCTGCCCCTCGTCCACAGGAACGAGCTGACGCGCGTGAACGTGGAGGCGGTGGACGAAGGGGATCGCCTCAGGATACTCGTGGAGACCGTGAACCGCGGCAGGACGGGCTCCGCGATGGAGGCCGTGTTCGGGGCCGGGGCCGCGGCTGTCCAGGCGTGGGCCTTGGCCGGCCACGCCGAGGGGTTCAGCATCGCTTTGCTGTCCTCCGTCAAGGCGCCGCTTCCCGAGCGACCTTGGAGATCTTCCCCTCTATTGTGAGGTCTGAGTCAAGCCTGCGGTCGACCTTCACGAAGAAGTCGATCCTCCGAACGCCCATCTTAGCTAGCTCGCCCTCGATCTCCGACATTATGTCCGCGAGCTGCCCGTAGTCGTCGACCTCCAGGTCCGTGAAGCCGGCCCCAACCCTATAGCGTACGCCCATGCGCTCAACCACGGAGATCGCGCGGGACACGTAGCTGGACACGCTGGTCCCCGAGGTCCCTATGGGCACCACGGACAGGCTAACCACCATCCTGGCCATCGCGTGGGATCCCCCATCGCCCATATTTTTGGAGAAGGCTAACCGCGGATCGGCGCTAAATCTAAAATGGGGTTAGTCGCAGGAGCGGGCGTTTGTCCGCGTGGGACTGGGACTATTATTACTACGTGCGCAGGTACAGGCACGGGGAGTGGCTCCACGTGCTCGTGGGGGCGTTGCTTGTCCTAGCGGCGGGCCTCAGCTGGCTCTACTCGGCCCAGCTCAGCGCCCTAGGGCTCGCCCTCGACGGATCACTCTTCGTGCTGGCCTTCCTGGTCCACGAGATGGCGCACAAGTTCTCGGCCATCCATTATGGATATCACGCCGAGTTCAGGCTACAGACCTGGGGCGCGGTCTTAACCGCAATAAGCGTTGTAATACCCTTCTTCAAGATAATAGCGCCGGGCGCCACGGTGATCTACGGGCCGGACGACCGCTACCTCATGGGGAGGACCGCGGCCTGGGGGCCGGCCACCAACATAGCGATGGGAGCGGTCGAGATGGCCCTCTCCTACGCGATACCCTCGCTCCAATACTACCTTTCGGTCGCAGCGTACGTAAACGCCTTCATAGCCTTCTTCAACCTAATACCTCTGGGGATCCTGGACGGCCTCAAGGTCCTCAGGTGGAGGAAGTCCGTCTGGGGCCTCATGTTCCTTGTCTCGATAATCATGTTGGCGGCATCGCTGATGGCCGTTCCCTGAGGCGAGGGCCTCGACCAAGGCGGGCCTCCTAACGTCCAGGTCAGGCCTAAGGGCCCTGAGGGCCTTAGCCTCCCTCAACTCCTCCTCCTTCCTCCTCCTGGCCTCCTCATCTCCCATGGGAGGGGCGCCTATTGGGGCCGGCCTCCCTTCCTCGTCGACGTGGACGAAGGTGGAGCGCCCCTCCGCCACGTGCCTCTCGCCCGCCTTCCCCCTGGCGTGGACGTCGAACGTAACCTCCAGGCTCGAGGTGCCCACATAGGTTACGCCCGCCCTCACGTCGACCACGTCCCCGATGTAGATGGGCCTCCTGAACGCCACCGCGTTGACGTTGGCCGTCACGTAGGTGAGCGGAGCAAAGTTGAAGGCCGCTATCGCGTTGAACTGATCCAGGTAATACAGCAGCCTCCCCCCGTACATGATGCCGGTGGACGTGGCGTCCTCGGGCATCGAGAGCACCGAGCTCAGGTGAGGGAGGTCGTGGGAGACCCCCTCGTTCCTTAGGGCCGGCTCGACCGATCTCCTCCAGCGCGAGAAGTGATCGTAGACCACGGCCTCCCAACCCTCGCCCCTCTCCAGGTCAACCCCTATGGGCTCCGGCCTGCCGTTGGGGCCTATCTTGACGTATATCAGGCGCCCCACCGTTGCGAGCCTGACGCCGTCGCGCTCCTTGACGTACGACTCGACGAGCACTGTGAGGCTGGATCTCCCCGAGTTCACCACCCAGGCGCGGTAGACCAGTATGCTGCCAATCCTGACCGGCGACACGAAGTGCATCCTATCGAGGAACCCCAGGACCAGGTCTGACCTGGCGAAGTCCATGGCCGCTATGGTCCCGGCGTCCACGAGCCAGTTCAGCATGTAGCCGCCGTACAGGAACCCGATCGGGTTTGAGTTATGGGGGGCCACGAGCCTCACGACCTCCACGAGGGTGTCCGAGATCCTCACGGCCCTACCATGATCGTCGATGCTAATAAGCACTGGCACGCAGAGCCTAAATTCCGGCCCTCGGAACATGTGCCGTGCAGGAGCTGCTGAAATCGTTCATGAGGGGGGCCGTCCAGCAGGTGTACGCCGTGACGGCGCGCAGCGGCGATCGGTACGCCGCCCTGACGGCTACCAGCGTCACGAGCGTATCCTTGGATCCTCCACTGATGCTCGTCTCGATAGCCAGGGAATCCAGGAATTACCCCATCCTGATGTCGGCCGAGCACTTCATAATTTCCATGTTGGGCGCCGATGCCTCCCACGTGTCGGCGAAGCTCGCGGAGCCAGGGGACGGAAGGGCCAAGCTGGAGGCCGTCGGCTATCGCGAGACCCCTTGGGGCCCCGTGGTCTCGGGATCAATAGGTTTCCTGGCCCTCAGGAGGCACTCGAGCTGTCCCGGAGGGGACCACGAGGTAATACTCGGCGAGGTCGTGGGAGGGGAGCCCCCATCGGGCTGTCCGCTCGCCTACTACAATCGCTCCTACACGGTCGTGGCCGGCTGCCAGGCGACGCGGTAGCCCGAGGTCGCCTGCGCGCTGGCGTCGCCTCGGTTCCGTTCCAATTGACCGCGAACGAACGGGCTGAGCATTGGAACGATTCGTCAAGGAAGCATAAAAGGTGGAAGCTTCGAACGGCGTGCGTGGAGATAGCCTTTGGGCCCGTGCCGTCAAGGAGGCTGGGATCGAGCCTGGGCGTCAACAACGTTCCATTGCCCAAGGCGTGCACGTACAACTGCGCCTACTGCCAGGTCGGGAGCGCGCCGCCCCTTCCCCCCCGCAGGATGGAGTTCTACCGGCCCGAGCTGGTCGTGGAGTCGGTCAGGAGGAGGCTCGAGGCGCTTGAGTCTAGGGGGGAGCGCGTGGACTACATAACGTTCGTGCCGGACGGCGAGCCCACGCTCGACTTGAACCTGGGCAGGGAGATAGAGGCCCTCAGGTCCCTCGGGCGCAGGATAGCGGTGATAACCAACTCGTCCATGATCTGGGATCCATCGGTCAGGGAGGACCTGTCGGCCGCGGACTACGTCTCGGTCAAGGTGGACGCTGTGACGGATCGCATATGGCGCAGGGTGGACAGGCCCTCGCGCGAGCTATCGCTGGACGCGATACTGAGAGGCATCGTCGAGTTCGCCGACTCGTTCAGGGGTCACCTGGCCTCCGAGACCATGTTGATCTCGGGGGTCGACTACGGGGACGAGGCGGAGCGCATAGCCTCGTTCCTCTCGGGGCTAAGGGGGCTGCGCGAGGCGTACGTCGCGGTTCCCACCAGGCCCACGGCCGAGCCGTGGGCGAGGCCGCCCGACCGCGGCGTCGTGATCCATTTCCTCGCGAGCTTCCGTGAGGTGCTGGGCGATCGCGCGCGCCCCCTCGACTTCCCCGAGAGGGGATCCTTCGGCCACACCGGCGACGCGAGGCTCGACATACTCTCCGCGGTCCTCGTGCACCCGCTGAGCGAGGGCGCAGTCGCGCAGATACTGAGGGATGACGGGGAAGGGGAGGAGGTGCTGCGCTCCCTCCTGGATTCGGGGGAGCTTGAGGTCGTGGAGTACGCGGGCTCTAAATACTACGTTCCAGGCAGGGCGCTCGGGGCTGCGCAACGTTTTTCCCGCCGCCTCCCCAAGGCTGATGCGTGACGCTCTACGCGAGGGACGTCATGGACCGCGAGATATTGTTCGTGGAGCCCGACAGGACATGCAGCGAGCTGGCCAGGATGATGGCCGGAAGCAGGCATGGTTTCGCGGTCGTGAGGACGCCCAGCGGGGAGAACGTGGGGATAGTGACGGAGTGGGACCTCGTGAACAAGGTGCTGGCGAAGGGCCTGGACCCATCGTCGACCAAGGTGGAGGACGTGATGACGCGCGGCATAATATCGGTGGACGCGGGCGAGGAGCTGTCGGACGTCGCTGACCTCATGGCGAGGAAGGGTATAAGGCGCGTCCTGGTGACTGAGGGCGGCAAGGTGGTGGGCGTCGTCACCTGCAGAATAGTCCTGGCTAACCTGAAGTCCTACGTCGACTCGATATCGAGGGACATCGCGAAGTACGGCCTTCTGCCGTTCTAGCGCGGCCCGCCTGCTATGGCCGGATCCAGCACGACGGGGTTCTCCATGCTGCCTATGCGGTCCACCTCGGACCTGACGACGTCGCCGGGCTTTAGGTAGGGTCCATCGGTCGAGACGCCGACCCCCGGCGGCGTGCCCGTCGATATGACGTCGCCCGGCGCGAGCGTCATGCCGTCCGACGCGTACTCTATCAACCTCTCGACGGGGAACACCATGTCGCGGGTGTTGCCGTTCTGCTTCATTTCCCCGTTCACGTAGAGCCTGAGGCCCACGTCGTGCGGATCCCCGAACTCGTCGGGCGTCACCAGCCAAGGGCCGAGCGGCAGCGAGTTGTCCAGCGCCTTGCCCTTTATCCAGTTCGGCCCGTAGCCCTTGCTCGTGTGCTCGTACTGCAGGTCGCGGAAGCTCACGTCTACGGCTATCGCATAGCCCGCCACGCAGCCTAGGGCATCGGCGACGCTCACGTACTTGCACCTCCTACCTATTATCACCGCGAGCTCCACCTCCCAGTCGACCTTTTTGGAGGACCTCGGCACGTAGATCGGATCCCCGTCCCCTATCAGGGCGTTCCTGAACTTCGCGAAGAAGTATGGCTCGGAGGGCACCGGGGAGCGCGTCTCCTTCCCATGCTCCACGTAGTTCACGGCCACCATCAGTATCTTCTCGGGGCGAAGGACCACGGGCAACTTCTTCGGCTTGGGGATGGGCTCCCCCATTCTAACGACCTCCTCCTCCCTTCCTATCAGCGAGCCCAGGGCCCCGCTGGAGATCAAGTCGTCGACGCTCAACAGACCCTCGGCCCGCAGGCCCTTTCCCTCGGCCCACGGCCTCAGGTCATAATATGAGCCGTCGACCAGGGCGGCAACCCCCCTGCGGCCTCCCAGCTCGTAGTTGAGCAGCCTCACGCGGGCGGTCCGCGCCGCCCGAAATATAAGGAGTTCAGGAAGCTGCGCAGAGAGCCTTATAGGGCCAGCCCCTCAGCGCGCGGCGTGGACTGGGCACATATAGCCAGGGCGGCGAAGGACGTCCAGTACGAGCGTCCCGGCGTTGGGCTGAGGATACCCTCCGTCGGCGTGAGGGGGATCAAGCTGCCGCTCGACATGCGCGAGGGCTCCATCAGGGTGCTCGGCGCATCCGTCGACGCGCTGGTCGACCTACCGCCCAACATCAGGGGCGCCAACCTTTCGAGGAGCGTGGCCTCCGTGTTGATGGCGATGGAGGGGGCGCGCTCCCTCGCGGGCCTTGCGGAGGAAGCGGCTAGGCTTCTCCTTGAATACCACGAGTACTCCGAGCTCAGCAGGGTGGTGGTGCGCGCCACAGCGTTCGTGGAGGAGGCATCCCCGGCCACGGGCCTTAGGTCGCCATCGCGCTTCGTCGCCATCGCCGACTCCACGCGCGCGAGGAGCGGGGCCGTTTCCACGCGCCTCGGCGCCTCCGTCGTCGGGATCACCGCGTGTCCGTGCGGCGCGGAGCTCATGAGGGCGGCGGGCTGCGGGCCCTGCGCCACGCACATGCAGAGGGCCAGGGTCACGTTGATCGCGAGGCCCGCCTCGTCCACGAGCGTGGAGATCCTGAGGTCCTCCGCCCTGGGAGGGCTTAGCTCCGGCGTCCTGACGCTCCTGAAGAGGGCCGATGAGGCCTACCTCATAAGCTCGGCGCTCTCCAACGCGAGGTTCGCGGAGGACGCCTTCAGGCTCGCGGCCCTTCACTTCGCCAGGTCCGTGCCCTCCTTCCCCCTCGACGGCGAGCTCTTCATCCACGTCAGGAGCCACGAGAGCATACACGGCCACGACGTGGTGGTCTCCGGCTACTTGAGCGGCGAGCTCCTCCGCTCGCTCAGGACCTCGTGACCGACGTGCCGTTAGGCCCCCTTGAGAATGAGAAGATAGCTGCGGCCTCGACGCCAGCCTCCTCGAACGCCTCCCTGTCGTGGGTTATGAGCACTATCTGGCGAAGCGGCCCCGACATGCCACCTATGGCCGCCACGAGGTCCACAAGCTTCCTCCTCCGCTCCGAGTCCAGGTTGGCCGTCGGCTCGTCCAGTATTATGAAGTCGGCCCTGCTCCCGCCCACCAGCCTCGCCATGGCGAACCTCAGCGCGAGCGCCACCGCGACGCGCTCCCCGCCGCTCATCGCCTCGACGCTCATCCTGCCCGCCTGGCCATAGCATTCGACGTCGACCTCCTCCCTCTCCTCCCTGAGCTGGATGGAGGAGATACCTATGCCGAACATCCTTATGTGCTCGGACGCCGCCTCGGAGAGCGCCTCGATCGCCCAGCGCCTGAGGCCCGAGGCCAGCCTGCCATCCCTGTGGAATACCAGACCCCTTATCCTATCGTAGATCTCCAGGTACTTCCTGGCCCTCCTCAGAACCTCGAGCTTCGCCTCCAGCTGGGACCTCCTCTCCATGGCCTGCTTGAGCGTGGCCCTCGCGCCGCCCAGCTCGGAGCTGACTGAGGCCTTCTCCCTCATGATCCTGTCGAGCTCGGAATTCAGCTCGGAGAACCTTTTCTCGTCGTACCCGGCCGCCTGCTCCATCAGCTGCACGATCTCCTGCACGAGGCCCTTGGAGTGATCGTCGAGGGCCAGGGCGCGGGGATCGGCGGACCTCGGATCCTCGGGGATCCTCGAGAGGAGCTCCTCGATCGACCTAAGCTCCTCCTCGAGCCTCCTCAGGTCCTGGGGCCCGGATATGCCCTTGGCCTCGAGCCAGGCCCTCGCGTCCCTGGCGGCCCTCAGCTTCCCCTCCAGCTCCCTCCTCCTCCCCTCCAGCTCCCTCTTCCTGTCCTCCAGCTCCCCCAGGTTGGCGGCCTCCTTCAGCGCGCTCGCCAGCCTTTCCCTGAGCGCGCCGACGTCCGACCTTAGCGCCTCAGCGCGCTTGCGCAGCTGGGCCGCCCTTTCCTTCATGGTCTCCGCGCTCCTGGCCGCCCTAAGCTCTTCCTCCAACCCCCTGATCCTTTCATACAGCTCCTTCACCTTCCATTCCACGTCCTGGAGCTCCTTATCCAGCTCCTTCCTCCTTGCCTCCAGGTCGAGCCCCTCGGCGCTCCTGCCGCACGTGGGGCATACTCCTGTCCTCCTCAGCGTTTCCAGGTTCTCCAGCTCCCTCCTCAGGCCTCCCCTCCTCTCTGCCAGCTCCTCGACCTCGGACTTAAGGGCGCCGAGCTCCTTCTCCAGCGCGTCGGAGTTCCTGGGGCCTATCCTAGCCAGCTCCCTCTCCACCTCCTCCAGCTCCCTCTCCACGCTCCTGAGCTCCTCCTCCTTGCCGTCCAGGTCGCTCCTGAGCCCGTCTCCCAACCTCTTTGCGGCCCTCGCGGAGGCGAGCCTCTCCCCCACCTCCTCCAGCTCCCTCTCCACCTCCTCCAGCTCCCTCTCCAGGGCGGAGGCCGTCGAGGAAAGCTCGATCCTTGAGGGGGCCTCTTTCAGCTCCGCCACTAGCTCCCTCCTCTTCATCTCGGCGCTGGCCTTCAGCTGGAGCACGTATCCGACCAATGAGGCTAGCTTCACCCTGGCCTCCTCAGCCTTCTTCCTCAGGGGCTCCATGGCCTCCAGCTCGGACCTTATCGACGACTCCATGGCCTCCAGCTCCCTCATCCTTGCCTCCAGGGACTCAACGCTTGACCTGAGCTCCGGCTCCTTGAGGGAAAGCTCCCTCATCTCGGCCTCTAACGTCTCCACGTCGTCCACGGAGAGGCCTACCTCCTTCCTCACGACCTCCTTGAACCCGTCAATCACGTCCCTGCTCAGCGAGAACGCCCTGTCCAGGTCCTCTATGCCTATCAGCCTATTGATCAGCTCCTTCAGCTCCCTCGGCTGAAGCTCCAGTATTGAATCCAGCTCCCCCTGTTGCACTATGGACGCCAGCCTGAGCTCCTTGTAGCCCATCCCCAATATGGACTCCACGTACCTGCTGACGGATTCCATGTCCGTCTTCTTCCTCTCGCCCGCGACCAGGATCCTCGGGACCGGCGGATCCCCCTCGAGCTTCTTCAGCTCGGCATGTAGGAGCCTTCCGGACCCCTCGAGGCCCCTCGATGCAACGTATCTATCGCCGGCGACGCTGAAGGTCACCTGGACCTCCGCGCCCCCGGATCCCCTCCTGACGAGGTTCGCCGAGCTCCCTCTCGTGTGCTCGCCGAACAGCGCGAACGTTATCGCGTCTATGACTGACGACTTCCCAGCGCCGTTTGGCCCCACGAACACGTTGAGGCCCTCCTCCAGCTTGATCGTCGTCTCCGAGTGCGAGAGGAAGTTCCTTAGGCGAACCTCCTCTATCATCCAAACCTCCCCTCCTTGAACGCCCTGTAGAGGGCCTCAACAGCCCCTTTGACGTCCCCCTCCCTTAGGCGCGGGAGCACCTCCTCGAGCGCGAACGCCGCCAGGCGTTCGTCCCCCAGCGCCTCGACCGCCAGATCCCTCATCTTGCTCCTCAGGTCCTCCGGCCTCTCCAGCACTACGCTGTCCGGCTCCTCCAGCCTCCTCGCCTCCCACTGGTAGTGCAGGACCTTGCCCTCCAGCCTCCTGAGCGCCGAGTCTATGACGTCGTTCCTGATCCCTCTCCCCTTAATCTCAACGTGCAGCATCGGCTTCTTGTAGCCCCTGCTGAGGAGGGCGTCCAGCTCCTCGATGAGCCCTGAGACGAACCGGTCCAGGTCCTCATAACTCGCCTCGCGCCTGATGTGCGGCCGCGTGCCCTCGAGCCTTATCCATTGGGTCGACGGCTCATCCCCCGACGCGTCGACGAGGCATATTCCCTTTTCCTTTTCCACTATGCCCTCGTTGAGCGTGAGCTCCGTGGATCCGGGATAGCAGAGTGGGCCGCCCAGGAACTCGAACCTCCTCTCGTATCTATCGTGTATGTGGCCCATGGCGTAGTAGTTGAAGTTCCTGGGAAGGTCGTGGGCCGTTATCTCCGAGGCATATGGGTTGGCCTCCGCTATGCCTTGGTGGAGCACCAGTATCCTCAGGCGGCCCCTGGGCGGCATAGAGCCTATGCGCGCCAGCTCCCTCCTCAGCTTCTCGGACTCGGTCCTCCTCCTCTTCGGAAGCCCCACGAGCTCCACTTCGCCGTCCACGACCTGCTCGGGCTGACCGTTCACCGGCCTGAGCTCCGTGGCAAGGCCGAGCGTGTCGTACACGACGGGCGAGGGCTCCTCCCTGAGGCGGCTTATGTCGTGCTCCCCGAGCACGAAGTAGAACTTCACGCCGCGATCCCTCAATTCCTTCAGCCTCCTCGCCAGGCGGTTCAGGGCAGTTCCGGGCGGGCGAGGGGAATCGAATATGTCGCCCGAGTGCACTATGAAGCGCACCCCCTCCTTTATCAGGACGTTCAGGGCCTCGTCCAGCGCCTGGTAGAAGTCCTCCTCCCTCTCCAATTTCCCGTAAGGCATGGCCCCTAGGTGCGTGTCTGATATGTGGCCGAAGACCAGATCCACGCCTCCGCGTGTGTCAGGGCTCCTTTTATCCCTGACATCCGTGGGGACAGCCCTTCGGCTCGGGTTCCGACTTAATCCTTCATTTCTGCAGCGAGCACGATGTGAACGCAGGTTGTATCGTAGGCGCGTCCAGGCGCAATCCTAGTATCCAGGGGCTGGCGCGTAACCCAGCCAGAGAAGCGTTTAGCATGGAGACCGTAAGCAAGCGCGGCGGGCTATGACTTTAGCGAACGCGCTCCGCGGGCGTCTTGATGGGCAAAGCGCCGATGCGCGCGTTTGGGCCGATCCCAACCTTGGTTGGAGGGATAAGGCTCAACATGATACCACGTGAGCGGCTCGCTCAGCGAGGGCGATCGTGGGCTCCAAAGTTGGCGGCATCCTAGTATTTATTAAATTTACATAAAATACTCAACTTATTTCGGCGCGCCGAATTGTAAGGAACTACTTATATTGGCGGCCTCCTTTCAAATGCTGTGGCTTACGAAGGGATCAAGGTGCTGGGGATCGCGGGGAGCCTGAGGAAGGGCTCCTACAACAGGATGCTCCTCCTCAACGCCCTTCAGAGGCTACCCGCCGGCGTCGAGTGGAAGGTTGCGGATATCGACGGCATACCCTTGCTCAACGAGGACGAGATGTCGAACGTGCCGCCCGAGGTCTTGGAGCTGAGAAGGAACATCGAGGAGGCGGATCTGGTCGTCATATCTACCCCGGAGTACAATCACAGCACAAGCGGCGCCCTGAAGAACGCGATAGACTGGCTCTCCAGGCCCCGCAAGGGGAACCCATTCGAGTGGAAGCCCGTGGTGCTGATGTCGGCCTCCACAGGAATGCTCGGCGGCATAAGGGCTCAGGAGCACCTAAGGCAGATCCTTGCTTCGCTCGGCGCTCTCGTGGTGACGTATCCGGAGGTGGTCGTAGGATCCGCTGACTCCAAGTTCGACGAGGATGGCAGGCTAAAGGATCCCGTGGCCCTTAGGTTCATAGACGAGTTGCTGGGAAACGGGCTTAGGTTGGCGAAGGCCCTGAAGGTCGGGTTAGAGCTCATGGACGGTTGCGAGCAAAGGGTCGGATGACCGTTTCACCTCGTTTCACGGCGTTCCTCATAAGCCAGCCCCGACAAAGCTCTGGCGATGAGGAAGTGGGCTATAGCCGCGATCGCGATAGTTGCGGTGGCGCTGATCGCGGTCGGGATAGTGTGGGCCATAATGCCGTCGTGGGCCCCACCCGCGCCATCTCCCGCGCCGAGCACGACGAGCACCACTCCGCCGCCGAGCACTAGTGCGCCGATCGAGTACGCCGTAGCGCTGACGGATCCGCCCGAGGTGCCGTACGGCACTAGCTCGATCCTGCTCAACTATACTGGCGTCGCGGTCCACACCACCGAAGGAACCTGGTACTCGAACGCGAGCGCGTCCGGCTCCGTGGATCTGATGGCGCTCCAGAACCTGAGCGTGGTTATAGCGGACGTCCGCGTGCCGGCCAACGCGACGGTCAACGTGGTGAGGCTCTACATATCCAACGCCACCATAGTGATAAACGGCACATCCTATCCGCTCCTCCTCCCGAGCGGCGAGCTGACGATACCGATCATCAACGCGAGCCGCGCGCAGGGCGCGCTCGTCGACCTCCAGCCGCGCGTGACCATAGCATACGTCGGCGACCAGCCCGTCTACATAATGGCGCCGGCGGCAGTCGCAGTGCCCCTGAACTTCACTGCCCCGCCGGGCCATACGTTCGCGGTGCCCAAGCACGTGCGCGACGAGCTCGAGCGCTTCAGGGCGAACCTGGTCATAACGTCCGCGAGCATATCAGTGAGCGGCAACGTGACGACGATAACGATAACCGTAAAGAACGAGGGGAACGAGACTGTCGAGATATACGGCGTGAGGGTCCACGGCCCGTGGTCGATAAACGTGCCGCCGATAACGGTGAGCAACGAGTACTTCTCGATGCGCGTCGTGGTCGAGAACTTCACGGTCAACTCCAGCCTGATATTCCCGGCCAACGGTACCCAGCTCATGCCGCCCGTGTGGTCGCTCGGCCACTTCGACGAGGAGCACGAGTTCCACAAGCTGGCGGTGCTGGGCGGCGCCGCGAAAGCATCGTTCAGCGTGAATTGGACGGCCGTGAGGGAGCACCCGCCGCCCTTCCCCGTAAACATAAGCCAGCTTCAGGAGGAGGCCAACGAGTCCGAGACTCAATACGACGAAATAATACACGAGGGCCTTGAGCAAGTGCCCGCGCCGCCCTCGATGCAGACGTTGAGGTCGCAGAACGTATCCATGCCGCAGTTCTGGGGCGCGCCGGGCGACGATGATGAGGCCAACGCGACGCCGATCATGCCGCCCGCGCTCATAAGGCCGCTGACGCTCGCGCCGGGCCAGAGCGCCACGCTGACCTTCAGCGGCGCGATAGCAGTCGAGGCGCCTTGGGGCGGGTCGAACCCCGAGGCGATCGTCTTCACGCCGATCGCGGGCGACAGCTATCTCATAACGATAATGTCTGTGCCGAGCTCGAACGCGACAACGATCGTGATGGCCGGCTAACGCGGCCACGAAATAAACTCATCCTATTTATCCTATTTTTTGATTTGACATGTTAGGAGGCAACACGACAACATCTTGTTCCTTGGGCTGGTCAACAGGGAACGAAAGTCTATATTGAACGCGATGAGGACGCCAACGCGTGAGGCGCCCAAGGCCGGACGCGACCAGCCGTGTCATCATGCTCAAGATAGGCACGTACAGGAAGCTCCGCGAGTTCCTGGAGGAGCTCAGATCCGAGTTGGGCAGGAGGGTGACCTTCGACGACGCGGTAGGGGCCCTGCTGGCGGAGCACGAGATGTTGCGCGCCGCAGGTAGGGAGGCCGTTGAGAAGTGCCTTAGGGAAAGCCTGATGGGATAGCGCTAGATCTCCAGGAGCTCCTCGCCCCCTCCCTTCTCCTTCGGGTTGACGCGCTCTATCTCCTCCATGAGCTTGCCGAGCCTCTCGTCCGATATGAGCCTCCTGAACTCCTCCATCTCCTCCTTGTCCCTGATGACCAAGCCCCTCCTCTTCTTAGGGGTCCCCCTGGAGTCCACCGGGTTCAACTCCACCGCCAACCTGCTCGGGGAGCCCTTGTAAGATGGCAACTTAAGCACGAATATCCCAGGGACGCTCGTCCGGAGCCTCTCCCAGTCCTTCCCCTCCCTCAGGAACTCCCTGAGCTTCCCCTCGGCGCCCTCTCCTTGCACGCCTTCACTGCGGACGTCCGCGATAAAAGCGTGTCGAGGTCAAAGCTTCCTGACGACTCCCCTTATCCTTATCCTCAGGACTCCCCCATCCCTGTACAAATAGGCCGATGCCAGGAACCTGGATCCTTTCTTTATCAGCTCCCTCGGCCCCTCGAAGTCCCCCGGCTCGAGCCTCGCCCTCCACTTGCCGTCGACGACCACCACCGCGGACCCCGGGAGGACCTTCTCGACCTCCACCTCGTGCCTCGATTCCCTGGGCAGCGCGGCCGATGAGGCAACGTAACGATCCCCGACCCTGACGATCGTCCTCCTGCGCACGAGCCCCTCCAGGGCCGCATCTGCCAGAGATGGATCGATGCCCTCGTCCTCCGCCATCGCCACGAGCTCGTCCCTCGACAGCCCGTCGTCGCCGGCCTCCAGCAACATCGAATACATCCTCCTGGCGGCCCTGGAGAGGCCCCTCGGCCTAACCGGCTCCTCCTGCTCCTCGACGGGCGCAGGCGCGGGGCCGGCCTTAAGCTCCAGCTCCCCCAGCTCCTCCTGCCCCATGGGCTCCTCCGGCGGCGGGGCGCCCCTCAGCATCGGGCGCAGGAGCGACCTGAGCTCCCCTATCACCCTCCTCATCCTCCTGAGGCGGGCGGCGCTAGCGTAGAGGTAGGCCTCGTCCAAAGTCCCCTTGGCCACCAATATCGTGACCTTCCCCGGGGCCCTCCTCCCCGTCCTACCCCTCCTCTGTATGTAGCGTATCTCGCTCGGTATCGGCTCATAGAAGATGACGTGCTCTACGGCCGGTATGTCGAGGCCCTCCTCAGCTATCGAGGTGGATATCATCACGTTCACGTCGCCGCGCTCAAGAGCCTCCACCGCCGCGACCTGCTCCTCCTGGCTCATGCCCTTCACGCCTCCCCTGTCGGCCTGTCCCACGAAGGTCGAGACCCTGGCGCCCGGAACAGCCCTGAGGACCTCGGCCAGGTGGGCCACGGTGTCCCTGTACTGCGTGAAGATCAACATCCTGGAGGAGGGATTGGCGGATAGCTCCTCCTCCACTATCCTCCTCAGCTCGATGGCCTTGGGGTGTTCCACGTCCAGCCTCGAGAGCTCCCTCAGCGCGGCGAACCCGGGATCCGACCTGAGGATCGAGTGCGCCCTTCCGTCCTCCTCCTCGAGCCTCTCAAGGAATGCCCTCAGCGAGCGGATGCCTTGGCTCTCCGCGAGCTCGAGCATGTGGAATAATGTGAGGGCCATCGACTGGTTCATCAGGGCCTCGAAGAGCCTTCCCCGTTCCTCGTCCACGCTCTCGGCCTCTATCGCGTACCTTATCTCCTCGCCGAGCTCTATCAGCTCCCTCCTGGTGGCGCGCTCCGGATCGACGTTGAACCCCAGGGAGCGCAGCCTCTCGAGCCTTCTCCTCAGCATCGAGCGTATTATCGACGATATCTCATCGTATATGGGTGGAAGCTCGACCTTCCTCCACCTGACGTCCACGGGGTGCACGTAGGGCCTTACGTCCGGATCCTCCTCGTCCCTGTACTCCACGCGCTCTATGTAGAGGTTCCTGCAGACCTCCTCGAGCCTCTCCCTGCTCGACCCGGGCGAGGCGGTCATGGCGAGTATCATCGGGTATGGCGAGCGGGAGACGTATTCCCTCGCGATCCCGACGTACGCGTACTCGCCTACCGCCCTGTGGGCCTCGTCGAAGACCAGGAGCGAGAAGGAGCCGAGGTCCACCCTGCCCTCCTCCGCGTCGTTCCTCACAACCTCCGGCGTGGCGAAGATGACCCTGGCGCGCCCTCCCCAGACGGCGGCCCTGCCCTCCGGCGGCGTCCTCCCGGTCAGCAGCGCGACGTCCTCCTCGCCCAGCTTGAGCATGGCCCTGAAGTTCCTCATGTGCTGGGCCGCCAAGGGCCTCGTGGGGGCCATGACGAGCACCCTGGACCTCCTGTACCTATAGAGCACCTCGGCCGTGACCAGGGCGGCTATGACCGTCTTGCCGAGCGCCGTGGGAAGGACTACCAGCGTGTTCTTCCCGTATGCCGACCTCGCTATGTTGACCTGGTACTCCCTGTACTCGACCGCGCCCCTCCTCACGAGGGGGTGCTCGACGTACGAGGTCCGCTGGCCCTCGGACGACATGTCGGATCTCCCTGGCGCTCGGCGCCGCGCGCGTGGGCGATGCCCGCGCTGACGTGAGGCGCGCGATAGCGCCGGCCGGCACGGGCGCGGTGGCCGCAGGTCCGATATAAACGTGATCGGCCTCCCACTTCTGAACGGTTGCATTTATTAAAGTCCGCGGCCTGCGCTCGCCGATGATAATCGTCCCTGGGTCGTCCAACGCCGCCCTCGCGTACAGGCTGTCGCGCGAGCTCGGCGCGCGCCTGGCCAAGGTGGAGTACAGGCGCTTCCCCGACGGGGAAAGGTACGTGCGCGTCTTGGACGACGTGAGCGGGGAGGACGTGATCTTCCTGCAGTCCGCCGCGCTCTCGCCGGACGAGTACCTGGTCGAGTCCCTGCTCGCGCTCGACTACCTGAAGGAGTTCGCGAGGAGCGTGACGCTGGTTCTGTCGTACTTCCCCTACGCCAGGCAGGACGAGAGGTTCAAGCCGGGGGAGGCCGTGAGCCTCGTGACGGTGTCCAAGCTGATCAGGTGCCTCGGCGTCGACCGCCTGGTCACGGTCGACGTCCACAGGCATAGGGTTCTCGACATGCGCTCGCTCGTGGGGGTGCCCTACGCCGACGCGAGCGTCATGCCCCACTTGGCCAGGTACGCCGCCGATCAGGGCCTCGTGGACGTATCCAGGCTGGTCGTGGTAGGCCCCGACGCGGAGGCCGAGCAGTGGGCCGAGCTCGCCGCGCGCGAGCTGGGGGTTCCGCACGCTCACCTGGTGAAGAGCAGGCTCGGGGACAGGGAGGTTGAGGTGAGGGTGAGCGGCGGCATAGATGTCTCGGGGAAGGACGTCCTCCTCGTGGACGACATAATAAGCACCGGCGGCACGGTAAGGGAGGCCGCGAGGCTCCTTCTCGGCATGGGGGCCAGGAAGATAGTGGTCGGGGTCGCGCACGCCCTCCTTGTCGAGGACGCGCTCGTCAAGATACTGGAGGACGGCGTGGAGGAGGTCTTCAGCTCCGACACCGTGCCCAACCCGACGACCCGCGTGAGCGCGGCACCCGCGATAGCCGCAGCCATCAGGTCGTTCGGCGCCGGCTAGGCCGTGGCCGGGTGAGGGCATTGCAGCAGGGGGCTCCGAGGGGCAAGAGGAAGGAGGACTACATAAGGGCGATATACGACCTCCAGAGGTCGCGGGGGTCCGTCAGGGTTAAGGACGTCAGCGAGGTCCTCGGGGTCTCCATGCCGACCGCCCTCGAGGAGCTGCGCAGGCTGAGCCATGAGGGCTTGGTTAGCTATGATCGCGGATCCGTGTCGCTCACCAGCGAGGCCATATCCATGGCCGAGTCCCTCGAGCGCAAGAGGGAGATCCTTGTGGAGTTCCTCGAGGTAGTTCTGGGGGCGGATCGCGAGGAGGCCGAGCGCATAGCGTGCTACATGGAGCACCTGGTGGGCGACGACCTCGTCGAGAGGGCGAGGCGCCTGGCGGAGCTGGCCGCTGAGTGCGGCTGGTTCTCCGGGATCCTGGAGAGGGCGCGGGAGGGGCGCGCGACGTGCGAGGATCATTGATTCAAAAATAATAATGTATCATTTTCAAACCTTCTCGATTGACCAGGCAAAAATCGGATAAGATTTATTAATTAGATCCCGCGTAAATTTCGCGATGGCCTTCAAGAGGTACGAGCTACCTCCTCTCCCGTATTCCCTCAACGCGCTTGAGCCCTACATAAGCAAGGACATAGTCGACGTTCACTACAACGGGCACCACAAGGGCTACGTGAACGGCGCCAACAGCCTCCTGGACAGGCTCGAGAAGGTCGTCAACGGGGGGCTTGCCCAGGGCCAGTACGACATACAGGGAATACTGAGGGGGCTTACCTTCAACATAAACGGCCACAAGCTGCACGCGCTCTACTGGAACTCTATGGCGCCGGCCGGCAAGGGCGGGGGGAAGCCCGGCGGGACCATCGGCGACCTCATAGCGAAGCAGTACGGCTCGTTCGAGCGCTTCAGGCAGGTAGTGACGGAGTCGGCGAACTCCCTGCCCGGCACCGGCTGGACGGCTATATACTACGACCAGGAGACCGGGAACCTACAGGTGATGACGATAGAGAACCACTTCATGAACCACGTAGGGGAGCTGCCCATAATATTGATCCTGGACGAGTTCGAGCACGCGTACTACCTCCAGTACAAGAACAAGAGGGCGGACTACGTGGAGGCCTGGTGGAACCTGGTGAACTGGGACTTCGCCGAGCAGAGGCTCAAGAGGTTCCTCTGAGGCCCTCCCTAGGATCCATTCCGTACAGCTTTTTGTAGTTCTCCAGCACTTCCTCGTAGAGCTTCAGGTCGAGCCTGCCCGAGCGCAGGAGGCGGCGTATCCTCCTTGAGAGCCCCCAGGGCGTTATGACCGCGCCCGGCCTCCTCGGATCGTCCATGAAGTCGCTCTCCACGACGAAGTGGGGACCTTGGGCAGCGGCCTCCTCCAGCTCCCCCTTCCTTCCGGCCGGTATGCTGGGCATGGGGCCCGCGGCCGCCGCCGTCGCTATGGATGAGGGAAGCGCGTGGTGCAGGACTATCCTCGAGGGGCTCAGCCCGGCCGCCGAGGCCATGGAGGACATCCTGGATACCGTGTCCGGCCCGGCCCTCTCCGAGTGCACGTGGACAACGCCCCCGTAGTCCTTAGCCGCCTCGAGGACCATCATCATTATCCTGTCGCAGATCTCAACAGTCAGGGGGTCTGCGTCCCAGTGCGGCCTTCCGTATTCCCCATATCCGGCGGCCAGGCCCTCCCTCACTAACCTTGAGGCGGCCTCCACGCTGAACCTTCCGAACTCGAGGACCTCGTCCGGCCCGCGGCCCGCCCTCAGGAGCTCGTGGACCTCCGCCGGGTGCAGCCCCACTATGGCGGCGCTCATGATCCCCTCCTCCATCGCCTCCTTGGCGGCCTGCACGGTCATCAGGTAGGACCTCTCTAGGTCCTCCCTGGATCCGGGCGCGAGGCCGAGCTGCCAGGAGGGGAGGGAGACGAATACTATCAGGGAGCCCCCCGATTCCCTGAACCTCCTGGCTATCTCCCTCGCGCCGAGCCCCGTGACGGGGTTCGCGTGGGCGTGGTTGTCGGCCGTCGGCAGCTCCTCCGGCCCTACCACCTTGATGTATTCCCCTCCAGGAGCCCCAGCCCCACGTGCACGAGGTCGATGTGCCTGGAGAGCTCCTCCTTGCTTCCGAACGCGCTCCCGCAGAACGGGCACACGTAGTTACCCGGCACCCTGGGTATTGGGACGATCGCGGGGCCGGCCGGCCCCAGGACCTCCTCGAACGTGAGCAGCCCCCTAAGCCTTCCCTCGCGGCTAACGACCCCCAGGTACCTCAGGCGCTTGGAGGCCATGAGGGCCAGGGCTTCCCCAACCTTGGTTCCGTCCTGCACGGTCTCCAGGGGCCTAGACGCCAGCTGGCCGACGCGCGTGCTCCTTGCGTCTAGGCCCCGCGCCACGACCCCCCTCAGGACGTCCATGTCCGTGAGTATGCCGAGCGACCCGTCCACGAACTTCACGATCGCCGCGCAGCGGTTCACGTTGCACATCATCTCCACCGCCTGGGAGACCGCTGAGTGCTCCTCCACGATCGGGAACTCGGGATCAGCCAGCTCCTCGACCCTCCTCGAGAGCGCCTCAACGAGCCAGGATCCTATGTCGGGCACGGCACCCGTTCCCCCTTCCCCGATTTAAAATTCCACCCGATCTACCCTTGGCTCAGGTGCTCCGCCAGATAGTAAGCCAGGCCGACGTAGTCGCCGAGGGCCCTTTCCATCTCATCAGGGTCGTAGCGTAGGCCGAGCCTCTCCGATATCCTGCGGGCCGCCGCCTCGACAGATACCGCTCCCCATGGCCTCCTCGAGACCAGGGACGCGGCTATCTCCGCCGTCGACCTCCCGATTCCCGGTATTTCCTCAAGCGACCTTGCCAGCTCACGCGGGTTCTCCGAGGCAGCCTCCAGCGAGGGCAGGGATCCGGACCTCTGCGCGGACGCCACGCCCAGGAGCGCCTCCGCCTTCTGCTGGGAGAACCCGATGGACTTGAGCCCCTCGACCCCGAGCGATAGTATGGCGTCCGGGCTCGGGGAGCCGTAGAACGTCTCCCCGCGGATCGACGTGGAGCTGGCGGTCCTGCGGACGAGCTCGGCCAACGCCCTCGCAGGCTTCTCCTGATCCCAGACCAACGCCATCAGTAGGGCCTCGTAGACGCCGGGGGCCCTCGCCGGCCTGAGGCCGAACCCCTTCCAGGCCAGCTGCTGGAGCGGGGTTGAGGACGCCCTCCTGATGAACTCCACGTAGTCCACGTCCAGGGAGAACACCCACCTGAGCGCTGAGACGGCCTTCTCCCTCAGCCCGCGCTCCAGGTCGTCCTCAACGAGGAACAGCAGCTCCGGTGCATGGCCCTCGGAGCGCACGACGACCGCGAGGGGCCTCTCGGAGTCCCCCACCCTGAGAAGGGCCCTCCACCTCTTGGACTCGTGCTCGTAGGTGCACGGCATCGGCTCGCCGCTCAGGCAGTAGCGCTCCAGGTGAGGCGTGATCCTATATGGGGGGATCGGCCTCACGGCGATGGGCTCAAGTCCCCTCCTCAAGGGGATCCCCCTCAGGTCGCCCTCTCCAGCCTGCTTATGCGGTCCTCCAGGCGCCTCTGTTCCTCGCGGAAGCGATCCATCTCCTCGCGCAGCTTAGCGTACTCGGCTCCCCTCTCCATCTGTTCCCTTATCTTCCTGGCGGTATCCCTGGCGAGCCTCCTTATCCTCCCGTCCAGATCCCTCTCCGCCGCGGCGTCCAAGGCGTCGAGGAGCCTGGGGCTGAGGGCGCGGGCCGCCGCCTCGACCGCCGCCCTCCTGACCCTGAACGCCGGGTCCCTGATCAGGTCGCGTATCCTGTCGAGCGCCTGCGGGCTGTCGGGGAACGAGCCCAGGGCCCTCGCGGCCGCCGCCCTCACCAGCGTATCGTTCCCGGGCTCCGTCATCCTCAGGATCTCGGAGAGGGCCCTCTGCCCCCCGGCCTTTGAGAGGCCCTCTATCGCGCCGACGGTTATCGTCCAGTTATGCCCTCCGTATCCCAGGGCCTCCACTAACGTCTGGATGTATTGCTCCCCTCCCGCGCGCCCGAGCGAGGACGCGGCCCTAGACCTGACGTAATAGCTCTCGCGCTGATCCGCGAGGAGGGATCTGAGGGCCTCCGCGGCGCGGGGCTCGGCCCTGAAGGACCCAAGGGCCTCCGCTATCGCCTGCCTGACCCTCGGGTGCCTCTCGGAGGCAAGAGCGGCGAGCAGCGCCCTCAGGGCGGCATCGCCTCCCACGTTCCCCAGCGCCCTCGCGGCCTCCGCGCGGACTCCCCAGAAGGGATCCGAGGAGAGCGCCCTCGCGAGGGCCTCCACGGCCCTCGAGCTTCCGTCCTCCTGCAGCGCCGCCACAGCCTCCAGCCTGCAGGCCAGGTAGGGCGACGATATCTGGTTCAGCGCGTCCTCGAGGCCCTTCTGCGGCCTCCTCTCGAGGAAAGCCCTGAACTCCGGGTCTATGCACACGTACTTGGGCCTGCCGTCCAGCTGCAGCCTGAGGGTTACGGATTTCTCGTGGAGCGCGACCTTGAGCCTGCGCTCCCCGCCCTCGGTCGCCACCAGGAGGTCGAGGTCCAGGTCGTACTCCGGATAGGAGTCGTCGCCCTGCGCCTGCTCCAGCTTGACGCTGAGCGCGCCCGAGGCCGCATCGTAGCTCCACGAGTAGCGCACGATCGGATGGCCCGAGGACTCGAGGAACTGGTAGAAGAACCAATCGAGCCTTCTGCCCGAGGCCTCCTCGAGGAACCTCCTTAGGTCGTCGCTCGAGGCCGGCCTGTAGGCGAGCGACGTCAAGTACCTATTTATCGCCGACCTGAAGGCGCTCTCACCGATCAGGTTCGCGAGGTGCCACAGTATCAGGCATCCCTTCTCGTAGCTATGGGTGTCGAACAGCTCCTCCGGGTCCTTGTAAATCCTGAAGACGACGGGCCTGGCGTAGCGTTCCTTGAAGTCCGCCAGGTAAGCCTTCAGGCACCTGTAAAGGGTGTACCTGAACTCGTCCTCCCCGAGCGCGTGCCTCTCGTAGATAGCCTCCATGAACGTCGCGAACGACTCGTTCAGCCATATGTGGGGCCAGTCCTCCGTCGTCACGAGGTCCCCGAACCATTGGTGAGCGAGCTCGTGCGCCACGAGCGGATCGGACGTGTAATCCTCCATTCCGGGACAGGGGAACTTGGAGCCCGGGCAGTGCGCGTGCTCGTCGTGCAACGTGTAGTCCATCAATATCGTCGAGGTCGTGTTCTCCATGCCGCCGTAGATGAACTCGGGGACCGCGACCTGCTTGTAGTTGGGCCACGGGTACCTTACCCCCGTGTACTCCTCGAAGAACCTGAGGGCGTCGCAGGTCCTGTGGAAGCTGAGGCTCGCCGGGCCGGGCGCGTAGCTTGGCACGTAGTACTCCAGGGGCACTCCTCCGCACTCCTCCCTCAGCACCCTGAAGTCCCCGGCCGCTATCGCTATCAGGTAGGGCGAGTGGGGGCGATCCAGGGACCAAGTCCAGGATTTGTTGTCGCCCTCCTCGGCAACCCCCTTCAGGACGCCGTTGGAGACGACGGTCATCCAGCTCGGCGCGACTACGGTCACCTGGCTCCTCAGCTTGACGCGCGGCGAGTCCGGCAGGGGTATCCAGTACCTGTTGTCCTCGGTCTCCCCGTGGCTCCACACGTACGTCTTCCCAGCCCTCTCCACGAAGTACAGGCCCTTGCGCGGTGTCGCAGAATACTCGACGGAGAGCGAGTGCCTGCCGGGCGGGACGTCCACCGAGAGGACCTTGCCGTCGTAGAAGAACTTGGAGGGCGCTCCGTCCACCTCGACCCCGATTATGGACATCTCAACCGCGTCTAGCTCCAAGGGGCCCCAGGACTCGAGCTCGTAGCGGGCGGAGCCCCTTATCGAGCGGGATCCCAGGTCCAAGGATATCCTGAGGTCGAGGGAGGAGGGCGAGTAGTTATACTGGCGCTGAAACCTGGGACGATACTCGGGATACAGGAAGCCCCGCCCTAACAGGTACCCGTGATCCACGCCATTCCCATATGTCCTTAAAAGATAAGCGTTAAGGTTCGCGCGCGGGATCGCCTGATCAGGTGAAATATAGGGCCGCATTAGGCATGGGCGTGAGGATAAGGGCCCTGGTCCTGATGGGGGATCCGGCATCCTGGGAGCCCGGGGGCCTCAGGGACGCGATGGAGGGCTGGGCGACCAGGCTCTCGGAGGCGGAGCGCCTCCTGCGCTCCGCCGGCCTCGAGACGTGGACCCTGCGCATCTCGCTGGCGGGCCTGCCGGGCGACGACCCGGCGCTCGTCGAGAGGGTTGCCTCGGCGGCCCCGGATGGCATCATGGTCTCCATCGGCCACACGAGGAGGACCGACGTGCTGGAGGCGGCCGCCGGCCGCGGCCTCTACTCGTACTTCCTGATGGAGTCGATTTCCGACGCCGCGAGGGCCGCTGCCGCCATATCGAGGATATCGTCCGCGAATCCCGAGGGGGCGACGCGCGTCGCGGTGAGCGTGGGCGGCGACGTCATCCATGGCCCATACTTCCCCATGTCGTCGGCCATCCCGGGCAGGGAGGTGCTGGCCGCCTCCATCCTATACCCCTCGGACGTCGACCCTTCGTCGCCCGAGCGCTCGATCGAGGACTTGTTCAGGCGCATGGAGCCCGCGCTGCGGGCCGTCGACGCGGTGGATTATTCGCTCAGCCCCTGGATGGAGGAGAGCGTCGCGCGCCTCATCCGCCTCATATCGGGATCCCGCGTCGGGGAACCCGGGTCCATGTGGGCCGTCGGGGCGCTGAACCGCGCCATAAGGAGAAGCGCCGCGCGCCCCATAGGGTTCAACGAGGTCATGCTCCCCGTTGAGGAGGACTCGGAGCTCAAGGAGATGGCCCGCGAGGGCTCGATAAGGGCGCTAGACCTGCTTCGCATGGCCTCCGTGTGCGTCGCCGGCGTGGACATGGCGGTCGTGTCCGCGGGGGAGCGCGATCTGGCGCGCTTCCTCATGGACTCGCGCGAGGTCGCCCTGTCGGCGCGGAAGCCGCTGGGGGTTCGCCTGATACCGGTGGACGGGCCCCCGGGATCCGAGGTGGACCTCGGCAAGTTCGGCAGGGCTTTCGCGATAAGCCTGCGATAGTTACGCTAAAATCCAACCCATTGTGCGCAGGCGCGTGCGCCGTCCGCCCGCCTACGCCTTCCTCTACCTGGCTGCCATAGCCCTTGGGGCGGCGGAGAAGCTCCTCCCCTGGCTCCGCGTGCCGCTTCCGGGGCCTCCCTACCTCGCCCTTCCGATGGAGGCGCTGGGGCTGCTCGGAAGCATCGAGGTAGTCTGGGCCTCCGCCATAGCGTACTCCGCCTACCTCTACGTGAAGCGGAGGAGGCTCCCCGCGGTCCTCCTGATCTCCATCTTCCTGGCGGAGCTGCTTGACGGGGTGCTCAAGGTCTCGTTCTCCGTGTGCCGCCCCCTGGAACCTTCGTGCAGGCCCTACGATCCCCTCCTGGTGGATAGCTACTCCTATCCGTCGGGGCACTCGTCCAGGACCTTCGCCATCCCCCTCACGATCCGGAGGAGGGCCCTGAGGTGGGCTTTCGCGGCGCTCGCGACGTCCATGGCCATCAGCAGGGTCCTGATAGAGGTCCACTATCCGCTCGACATCCTCGGAGGGGCGTCCCTGGGGCTCGCCTCCTCGATGGTCGCACGCGCCGTCGCGGGGCGCCTCGGCGTTCACGATCTCAACGCCGGAAGCGGCTAGCGATTCAAGCAGCGCCCTGGCTATCCTCAGCTTGACCCTCTTCCTCGCCAGCCATGCCCTTCCCCCCTTGCCCTTCCTCGAGTACCTCCCCACGTCCCCCTCTAGATCCATGGCCACGAGCACAACCTTGGTCGCGCCCAGGGCCGCCGCGAGGTAGGCTGCCCTGTCCCCGTCGGTGAAGCCGCCGTAGACCCGCGAGTTAGGAAGCGGTATCACCTGCCCCGTCGGCGAGAGCCTGGGGAGGGCGGCGGCCATCCTCAGGGCGGCCACCAAGTTGTCGCCGTGCGCCAGCAGAACCACGATGGCGCCCCGGCGTGCCGCGCTTACTATGGCGCCCTGATCCCCGTCCGCGTCCGTCACCACGACGTCCGGCACCACCCCCCTCTCGATCAGGGCTGACGTTGCGTCGTCCGCCGCTATGAGCGACCTAGGGAAGTGGGGCCACCCCTTTGCCATGCAATCAGCCCAGAGGTCCAAGGAAGGGCCCGCGCCCACGACGACGGCGGGCCTGCCCTCCACCACGGCCCTGAGCTCCTCCTCCCTGAAGGACTTCGCGGCGGCGAACGCGCCTAGGACGGCGGCCGCCGCCAGATCCGCCGCGGCGTTCAGGCCAAGTATCCTGGATATGATCGCGTAGGATGGAAGCCATTCCCTGGGGCTCATGACTCCTGCGGGCCCGCCCGCGTCGTCCACGGCCTCGCGTATATCCGTGTCGTCCATCCACGGCCTCCCGTCC